>CAYNSL010000035.1:0-25851 GCA_964399755.1 uncultured Chitinophaga sp. | reverse complement strand
CCATTTTTTTCGTGGCCAGTTATCTCCGGAATTGCGGTCGTGTCCCAAAATCTCCGGGAAACGATTTTGTGTGTTTTTGTGTTTTTCGTGGCCAAATTTTTTCGTGGCCTGCGATGATATTCCCGGCTTTTTATCTGAATTTTCAATCCCTTACTTTTGTTCTTTCATAAACCAGCCGTATGAACGTCAACAGAAAGGTTCAGACTCTCGATGAATTCACGATTCAGCAGCTCCGCGATTTTCCACAGGCTACGGGCGAATTGTCGCACCTGCTCCGCAATATCGGTCTCGCTGCCAAGCGCGTGAACGTGGAAGTGAACAAGGCCGGTCTCGTGGATATCCTGGGCGACGCGGGCACGATCAATGTGCAGGGCGAGGAAGTGAAGAAGCTGGATGTGTACGCCAACGACCAGTTCACCGGCGTGCTCCGCCACGGGATCGCCTGCGCAGGTATCGCCAGCGAGGAACTGGATGATTTTGTGGCATTCGACGACGCCAAGAGCGTCAAGTCGAAATACGTATGTCTCTTTGATCCGCTCGACGGCAGCAGCAATATCGACGTGAATGTATCCATTGGCACCATCTTTTCCGTGTACCGGCGGGTGACCCCCGTGGGCACGGTTGCCACACTCGAAGATTACCTGCAGCCCGGCCACCAGCAGGTGGCGGCGGGTTATATCGTGTACGGATCATCTACCATGCTGGTGTATGCCACAAGGAGAGGCGTGAACGGATTTACCCTGGATCCTTCGGTGGGCGAGTTCACCCTGAGCCATCCCGATATCAAATGTCCCGCCACCGGAAAGATCTATTCGGTGAACCATGGCAATTTTTTCCAGTACGATGAAAAAGTGCGGAACTATATCAACGCCTGCCAGCATAAAACAAAGGCCGACGGGGGGCCGTATACGCAGCGCTATATCGGCAGCATGGTGTCTGATGTGCACCGCAACCTGATCAAGGGCGGCATATTTATGTACCCGGGCACCACCGATAAGCCCAAAGGCAAACTGCGCCTGCTCTACGAATGCAATCCATTCGCGTTTATCATGTCGGTGGCGGGAGGCAGGGCGACCAATGGCAAGGAACGCATACTCGATATCCAGCCTACGGAACTGCACCAGCGAACGCCCCTGTTTATCGGGAGCAAGCTGATGATGGATGAACTGGAAACCTACCTGGCGGGATGATAACGATTATTAACTATGATAATAAGCACCATGCTGCGTTCAAATCGCTGAACCTGGAATGGCTGGATAAATATAATCTCACAGAAAGCCATGACCTCGCGATACTCGACGATCCCGAAGGCACGGTACTGGCCGGGGGCGGGTGCATCTTTCTCGCGATCGAAGGGGGTAGTGTGATCGGCACGGCCGGCTTATGGAAAGAAAATGATAAGGAATACGAATTGATCAAGATGACCGTCGACCCCGCGTGGCGGGGAAAAGGGATCGGCAATTTATTGCTGGAAAAATGTATCGCGGAAGCAAGGATCAGGGGTGCGGAAAAGATAATTTTATTTTCTAACAGCAGGCTGACGACCGCCCTGCAGCTGTATGAAAAATACGGGTTCAGGCATGTGGAAGTGACCGGGGCCCCTTTCCTGACCGCGGATGTGAAAATGGAATTAATTTTATAACCGTTTTGATTTTATGGCAAACACGATCATATCTGTACGTAACCTCGTCAAGAACTATGGCCAGTTCCAGGCGGTGAAGGGCATTTCCTTCGATGTCTTCGAAGGGGAGATCTTCGGCCTGCTTGGTCCCAATGGCGCGGGCAAGTCAACCACCCTCGAGATCATAGAAACGCTGCGCAGCAAGACCGGCGGAGAAGTGATCGTGGACGGACTGGACCTCGACAGGCAGCCCAACGAAATCAAAAAGATCATCGGCGTTCAGTTACAAACCAGCGGGTATTACCCCGGGTTGAACCTGCTGCAGCTGATCGAACTATTCTGCGGACTGTATAACCGCGACGTGGAGCCCATGGAACTGCTTGAAATGGTGAACCTGAAAGACAAGGCCAAGTCGCGTGTAAAGGAACTGAGCGGCGGGCAAAAGCAGCGCTTCTCGGTGGCCACCACGCTGATCAATGATCCCCGCATCATCTTTCTTGATGAACCCACAACCGGTTTAGACCCGCAGGCGCGGCGAAGTCTCTGGGAGCTGGTGAAAAATATCCGGAAGCGGGGAACGACGGTGATCATCACCACGCATTATATGGACGAAGCGGAATACCTCTGCGACCGTGTGGCGATTATCGACTCCGGTAAGATCGTGGCCATGGACGCGCCCGATAAATTAATCGACGACCTCGTGGCTTCCGGTTTCGAACGCCCGAAGGAAATGAAGATGGCCAATCTTGAAGATGTTTTCATCCACCTCACGGGGCATTCGCTCCGCGAAGGATGATCCATTGACCGATATGACTTATATGACCTTTTTGACCAATATGACTTATATGACCTATCTGACCAATATGACTTATATGACCTATCTGACCAATATGACTTTTCTGACTTAAATAACTCCCATGACCCCTCTTACTTCAACCGACCCCCGCTATCCCATCGGCAAATATGAGCCCAGGCCTTTTACCATCGAACAAAAGATCGAGTGGCTGGCCGATATTAATTTCCTGCCCCTGCAGCTGGAGAACGCAGTGCTCAACCTGGACGAAGCGCAACTGCAGACGCCCTACCGCGAGGGGGGCTGGACGGTTCACCAGCTGGTGCACCATGTGGCCGACAGTCATATGAATGCCTATATCCGGTTCAAGGTGGGCATGACGGAAGACAATCCCAGCATCAAACCTTATGATGAGAAATTGTGGGCGGAGCTGCATGATGTGCAGAAACTGCCTGTGAATATTTCCATCACCCTTTTACATGCCCTGCATGCCCGCTGGCACGAGGCGCTGAAACCTTTATCGGATGATGACTGGAACAACCGTACCGTTTTTCATCCCGAACACAAGAAGACCATGCGGCTCTGGTACCTGCTCGGCCTGTATGCCTGGCATGGTAAGCATCATGTGGCGCATATCATGGCGCTTCGGGAAAAGATGAAATGGTGAGAATTTTACATGGTGAATGCTAAATGTTGAATGTTAAATGCTAAATGTTAAATAAAGAAGTCGCTCACAGCTCACAGCTTACTCCTTTTAAACTTCATAATTCTTAGTATATCATGTCCGACCTCCGCTGGCGAACCCTTTCTTCCGAATATCTTTTTAACGACAACTGGTTCAAGGTCAGAAAAGAGAAATGCCTGACCCCCGGGGGAAAGATCGTGGATCCTTATTACGTGTATGAATTCTCCACCTGGGTGGGCGCCTTACCGGTTACAGAAGACGGGAGGGTGGTGATGGTGCGGCAATACCGGCATGCCCTGGGCGAAACCTGTATTGAAATCCCGGGGGGCTGCGTTGACGAAACGGATAAGGATTTTGAATCGGCCGCGGCGCGTGAACTGCTGGAAGAAACGGGCTACGCTTTCTCTTCCTTTGAATACCTGGGCCGGATCTCGCCCAATCCTTCCACCAACAGCAACCTGCTGCACATGTTTCTCGCGAAAGGGGGGAAGCGGGTGGCGGAACAGCAGCTCGACGGGAACGAAGAAATTGAAGTAATGTTATTAAGCATGGATGAACTGAAAAGCCTGGTTCGTGAAAAAAAAATCGTGCAGTCTATGCACCTCAGCTGTATCATGTATGCCCTGGAGCGGCTGGGAGAACTGAAGTATTGACTTCTCCCACCAGGTAAACGCTTCCGCAAACGATCACCATATCATCCGCATGCGCATGCGACAGGGCCGCATTGAGCGCTTCATTCACTTCCGCGAAAGTTTTTCCCTTTAATCCCGCTTTCTCAGCTTTCGCCGCCAGTTCGGTCTCCGGCAGGGCCCTGGGTATCCGGGCTTTGGTGAAATAGTAAATGGCGGTTTTCGGAAGCATGCCGAGGATCTGTTCCGCATCCTTGTCCTTCACGATGCCGATGATGATATGCAGTTCCCGGTAAGTCGCCAGTTCCACCTGTCTTACCAGCTGCGCAATGCCGTCGGCATTATGCGCCACATCCAGCACCAGTTCGGGGCGATGACGCAGCAGTTCCCAGCGCCCGTGCAGCCCGGTGAGCCGGGCGGTATGCTTCAAACCATTACGGATCGATGTCTCATCGATATGCCAGCCTGCCTGCTGCAGGAGGCTGCAGGTTTCTAGTACGGTCAGCAGGTTTTTAACCTGGTAAATACCGGTCAGCCCCAATTCCCAGTGATGGTGGTCCGTATGATTTTTTTCGGCCACTTCCACCATTAAAGAATGCTTAATCCATTCCCAGTTCACGGCCTGCCGGGTTTCCGCGGCGAAATACAGCGGCGCCTCTCTTTCACGGGCCGCTTTTTCAAAAACGTGTTTTGTCAGGGCCGTGGATTCACCGATCACAGCCGGTATGCCGGGTTTGATGATCCCGGCTTTTTCAAACGCGATCTTTTCAAGGGTATCGCCCAATAGGTTCATATGATCGTAACCGATATTGGTGATCACCGATAATTCCGGGGTGATGATATTGGTGCTGTCGAGCCGCCCGCCCAGGCCGGTTTCAATCACCGCGATATCTACTTTTTCCTTTTCGAAAAAATCAAATGCCATGGCCACGGTGATCTCAAAAAAACTGGGCGATATTTTATCTGCCAGCGGCATGATGTTTTCCGTAAATGCGGTTACAACGTCTTCTGGAATCATCATCCCGTTCACCCGGATCCTTTCCCTGAAATCTTTTAAATGGGGGGATGTATAGAGCCCCGTTTTATATCCCGCCGACTGCAATACCGCGGCGAGCATATGGCTCACCGAGCCCTTACCGTTTGTGCCGGCCACATGGATGGTCTTTATTTTTTTATGCGGGTCGCCCAGGAATCCGCAGAGCGCGATGGTATTGTCGAGGTCCTTTTTATAGGCGGCGGCACCGATCCGGCTGAACATGGGCAGCCGTGTATAGAGGTAGTCAAGGGCCTGGGGATAGGTCATGTGCGCAAAAGTATCAAAAGACAGGAAAGAATGATTTACGGCCCCGTTGACGGGCGGTTTGATCATGGAAACAGGATCGCTGCATAAAAAGGGCCGCGATAGATACTCGCGGCCCTGCAGGTTTTTAAAATAAATATGATTAGTTCACCCGGAAATTAAATTGTACCGTCAGCATGGATTCATGATCGGCCTTGTCGAATTTGATATTTTGCAGGTACTGAATGATCGCCTCTTTATACGCGTTGCTGCTGTTGGATGATCCCTTCGCGATGCTGATGAATTTACCGATCCCTTCGGGCGAAACGCTGACGTTCGCGTAGATCACAGCTTTGTCGAGATCGCCCTCGAAGGAATAATACCGGATGATCTTGCGGTCGCCGCGGGTGATCTTCGGACCGCTGCCGGTTCCGTTGCCCGTGCCGTTGCCGCCGCCATTGCCCCCGCCGGTACCGCCGCCCGTGCCATTGCCATTGCCTACGCCATAACCGTTACCGGTGCCGCCGCTGCGTTCGTAATCATCGGCTGTTCCGCCGCCTTTGCCGGCACCCGTGGTTGTTTTACCCAAAACGGCCTTGGGCCTGGGGGGAGCGGGTGTTTCCACCACAGGTTTGGGTTCTGCTTTTACGATCGAGGTATTGACAATTTTTTCAGCTTTGGGTTTCGCCACTACCGGTTTTGTGACGGGAACAGATTCTTTATCATTATCCTCAATATCTTTTGAATCGTCTTTATCGCCGGGTACCGGGGGCACGGGCGCCGCAATGCCCGCGGGGCCGCTGGCCTGAACGGGATTGCCGCCACCGCCACCACCACTCGCATATGTTTCCGGTTCCTCGGGCAGGTTCAGTTCAACTTCAATTGCGGGTTGTTCAACGATACGGGGAATATAGGTCATGTCCCATTTCAACAGGAACATCAGCAGGATCATAAAGGCGGCAAAGCCGGCCGTGATCATGGTGGCCTGGGAGCGGTATTTGGCTTCAAGGGATGCAGACATGACGTAAGCGTTATTCATACAAATGTAGTTTTCGGTGAATGGGGGTGGAAATCATTGTTTTTCACACCTGTTAGTAACGATGCAAACGCCGTGCAACTTGTCCGGAAGATGATATAGAAAATGTTAAATCGGGAAAAAGGCTAGAGCAGCCTCCGGTAAAGCCAGAAAGGGGCCCATCTCATCAGGCGGGCGATCAGCCACCAGCGGCGGCTGACATAGACTTTTCTCCTCCCGCTCTCAATGGCGCTGATGATCTGCCGCGCCGCTTTATCCACAGGCACGATCCAGAACATCTTATTCCCGCCCCTGGCCATCCTTGTTTTTACAAAGCCCGGTTCGATACAGGTAATGCGGATATCGAGCCGCGGGTTGCCCGAATACTCCTTCATTTTTTTAGCCTTGATATACAATCCCTCGAAATAAGTGCTTTGAAAGGCTTTTGATGCCGCATAGGCGGGCGACCAGCTATTGCCCCGGTTGGCAGCGATAGAGGAGAGCGTAGCCAGCTGACCCTTTCCCTGTTTAAGGAAATAATTGAAACCCCAGTTGGCGATTTCGACGAATCCGTTCACGTTGGTATTCACGATGGGTTTATCGATCTCCCATTTCAGTTGCTTGGAGGGCTCTCCGGTGCCGGCGCTGATCACCAGCAGGTCAAGGCCCCCGAGTTTGCTGATCAGGGATTCAAGGTGAGGGATATTTTCGGACCCGGTTACGTCAAAACTCTCATATTCAGCCTGCTGGGGATATTGTTGCTTTATTTCCTCGAGTAAATGAAGCCTTCGGCCGGTAACACCTACCCGGTGGCCTTTTTCCATTAATATCTCCGCCATCCTTCTCCCCATGCCCGACGTGGAGCCAACGATGATGATCTTTTGTGGTATCATATTATAAAAATGCTGCAGGAATGTTCAACAAAAAAATTTAAATTTAGCAAAAGCACTGCAATGAGAAAGTGGATCATTTTCTCGGCTGTGTTCTCTTTATTCCTGCTTGTACCCGCATCAATAACCTGGGCGCAAACGATCAGCAGCATCAAAGGTCTGACCACTGCGGTATTTCCTACGCAATTTGGTAAAGTAAAAGTATACCTGCCCGACGATATCCGCCCGGGGGAAAGCGTTTCAGGTACGGTCATTATTGAACCCGCCGGCGAAAATGCAAGGCAAAAGGAGAAAAATGCCGCATCGCTGATGAAGAGCAGGCTGAGCGTGGACGGAACCAAAATCCTGGTTCCCGATCGTTCCGCGTCTTTCGACTGGCTGGTGCAAAAGGACAGGCAGGCGGCATCACCGATGGAATTATTGCTGGTCAGCGGTAATAAACAAATGAAACTGGTCCTTCCCGCACCCCCGTCTCAACCCGCAATGGTTACCGGTAATGGCTGCTTTATTCCTGAGAAGGCGCTCACCAATGCACCCCTGCGGGTGCTGGGTGATTTTGACGGGAACAGTTCCAATACAAACTGCCTGTTCGACCAGAACCAATTGCCCGTATTGGCCGAATCACCCCGGCAATGCATCGTTTATTATCCCGCCGGGGCAGATGGCAGTCACCAGCTGACCATCACGGAAAAAGACAAGCCCTCCTGTTCCCAATCCGTTTCGGGCGTAAAGCTGAATGTTACGGCCGGCAAACTGAACCTGCAGAAAGGAGAGAACACGTATATCCTTATTGAAGTGTCGGGGCTGGAAGGATTGAAGGGAACGGCGCTGCTGCAAATTGAAAACAGGTCGAAAGAAGTTGTGAACATGCTGCCGCTGAACAGTCAAACGATCCCGCTGACGAAAGACAGCCTACTAACAGGAACATATAGCCGAAAATTAACCATCCACAGCCTGCGAAGCGGTAATTTCTTCGTGGACGTATACCTTGACCTGCCGGATGTACAGGCGGAGAATCCACCCACCCGTCCCGAAGACGGGCCCCCGCAGCCGGGTGATACCACGCAACCGCAACCGGCTGATACCACGCAACCCGAACCCGTTGACACGACGCAACCCGAACCGGTGAACGGCGACTGTACCTGTGAAGTAAGTTGCCAGGTCGTTAAAGTGAAAGGGAATTCGAGTTTTAAATGGTTCGATGCTTTTATTAATGCCGCCTGCAGGGGCTTTACGGGCAAAGGAACCACCCGCGTGAAATGCGAGATCTCGCTGATCAGGATCAACTGGCACCTGTCTGATAACAGCGTGGTGACCATTGACGGCGATAAGGACAAGAAACGCGTAAAATTAAAGATCATCAAACCGGGCCCATACGTGCTGAACCTGACGGTGACGGTCCTTTGCAAGAACGGCACCAAATGCGTTACGAATTGCAATTATGAGGGCACGATACCGCCACCGTTTCCCAACCCGGCCACCTGTGAAATGGAATGGGAGGAATATGCCACCCCTTCGATGACGGGACGATTAAAACCGCGGTTTGCCCGCTCATACCGGATCAGGCGCGATGATTTTATTCCGCTGGGCGCGGAAGGCAATGATGACGACCAGCTTTACTGGAACTGTATCGCACAACCCAAATGCGAACCCGGGGGTTACCAAATCACCAACCTGAACGGAAGGGTGAAATTCGAATGGATCATCCTGAAAGGCGAGGGGAGTTTTTCCGAGCTGGGCTGCATGCCGGAAAATAAACTTGAAACAAAAGGCGATTATGTGATTTTCAAACCGCCGGTACTGCCTTTACCGGTGATCAAAACGGATACCACGGTCACCACCACCATCCTGCTGAAAATCATTGACGACAATCCCACGCAGATCCAGGATGAAACAGTGATCCGCGAGATAACGATCACGACTAAGCGAAGCCGGGCCGGCAAGGACGGTAAGGACCGTGCCAAAGAAGATTATTATGATATTACCGTCAGCGCTGATTCAAAAAAAGATCCGGTGGTGACTTCGTCTCCCGTTCCCTCCAAAGACGCCCATTGCAGACCGGTGGGGCCTGAATGGAATAAAAAAACGCCTATTCCGCCCCCAACAATTATTCTGCCGGCAGTGCCAGACAATGAATTCGTATTACCCGGGCAATGGATGCTGCTGCGCGCCACCGATTCAAGGGATATGGATCACCTGAAAAAAATTTCCTGTGAAAGCCAGGATTGCATCAACCCTCCGCCGTTCGAGAACGATTTTGAAGATAACGTACTCTTCAAATGGTCTATTGAACCGGTTACCAAACTGACAGGGGGGGAAAAAGGAAAATTCGGGAATGACCAGCTCCTGGATACCGGGGCCGCCGTCATTTATAAGGTTCCGGAAAACTGGCCGGCATCGCCGGATGCGGATTTTTATGATATTAAGATCAAAATGTTTGCCCTTAACCCGGGAGGCGGCGACCGGCATGACGACGATACGCCTCTCGCGGAAAGGATGATCCGGATTTACCGTCCCGGTGTAAAATTATCCCTTACCCCGCTTGCCTGGTTGCCGGAAGAAGATAATCATGTTTCGCTAACCAGCATGCTGATGTATAAAGACGGCGCCTGGAAACCCGGGCCCGCGCATGCCTGCCGCATTCATTTTTTTGAGTTAATGAATGTGAGCAATGAGAAAGGTACATGTATGAATGATCCTTTGCCGGGTAAGGCGAAGTCGTGCCGCGACCTGAAACTGAAAAATGAAAAAGGACAGGAAGCTTTCCTCGACACGATGTATTTAAAAGACTGCAGGGGGCAGGGTTATTTCATGCAGGCCCGCACCGAGGCCCCGGTCAACAGCTATACGATCCATGTGTACAGCGAAGATTTCGGCGCTTACGGATTCCTGCGAAGTTTTGCGAATATCAATGCCGGAGATCCGGGAACGATCACCGGGCAAATGCCTTACTACACGCCGATACCGGTAGAAGAGAAGGAAGCCCGGCATCCATCGCGAACGATGGGTAGGGGAATATTCGATTACCACGACAACCGGGTCAGCATTCCGCTGGATGTAGATCAGAATCACTTACCCGATAATGGCTGGATGAAGGCCGATGGAACCATGACGCCGGACCCGGCCTGGGATTACCAGGACGAGGATGACCAGCCTGCCGGCGACGGCGTGAACGGTGACGGGCTCACCAATTACGAAGAATACCGGGGATTCATGGTATTGCAAAACGGCGATAAAAAAGTGGCGGTCGCGCCTGCCGTGACAAAGCCGGAACATACGCGCTGCGACCCGGCCGTTAAAACATTATTCATACACCGTACCAGCGCCGATCTTGACATCAGTCTCTTTGAAAGCATTTCCGGTCTTGAAACTTTTCTCCTGAACGGGGAGCAATATGTCAGCGACCCCATTGGTGATTCGAAGATCCCCCGCCGCTGGATCAACTTTAATTATACCAATGCGAAGAACGTCATCGAACAATGGGGTCTCAAACTGATCGATGGAAAAGCCGTGGGCCGGGATGGCAGCGAAAACCAGGGGATCGCTTTAAATATTAATAAGAGAGAACGACCCTCGCCGCCAAACTGGGAGTATGAGATCCGGGTGAATATTGAAAAAGTCAGGACAGATATCGAAAAGATCAATAAAGCGGTGGAGGAACGTTTCAAGGGCACCCCGAAAGCGCAAACCAGTAAACTGGATCCAGGCGACAAGATACGGCAGGTGGTGGCGCACGAATTGCTGCACGGTTGTAATGTCTGTCATCACGGGGAGAAGCCGGTAAATTCCGGGAAACCTGCCGCCGAAGAATACGATCTCCCGAACTACGGCGGGTTAAGAAGCGGAAATATCAATTGCGTCATGCGGTACGACAACCTTGCCGGTGTAACCGAATTCCCGGGATATTTTCCCGAGCCGATCGGGAAGATACTTTGCGAATCTGCGACCGGTACCGGATACAATGCGCCGGTCGGGGGAAAACAGCAGGGTAAGGGAAATGCATCGGTGGGAAATTGTATTCACCAGATTCATGTTACAGCAAGGGGTGGTCAGCCCCCGGCCTGCGGCCTGCCCGCGAAGAAATGATTTATTTTTTCTCCCTCTTCAGCAGGCGGAACATCGGGGGCAAACCCGCGATAGCGCCTGCACCCAGCAGGATAAAAGTATTGGCTCCACCCATAAAACCGGTTGAATGGAATACCCGGTCGATGACCCATAAACTAATGGTGGAGATCGTAAAGCCGATAGAATTATAGATCGTCAGCGCGGTTCCCCTTAAATCATCAGGCGCGTATTGCGCCACCAGGGATGAAAATTGCGGAGAATCCGGAACAACGGTCATGCCCCAGGTAAAAATCATGCCCAGGAATAAATAAAGCGGGAAAGAAAAAATTAATGGGGAGAGCAGGCAGCAAAGACCTGAAATCAACAGCGAAATGGTCGCCACCTTCGCGCTTCCCGCGGTGCGCGACACATAACCGCCGGCGATGCAGCTCAGGCTGCCGCTGCCGATCACAAGAAAACTCAGCAGGGGGATATTGAGCGTGATCGCGTTTTTTTCCGCATACAGCGATATGATCACCGGAATGAATCCCCAAAAAGTATAGAGCTCCCACATGTGTCCGAAATAGCCGGATGCCGTTTGTCTCCATCGAAGCGAGCGGAAGATGCGGGGAATGGCGTCCCAGCGGAAACGGCCCGCTCTTTTACGATAGGGACCATCTCCCACAAAAAAGTAGAGCAATAAGCCGCCGGCAAACGCGAAAGCGGAAGTGCAGTATAAAATTGTTTTCCAGGGTAAATCAAAATCGCGGTTCTTCAATAAATGCGGGAATGCCGTACCCAGTACGAGGGCGCCGAGCAAAAAGCCCATGGCATGCCCCAGTCCCTTTTCAAACCAGTCAGCCGCTATCTTCATGCCCACCGGGTAAATGCCTGCGAGAAAAAAACCGGTCAGGAAGCGGAACAGGAAAAGCGTGGCGCCGTCATGGGCCAGCCAGGCGACCAGCAGGTTGCAAATCGCCCCGCAGCATGAACAAATGAAAAACAAACGAACAGGGGAGAAACGGTCTGCCAGCGAGAATATGGCGAATACAAGGGTACCCGCGACAAAACCGATCATCACCGCGGCTGTAACCAGGCTGATCGCGTACTGATCAAGGTCCAGCGCTTTTTTTAATTCGGGCAAGACCGCATTTCCCGTAAACCAGAGGGAGGTGCCTGCAAACTGCGCGAGCACAATGAGCGGGAGGACATGTTTCGGTTTTGCTGGCAAGCGGCTTCGTATTAATTTTTCAGGAATGCGGGATAATCTTTAAATTTAGCAAAAGCACAGACATGAGAAAAAATCTCCTGCTTTCTGTGCTCTCTTTATTCCTGCTTGTACCCGCATCAATAACCTGGGCCCAGACAGCGTACGTTACCGGAACCGTATCCGGCGAAAATGACTACCGTACCATACAGTTCAATTCACCACCCGGACGGTTAACGGTCATTCTGCCCGGCGATCTCAGCGCGGCCGGGACGGGCACCGTTACGATCAGCGGCACCGTGATCGCCACGCCCGCGGGAGAAACCAAAAATGAAAAAGACAGAAACGAGGCATTGCTCAGGAACCAGGTACTTCGCTTAGCCGGAACCGTTATACCTTTCCGCGAAGGGAGAAATGCCTTTCGCCTCTCTCTGCCCGCCGGTTCCACCCGGGCGCAGGAACTGGTATGCACGGGCCCGCCGGGAGGAAAGGATGCGACGGTCGTCCTGAGAAACCCCGTATTACCCCCCGCGCCCGCCACGGGGAATCTCGCTGCGGACCAGCCCCCGGTCTTTACCGACCAGCAGGTTTTTCTCACCAACGGCAATATCCCCGTCTATGCCGCTAACAATACAAGGACGCTTTTTCAGCCCTCCGATCAATTTTTTATACAGGACGGAACCGGTAATAAAACAGCCGCCGTGGTACTCGCCCAATCACCCACGCAAACGGTGCTGGCATTGCCTGCGGGTGTTCAGCCCGGCGCTATCACTATCACCCGGCAATCCGGCAACCACACAGACCAGGTAAAAACCAGGCTGGCCGCTCTTTCGCTCAGCAGTTCCGGCACCAACCTGCGCAAAGGTCAGACCGCCGCGCTGACCGTTACCATCGACCCGAAAATTACAGAACTCGACTCTGCAGAAGCCATGCAGATACCCGTTATGAGCCTGGACCTGAAGAACCTGACACCCGGCATCATCGAATTATCGGGCGGAAATATCCAGGTGCTCCGGTTTCCGGCAGGAAGCGGTCGTTCCGCAACTGACTGGACCGCCAACCGCACCATTACCGGTGTCAGGCCCGGTGAATTTAATATCAGCGCTACACTCTATCCTTCCATCGATCTGGCCGGCCCGTTGCAGGCGCAGAAGAAAGCGCTGACCACCTGTGAGGAATTCAACCGCTGGGCGGAAGGAATCAAAAAGGACCTGGAACATTATGTGCAGGGTCTCGGAAATGAGCACCCGGATTATAAGGATATCGCTCAAAAAGCCATTGATAATATTCCGAATTGCAATGGGGCGGATGAACTGGAAGACAGCAAATGGACGGTCGATTACCTGCTTCGCTTCCTGCCGGGATTTCGCCCCGGCACCGGATCCGGGCAGGCGGCTTTGGCCGCCTATGAAACCGCTGCCGCTCATGTGAATGATCCTTCCCTGCAGGAAAACGTACATACCGATGTAATCCGGAATGGTCTCGTCATGATGCAAAACGGAACAGGGACGGAGATATCTAAAAATGCGCAGGACAAGATCAGTAATGGAATTGCGGCCTGTGATGAATTGGACAAAAACTATACACCGGCAGGGCTCCGCAAGCTGCGGGACGCCCTTGCGGGTATCGCTTCAGACGCGGCCCTCAGCAGTTTGTTGAAAAAATTAAAATCGGGGAATGCCGGGGAAACGCATATAGCGGGGGGAGAGAAAACCCGCGTGGGCGCTTTTGATCCCCTGATGAATACACTGTGGGTGCTGCCCGAAGAACAGGAAAGAGTATTAAGTCATTTCGGGGCCAGCAAACAAAACAACGGGCAATACCTGATCCATTGCAGCAACCGGATGAATGCCCCGCTTACCTTACTGATTACCGTGAAACCGGCCACCCTTAAGCTGCTGAATAAACGGGGCGGTGACAAAGCGCCTAAACCAAAAGATAAAGCGAAGGAGGAAGACGGATACGATTATGTATTGGAACTGGATATTCCCGCCATCGATTGGGATCAATACCGGAACAGTGAAGCGTACCGGGCCCGGCAGCGGTACCTCGATTCCCTGCGGCGATACGGGAAGGCGGAATTCTCCACCTGGTTCCGGGACAGCGCCGGCACCGTATATAATTTTTACCGGAATGCGCAGTGCGTAAAAGTGATGAACGCCCATACGGAGATCGCCTGCGCCCCTAACCAAAACGTGGAGAACCTGAGCGACAGCCTCCGCTATTTCGAAGAGTTCGATAAAAATTTCGGGAAGAATCCCCAGCATAACAGGGCGGGACAATTCATGAAAGTGGAACTCTACGACCGCTGGAATTGCCTGGGCGGGGATGATTTCTGTATCTCGAAATTTGTCATCGTGGGACTGAAATATGTTTATGCGGATAAAGATTGTAAAAAACTGATCGAAGTGGTAAAGATCGAAGGGCTGGATTGCCAGTAATACTATGATTGCTGCTTACCGGTTGCCAGCCAGCCGCCAGTTGGCCAGCAGCACGCCTGTAATAACCAGCAGCATACTGACAATATGCACGGATGAAAATTCTTCATGCAGCAGCAGCACGGCTTCGAGGCTGCTGAAAACGGGGATCAGGTTGCCAAAGAGCGCGGTGCGGCCGGCCCCCAGGTTGCGGATGGCGATATTCCAGATAAAAAAGCAGATCACCGAAGCGCCGGCGCCGAGATAGAGCACCGAAAAAACAAGATGGCTGTTCCAGTGCACGGCGGGCGAACGGTTCCATTCCATGATAAAAAAGGGAAGCAACAGCAGGGTGCCGAAACTGAAAATGGTGAACAGGAAATTAAAGGAAGAGATGGCGGCCGGTTTTTTCTTCGCCATTACGTTGTACACGGCGAAACAGAAAGCCGCGGCCAGCATCCAGAGATCACCGCTGCCGAATTCCAATTCACGCAGGTTTTGCCATTTTCCCTTTGATAAAAGAAACAGCACGCCGGTGACGCAAAGCAGCAGGCCCGCGATTTTCCGGAAGCCGATCTTTTCTTTCAGGAAAATCCGAGCGAGGATGATCGAGATGACAGGCGATGTCGTGGTACCGATCAGGGCCAGGTTGATGGCGGAAGTATAATGCGCGCCGGCATAAACAAAAGTATTAAAGAGCGATACCCCGGTCAGCGATATCCAGAACAGGTAATGCCAGGATTGCCTGACCGCCTTCCATTCCCCGGCGAATTTTTTCAGGGCAAAGGGAAGCATAATAAGGGAAGCCGTAAGCCAGCGGTAAAAATTAAGCCCGATGGGCGGGATGGCTTTGTTCACATCGCGCGCCACGATAAAATTTCCCGACCAGATCAATGCGGCCAGCACGGCCAGCACGGCTCCGGTTGCAATATTTTTTCTTCCTGGATCGGGCATCTGCTGTCAGTAATGTGCAAAGTCTGATTCAAACCTTCCTTTGATGCGTTCGATGGGCGGGTTGAAGTAGCCGTATTTCAGCTGCGGGAATTCTTCCCGGATCAGTTCCTGTAATTGCTTTACGCCGAGGGATTCTCCCGTATCGGTCACCCCGATCTTGCCAAGATACCAGTCGGGGTCGATATTGAAATTGCGCCACTGGATCATTTTCAAACCGGTTTCCCGTACCAGTTTCCGCAGTGCTTCGTATTCGGCCACGTTGTCCGTCATGCCGGGAAATACAAAATAATTGATGGAAGTCCAGCCGCCGGAATCAGTAACTACTTTCAGGCTTTCCACGATATCGTCGAAATCGTAATTGTTAGGCCGGTAATAAGGCATATAGATCTCCCGGCGCGCCGAATTCGTGCTCACGCGGATCGAATCGAGCCCCGCTTCACATAATTTCCTGACGGCTTCGGGATCTGATCCGTTGGTGTTGATATTAATGCTTCCTTTCGATGTATGTTTCCTTATCTCAGTGATGGCTTCACGGATGGTTTCCCACATCAGCAGGGGTTCGCCTTCGCAACCCTGCCCGAAACTGATAATGGGGTAGGGCGCCGTTTCCAGATGCGGAACGGTGAATTCCACGATCTCTTCCGGTGTGGGCTTAAACGTTAGCCGGTCCTGCGTGGATACGATCGGCTCTTCATCCGGTTGCAGTGAAATACAGCCTACACAATTGGCATTGCAGGCAGGTGAAGCGGGTACGGGGCATTCCCAGCGGCCCAGCGCGAAATTCCGCGCGGCGGGGCAATGATAGGTGAGCGCGCAATTGTTCATCAGGTGCTGCACAAGCCGGTTATGCGGGTAATGGAGGAGCAATGCCTTTGCTCCCGCTTCCACCTGCTTCGCGTCGTAGCCCGCGCAATCCTGCCGGATATCTGATTCGATACGGGTGGCAGGCACAAAGAACTTGTTGTGATGCCAGCCCGCGGCCGTATAACAAAAAAGGGGGAGCGTGGGCGCGCCCGGCGCGGTTTCATAGGCCGCGAGATAATAACCGGTATGCGCGGGCGGGATAAATGCCGCCACGGCCCAGCCTTTTTCACATAACCGCATTTCCCCGGTCTTCACATCGATGCCGATCCCGCGCCGGCCGGGAAGCTCATACAGCGAGCCGCCATCGGGTAATTCGATCCACTGGTCGCCGGGTACGGGCAGGGCGTCCCATCCGCTGCGGCCGGTGGCATAGAGTGAAAGATCTTCAAAGATCCTGCCTTTGCCATCGGAATATAGTAGGAAGGGGGAGTTCATGTGGTCAAATAAGTCAAATAAGTCATATTAGTCATATAAGTCAAATGGGTCAATGGGTGAATCATCATCCTGGTTGAGTCAGTCTTTGTTTGCAAAACTCGTTAAATTCTTTTTCAATATCGGGATAAGCTTCGCCGGCGTCCCAGGTTTCGTTACCAGGTAAACCGGTTGTGTTGTTCCAGTCGGGCTCGACCTGCATGACCCGGTTGTTTTTAAAGTCCATCGTCAGCAGGCCGTCGCGCAGCACGATATTGTTGAAATCCGGCCAGGCATATCGGCGCGCGGGAAAACTGGTGAGTACAATATCTTCATTATTAAATGTGATAATAAAATCCTTTTCCATCCGGTATTGCAGGATCAGCAGCAGCAACAGTACAACGGAGAAATACCAGAATGGCGTTTCGAGTGCCCAAACCGCAGCGGCCAGCAAATAGACGGCGATATAGGATTTCTCTTTGTTTGTTTTATACTTCCAGTTGTAAAAGGCATACGCGACCATGATAAAAGAAACGGTACAAAGGATGATCTTACCGGAGACGGAATCCGAACGAAGCGCGAACATCAGGAAAATGGCAGCATTGATCCCGAACAGGAAAGAGGCCAGTTGCCGGTACCGGTACACATTCCTGTCCCTGATGATCAGTTGATACGATTGTCGCATTTAGCTGTTGCTTGCCACCAGCAGATTACACAGTTTGAAAAGCGCACGGGCGCCTACATTGGCGTCCCAATCGGTATCGCCGCCGATGCCCACTTCGTTGAGGTCGAATCCGACGATGGTTTTACCGCTCTGGCGCAGTTTGCTGAAGAGATAGAACACCTGTTCCAGTTCAAACCCGCCCGGTACCGGTGTGCCGGTAAAGGGGCAGAGTTTGCGGTCGAGCCCGTCGATGTCAAAACTGATAAACACTTTATCGGGTAACTGGCTCACGATTTCGGTGGTGATGTCTTTCCAGGTTTCCCCTTCGAACATGCGGTTGCGGATATCGCGGTTGAAATAAGTGATGACGCGCTGGCCGCTGTTTTTTACATAATCCCATTCGCTTTCACTGTAATCGCGGATACCCACCTGCACCAGTCGTTTGAGCGCCGGTATTTCTTTAAGGGCATTGTACATGATGCTGGCATGTGAATAAATGAATCCTTCATAGGAATCGCGCAGGTCGCAGTGTGCGTCCACCTGCAGGATACCGAAATCGCCGTATTTCGCGGCGATGGCCTTCATGTATCCCAGCGGCGTGCTGTGATCGCCGCCAAGCAGTCCCACCAGCTTGTTTTTTTCAAGCAGCATGCGCGTCTGTTCGTACACCCAGTTGTTGAGAAAAGTGCCGCCTTCGTTCACTTCTTTCAGGGTCTTGCACATGAACTGGTTGGCGTCCACGTCTTCTCCCTTTGAAATATAATCGATATACAGCTCGGCTTCCTTGCGCAGGTAATCGCTTTTCATCAGGATCTTTTTGTCGGGCATGCGCATATAGAATCCCTGTTTCCAGGCATCGGGCATTTCGGGATCAAAAAGATCCACCTGCAGGCTGGCCTTCAGGATGGCATCCGGGGCGCGCGCCGTGCCCGCGGCATAGCTCACGGTTACTTCCCAGGGAATGGGCAGGATAACGAGCCGCGAATCGTGTTCGTTGGTGGGTAAACCGAAAATATTGTTATTGGGGTTGCCAACACTGTTCGGATCATAATTGGTGAGGTCCATCATACTTACTGCATTGAAAAGCCGTGCAAGTTAAACGGCTTTCCCGTAGCGGCAAAATCATAAATAAAGATGTGGATAAGCAGGTGTACGCAGGACCGGCCCCTTATTTTCGGCTCAGCGAGCGGAGATAATTCACATGCGATACCACGGCCAGCCGCATCTTCGGGTACTCGATATAGGGTACGCCAAAGTCCTGGCAGGCTTTTTTAATGATCTTGCTGATGGCGGGATAGTGCACGTGCGAAATCCGGGGAAAAAGATGGTGCTCGATCTGGAAATTCAGTCCGCCCACCCACCAGGAAATGAACTTGTTCCGCGTGGCGAAATTGGCGGTGGTCCGCAACTGGTGGATCGCCCATTCGTCCTCCATTTTGCCCGTGCCGGCATCGGCTTGCGGGAAATGGGTATGCTCCACCGTATGCGCCAGCTGGAAAACAATACTCAGCACAAACCCGGTAAAGAGCGCGAAGCTCAGGAAGCCGATCAGCCAGGGTCCGAAACCGATCATATAGATGGGCAGGACCACAAAAAGGAAAACATAAAGTATTTTAAAACCCCAGAATGACAAATGATCGGCCGGGGTCATTTTTTTCAGCGGGGTGGGGCCGATGTGGCGGGTAAAATATTTTTTGTAGTCGGAAAAGAAAACCCACCAGAGGTAGAGCAGGGAATAAGCGGCCCAGAAATACCAGTGCTGGTAACGGTGCATCCGGTAGTATTTCTGCGTATCGCTGAGCCGGAGCAGCGGCCCTGCCTCGATATCGTCGTCTATGCCGGTGATATTCGTATACGTGTGATGGATGATATTGTGCTTGGTCTTCCACATAAAATTATTCGCGCCGAGAAAATTCAGTGAAAGCCCCGCGAGTTTATTGACCCATTTGTAACGGCTGAAACTGCCGTGCATGCCGTCGTGCATCACGTTGAACCCGATCGCCGAGGTAAGCCCGCCGAACAGGATGCATTCGGCCAGGGCCCAGAAGGGGGCGGGGGTGAAGAAGACGAGGTGGATATAGGTGGCGAAAAACGCTGTAACCAGCAGGATTGCCTTTATATATAATTTGTAATTGCCCGTCGATGCCGTTCCGGACTGGGCGAAATAGTCGCTGATCCTTTTCTTTAATTCACTGTGAAAGGAAATGGATGCTGGTGAGAATTTCGGGATTTTCATGTATAGACAGAATGAAGACGCAAAGGTAGGTTTTAATGCCGATACGGGTCAGATTGTTTAACCGCGTATTGATACCGGTCAACCTGTTAGGAGCTATGGGCTGTGTTTGAAGCGAATATTAACAAATCCTCAGGTTTCTACCTGCACCAGGGCGTCGAGATTGCGGATGCCGATCTTCTTTTCGCAGATGAATCCTTCCGCATATTTTACCCCGATCCTTTTGCCGAACATCCGCGCCCGCGCGATCACGCTTTCGAGAAAATCGGGTGTGGAGATATAGGTCTGGGGTCCTTCGTCCCTGTTCTCGCCCGCATAGAACTGCGTGGAATAAGCTTCGATGGATTTCATCCTTTGATCAAACACATCGCTGATATCCACCAGCAGGTCGGGTTCGTGGTACCAGTCCTGGATATAATGTAATACATAGGCGGGGCGCCAGCGTGTCTGTTCCTTCCCGTTTTCATCGGTGGTCCGGATCTTTGACAACCCGGCCAGGAAACTGGCTTCGGCAATCAGTTTTCCGGCGCGGCCATGATCGGGGTGCCGGTCGTGCAACACGTTACCGATTACGATCTCGGGGCGGTATTTCCGGATCACGCTGATCATTTTCAGTTTGCTTTCCTCGTTGTTTTCGAAAAAACCATCGCGCAGTTTCAGGTTCTCGCGTATGTCAACACCGAGTATCTTGGCGGCCCGGGCCGATTCTTCATACCGTGATTCGATCGAGCCGCGGGTGCCCAGTTCCCCCTGGGTCATGTCCACGATACCCACTTTCTTTCCGTTCCGGATCTCGTTGATGATCGTACCGGAACAACCCAGTTCCACATCATCGGGGTGAACGCCAAAGGCTAATAAGTCTAGTTTCATGTTTTTGCTGGTTACTGGTTGCTTGTTGCTTATTGCTTATTGCTTGTTGCTTATTGCTTGTTACTTATTGCTGGTTGCTTATTGACCGCAACTTCAACTGGCCATTTTATTTCCTGGAACCAGGCTATAAAATAATCATTTATTTATAACACCGCTCCCTATTTATCATGTAACATTTAAAATTTAGCATTTAAAATTCAGCATCTAACATTTATCCTTCAAAATTTATCATTACTCCCTCCTGTATGGATTATTATACCATGTCCCGTCGATCTCCTTCACGATGCTTTCGATCTGGCGGTCGAGCTTGTTTTCTTTCAGGTCCCAGTCCTGTTTCAGGTTACCGCCCACAAACCAGGCTACGGTCTGGTAAAAGCGGGCGTTGAAACCGCCCTTATATTCCTTGATGATCTCGTAACAGTTATTCCCCGTTTGCCGGTTGATCAGTTTCATCAGGATCTTGCCCTGGTATACGGAGAGATTGGTGAGGGGTTCCGAGAATTGCTGCCGCAGTTCTTTTTCGCGCGATTTGATGATGGCCTTTCTTTCCTTTTTGGCGCTCACATTCACAAGTTTCGCATTGATTTCATTGATGGTAGCCCCCGCGATCCGGGCATAGGGATAGGTTACATAGACCGCGTTGCGCAGCCGGTTCCATTCCGCGATGTATTTGGCCAGTTTGTCGGGCGACATATTACCCACCCAGGCCATATCCATTTCTTTGTAATTGACGATCTCGCCGTGGTACCAGATGGCGGGCACGACGATGGTGTCGTTCGGCCCCCATTTCTGCCGCTGTTCCTTCATGTATTTAAGCGCATAGGCTGATGAATCCACCGCCGCGGTTAAGGTATCCTGCTGTGCCGTCGCCGTTGTGCCGGCACACAGGAACAGGAGCAGCGCGATACCGGGGACATATGTTTGCCGCAGGGACATGATTTTACCATACAAAGCTAAAACAACCCTTGTAATCAGGAAACAGAACGTAAAACTACCCAGCGGGATGTTGCCAAAAAGCTAAAATCAGACGCGCGGATCGCTTACACGGTTGAGGCGGATGCGGTGCACCATACTGATCGTGATGCCGAGCGCCGTCACGAGCACACCCGCCCAGAGCAGGTTGATAAATGGAAATTTGTATGCTTTCAGTGTGACGTATTTCATCAGCGCGCCGGATTCCTTGACGCCAAGCTGAATGCTTTTATCGGGATTTACTTTTTGCAGTTGCAGCACCAGCCCTTCGGCGGTAATGGTATCGGGGATGGCCAGCATACTGCCCTTTACAAAAGCCAGCCGGGAAGTGACGGAAAAGATGGACCCGGTTTTTGAGAAGATCTTAATGGGCGCTTCATATAACTCCCCGTCTTTGCCAAATAATTCCTCGGGCAGGCTGTCTCTTTTCTTCACATCCTGCAACACCATGAATCCGGCCGAATAGAACAGTGAATCGCCGGGTTTGAGCGCGTGCGGGAGGAGGGAGGCCGTATCCGCTTTTTTATCGGGATTGGGTAATGAAGTGATATAGGTGAATACATCGTGGTCCCAGTAATGTTTGGAAGAGGGGTTGGCCATCAGTCCTTCGTTGCCTTTATAATTCACAAAGGCATTGGGGCGCAAAACGAATTCTTCTTTCCCGTCTTTGCTTTTGAAGCGGATCTTGTAAAACCAGAGTTGTTTTTTCGGGTGGGCCGAATCGCTTTCATAGGTCAGCGAATATTTTCCCATATCTACCGTAAGTCCCTGTACCAGGGTGAGGTTTTCCCGCGGGTCTTCGCTGGGACCCAGCGGGGCGGGGATGCCGTTTACATTATTCGATAACACTTCTTTTTTGGAAGAGGAGATCAGTATCCCGAGCAATACCATGCCAAAACCCAGGTGCGCGATCGAGCCGCCCGACAGCCGCAATTTTCCTTTTACACCCAGCCAGATATACGCGCCGTTGGCGATGATCGCATACACGCTGCAGGCCACGGCCAGCCAGATCGAAGCCTGGAAGGCGGGACCTTTGCGTACATAATTGATATTCCCGAAGAGCAGGATGGCGGTGGCGGCCAGCGCGGCGATCCCGGTGGGGATCCCGATCTTTTTCAGGAAAAACGACCCGCTGGTTTCCTTGTATTTGAGGTACTGCGAAACGGCCGTGAGCAGGCCGATAATAACGGCCACGTATACCTGAATACTATTGTACGCGAATTCGGGGTCTTCGGGCGGCGCGATCTTTGTCCCGAAAATTTTATTGAAAACCGGCAGTGATGTCTTGCCGATGATCACCAGCGCCGAGAGAAAAAATACAAGGGAACCGATAAACATCCAGAACTCCCGCGATGTTCCGCTCTCTTCTTTGGCCATAGCGGGAATTTCCCGGTACCTGCGCAGGAAAAAATAAAGCGATGGCACCACGAAAACCAGCAGGAAGGCCAGCAACTGCCAGTTCATCCCGAGATCCGTAAATGCGTGCACGGAGGTTTCGCCCAGTATCCCGCTGCGGGTAAGAAAGGTGGAATAAAGTATAAAGGAGAAACTGAGGATGAAGAAAAGATGCGTGGCCCGCAGCGAATGCCCCGAATGTTTATAGATCAGCAGGGTGTGTATACCCGCTACCAGCACCATCCACGGAACGAGTGACGCGTTTTCAACCGGGTCCCAGGCCCAGTACCCGCCAAAGGTCAGTGATTCATAGGCCCACATCCCGCCCATCATGATGCCCACGCCGAGGAAGATGGCGGAGAATAATGCCCAGGGCAGCGCGGGTTTGGTCCAGTTGCCGTAATCTTTTTTCCAAAGCCCCGCCATCGAAAAGGCAAAGGGTACGATGGTCGAAGCGAAACCGAGGAAGAGCACGGGAGGATGGATCACCATCCAGTAATTCTGCAATAAGGGGTTCAGGTCGTTGCCGTCTTTGATGAAAGACATGTAATCGGGGAGCAGACCCTGGTTCACATCGCCATTGATATGCAGCCCGACAGCATTATCGAGTACGCCGGAATCCCGCAATAAAATAAAAGGGTTGGACCCCATTTTCCAGCCAAAGATGTACAGGCCGGCGATCATCGTGGCCAGGCAGAACTGGGCGAAGCTCAATACCGTCATGACCGGCGCTTCCCATTTTTTCGCCGTCTTCATCAGCACCAGCCCCAGTATGCAATGCCAGATGCTCCAGAGCAGGAAACTTCCTTCCTGTCCTTCCCAGAAACAGGCCAGCAGGTATTTGAATTCCAGCGAGCGGCTGCTGTGCTGCCAGGCGTATTTGTATTCGAAGAGATGATTATGGATGATGTAGAAAAGAATGCCGAAAATGGCAAAAACAGAAACCGTTTCAGTAAGAAAGGCGTAACGCGCCAGTTTTTTCCAGTAATCGGTATGGCCGGCAAGACCGGAACGGGTTGATTTAAAATATGCGAACGTGGCGACCAGCGAAGCCACCAGGGAAAGGACGATAAAAAAATGTCCCAGCTGGCCGGGTAAACGATGCTCGCCGATATAGTCCATGCCCGTAAAGTGTTATTTAGGTGCTGTAGTATTGTTATCGGCCGGGGCGGTCTGGGTTTCTTCCCTGATATTTTTTTCCGCGGCCTTCATATCATCTTTGTATTTGGAGGGGCACTTGGTTTGAATATCCTTGCAGTCAAAAAGTCCGTCCATGTATTTTCCCTTCAATACCAGTTTATCGCTCATTTCGAGGTTATCGGGTTTGGCGCTGTGGTACACAACTTTCACCGACTGGCCCGTGGTATCCACCGCGGTAAAGCTCAGGTAATTGGGATTTTTCACGGCGTCGTATTCAATGGGCTGCGACCGGTCGATCCGGGCCATCAGGTGTACGAATTTCCCGGGCTTGGCCATGGCCGTGGCCACGGTATCATAGGTGCTGGCCGTTTTCAGGAAGCTGAGCAGGACGCCGATGGAACCGGCGATCAGTACCAGCAGGACAATATGGATCTTTTTCATAAACTGCGTTTTCCGGCTGCAAAGGTAGGTCAAAAAGCATCATCAGCCTTACCTGCTTTCCCACAGCGTTCACCCGTTTCCAGGTTCCGCCGCTTGCCCCGCAGGTCTTATCTTTGCGGCACCTTAATAAATGCCATATGCTATTTGCGTTCACTGAAGAGCAATTGATGATTCAGAAAGCCGCCCGGGATTTCGCGCAGCACGAGTGTCTGCCCGGCGTGATAGAAAGGGACGAAAAACAGATCTTTCCCCGCGAACAGGTGATGAAACTGGCCGAGCTCGGTTTTTTGGGTATGATGGTGAATCCCGCGTATGGCGGCGCCGGCATGGACACGATCAGTTATGTGCTGGCCATGGAAGAGATCAGCAAGATAGACGCCAGCGTAAGCGTGGTGATGAGCGTGAACAACAGCCTGGTTTGTTACGGGCTGCAGGAATTCGGAACGGAAGAGCAGAAACAAAAATACCTGACGCCACTGGCCCAGGGTCAGAAAGACGGCGAACTCTATATCGGCGCCTTCATGCTCAGCGAACCCGAAGCGGGAAGCGACGCCACCTCGCAGCGAACCACAGCCGAAGACATGGGTGATTATTACCTGCTCAACGGCACCAAGAACTGGATCACCAACGGCGGCACCGCTTCGGTATACCTCGTGATGGCGCAAACCGATCCTTCAAAAGGCTCACGCGGGATCAATACCCTGATCGTGGAAAAGAACTGGCCCGGTGTAGTGGTGGCGGCCAAGGAAAATAAACTGGGTATCCGCGGCAGCGATACGCATACCGTGATGTTCAATGACGTGAAAGTACCCAAGGCGAACCGCGTCGGGGAGGATGGCTTTGGCTTTAAGTTCGCGATGAAAACACTGGCCGGCGGTCGTATCGGGATCGCTTCGCAGGCATTGGGTATCGCCAGCGGCGCCTATGAACTGGCCAGGGAATATTCCAAAACAAGAAAGGCCTTCGGTACCGAGATCATGAATCACCAGGCCATCGCGTTTAAACTGGCCGATATGGCCACCCGGATCGAAGCGGCGCGCCTGCTTTGCCTGAAAGCGGCCTGGGAGAAAGACAACAATCACGATTACACACTCAGTTCCTCCATGGCCAAGGTCTTTGCCTCCGAAACGGCGATGTGGACCACCGTGGAAGCGGTGCAGGTGCACGGCGGTTACGGGTTTGTAAAGGAATACCATGTGGAGCGGCTGATGCGCGACGCGAAGATCACGCAGATATACGAGGGGACAAGTGAAGTGCAGCGGATCGTGATCAGCAGAAGCATATTAAAGTAGAA
This sequence comes from uncultured Chitinophaga sp., assembly GCA_964399755.1. Classification (GTDB taxonomy): domain Bacteria; phylum Bacteroidota; class Bacteroidia; order Chitinophagales; family Chitinophagaceae; genus JJ008. Next base: position 33 of record CAYNSL010000035.1, on the reverse strand, counting down.
TTTTGGAATTTCGGAATTGGGAAATTTGTTTAA
>CAYNSL010000034.1:0-26684 GCA_964399755.1 uncultured Chitinophaga sp. | reverse complement strand
TTTTTTTTTTTTTTAACATGCCGGGAGGGTATATAAACAAGCCATTCAGGGTTTGTTTACTGCCGGTACTTCTGTTACCTGCCCATTCCAGTGCGGGCGTCCAGACGGATGACGGTTTCCCGGGCGATCACAAGGATCGTGAAAAGGGGAATCCGGAGACAAAAAGAAAAGGTCGGTGGAAAACGGGGATCGAAGCCGTAACGGTTCGGGTATCCGGACCGGATTGCCGGGTTCCGGGTGGAACCAGGCCGGCATGTCCCAATAACCTTGCAGGCGCAAATTGAATCACATGAAAGGTATTATTGGGAAAAAGGTCGGGATGACCAGCATTTTCGATCCCTCGGGCAAGCAGACCGCCTGTACGATCATCGAGGCGGGCCCCTGTGTAGTTACCCAGGTAAAGACCAAAGAGTCTGACGGGTACAGCGCCCTCCAGCTTTCTTTCGGCGACAAGAACGAAAAACACTCCACCAAAGCCGAAAAAAACCATTTCGCCAAAGCCTCCACCGCTCCCAAAAAATTTTCCAAAGAGTTCCGCGATTTTTCCCTTGAAAAAAATATCGGTGAAACCGTCACCGTCGACATTTTCGCCGAAGGCGAAGACGTGGATGTGGTAGGTACCACAAAAGGTAAGGGTTTCCAGGGCGTTGTTAAACGTCATGGTTTCCACGGCGTGGGCCAGCAATCGCACGGCCAGCACGACCGCCAGCGCGCCCCGGGTTCGCTGGGTAACTCTTCCGACGCGAGCCGTGTGATGAAAGGGATGCGGATGGCCGGCCGCATGGGCAACAGCCGCGTAAAACTGCGCGGGCTGAAAGTGGTGAAAATATTTCCCGATAAAAATTATATCCTGATCAGCGGTTCGGTGCCGGGGTACAACGGTTCGATCGTATTCATTCAAAAATAACGGTGCCGGAACCCGGTTCCGGTCAAAAAAATAAGCGATGAAAGTAGAAGTTTTAAATACGCAGGGAAAAGCAACGGGCAGGTCGGTGGATCTTCCCGAAGACATCTTCGGTACTGAGCCCAATAACCACGTTATTTACCTCGCGGTGAAACAATACCTCGCGGCACAGCGCCAGGGTACGCACAAGGTAAAGACCCGTGCCGAAGTAAAAGGCGCCAGCCGCAAGCTGCACCGCCAGAAAGGAACCGGCGGCAGCCGTAAGGGTAATATCCGGAATCCCCTGTACAAGGGCGGTGGTACCGTGTTCGGTCCCAAGCCGCATGGTTATGCCATCAAACTGAACCGCAAGGTGAAAGACCTGGCGCGGATATCAGCCCTTTCGCACAAGGCCAAGGACAACGCGATCCTGATCGTGGAAGACATTACGATGGACAAACCGAAAACAAAAACATTCGTGGATATCCTGGGCAACCTGAAAGTGGCAGACAAAAAAGCCATGTTCATCCTGCCGGAGAACAACGATAATGTGGAACGGTCCATTCGAAACGTGCCTTCCGTGCTGGGCGTATTGCTGAGCGACATCAACACCTACGATATCGTGAACTCTGAAGTGCTGGTGATGACCGAAAGCGCGGCGAAGATTTTCGCGGAAGACGAAAAGACGGAAGCGTAATTAAAAAACAATTAAAGAAAGAAAGATGAAACTTTCCGAAGTACTGATAAAACCCATTTTGACGGAAAAAGCCAATGCCCAGCAGGAAAAGCTGCGCCGGTACGCCTTCAAAGTGGCCAGAAAAGCGAACAAACTGGAGATCAAGAAAGCCGTGGAAAGCTTTTACGGGGTTACCGTTACCAACGTGAATACCTCCGTGTCTCCGGGTAAAAATAAAAGCCGTTTTACCAAAGCCGGTGTGATCTCGGGCCGCAAACCCGCGTACAAAAAGGCTTATATAACGGTGGCGGATGGCGAGAATATCGACCTGTATTCAAATATTTAAACCGCCGCTCCCCGCAGGGGAAAAGAATGGCAATCAACCGCCGCGAAGTGTTGGCATTTGAAATTAAAAGAACTGATTAAACAATGGCCTTAAGAAAATTTAAACCCGTTACAGCCGGCACCCGCTGGAGGATCGGGAACGCGTACGCCGAGGTTACCACCAATGTGCCGGAAAAAAGTCTCCTGGAAACCCGGAAAAACACGGGCGGACGCAACTCATCCGGTCACCTGACGATGCGTTATATCGGCGGCGGCAGCAAGAAGAAATACCGCCTGATCGATTTCAAGCGGAGAAAGAAAAACATGGAAGCGACGGTGATGTCCGTGGAATACGATCCGAACCGCACTTCGTTCATCGCGCTGGTACAGTATACCGACGGTGAAAAAAGCTATATCCTCGCCCCGCAGGGACTGACCGTGGGTATGAAAGTGATCAGCGGCGACGATGTGGCGCCCGAGATCGGGAATGCCTTAATGCTGAAGAACATGCCCCTGGGTACGATGGTGCACAATATCGAACTGCAACCCGGCCAGGGCGGCAAAATGGCGAGAAGCGCCGGTTCTTCCGCGCAGCTGACCAACAAGGAAGATAAATACGCGGTGCTGAAAATGCCCAGCGGCGAACTGAGAAAGATACTGATCAACTGCTATGCAACAGTGGGTGTGGTGGGCAATAGCGACCACAACCTGCAAAGCATGGGTAAAGCGGGTCGTAACCGCTGGAGGGGCATCCGTCCCCGCAACCGCGGTGTGGCGATGAACCCCGTGGATCACCCGATGGGTGGCGGTGAAGGAAAGGCTTCAGGCGGACACCCGCGGAGCCGTACCGGCAAATACGCCAAGGGTGAAAAAACCCGTAAGCGTCACAAAGGCAGCAACAAGCTGATCCTGCAACGCAAAAACGGAAGCAAGCTGACCAAGTAAACCGGAATTTTAAAATCTGGAATTAATTAAAATATGGCACGTTCAATTAAAAAAGGTCCTTACGTAGCAACGCACCTCGAGAAAAAGGTGTTGTCCATGAACGAAGGCAAATCGAAGAAAAGCGTGGTCAAGACCTGGAGCCGCCGCTCCACGATCACGCCCGATTTTGTAGGGCACACATTCGCGGTGCACAACGGGAATAAATTTATCCCGGTGTATGTAACGGAATTCATGGTGGGCCACAAACTGGGCGAGTTCGCGCCCACCCGCCAGTTCAAAGGACACTCGAGCAAGAAAGTAGAAGCGTAAAAAAAATCGGGAGCCGGTAATTCGGAGTCGGGAGACGAAGAAAGGCCAGCCCTGATGAAAAACTTATAAAAATGGAAGCAGTAGCTAAACTCAGAAATTACCCGACTTCGCCGCGCAAGATGCGCTTACTGGCCGACCTGGTACGTGGCCAGAAAGTAGAGAAAGTGCTGGCCGAACTGGAACATAATCCCAAGCACCCGGCCGTGCCCCTGCGCAAACTGGTGCTCAGCGCCATCAGCAACTGGAAACAGAAGAACGAAGGCGGGGATGAAAGCCAGCTGGTGATCAAGACCATTTTCGTGGACGGAGCCCGTACGCTGAAGCGTATGCGCCCGGCGCCGCAGGGCCGCGGTTACCGCGTCCGCAAGCGCAGCAACCATGTTACCGTGGTGGTGGATGCAAAAGAATCTAAAAACTAAACGAATTAATAAAACAATCACATGGGTCAAAAAGCAAATCCGATCGGCAACAGGCTTGGCATCATCCGGGGCTGGGAATCCAACTGGTATGGCAGCAAAAAAGATTATGCCTCCAAGCTGATCGAAGACCACAAGATCAGGACCTACCTGAATGCGCGTATCAACAAGGGAGGGATCTCCAAGATTGTTATCGAACGCACGCTGGGCAAACTGATCATCACCATCCACACCTCCAAACCCGGTATCATCATCGGCAAGGGCGGCGGGGAAGTGGACCGTATCAAGGAGGAACTGAAGAAGCTGACCGGCAAGGATGACGTGCAGATCAATATTCTCGAGATCCGCCGTCCCGAACTGGATGCGATGATCGTGGCCGACACGATCGCCCGCCAGATCGAAAACCGGATCAACTATAAAAGAGCGATCAAGATGTCGATCGCTTCCGCGCTCCGGATGGGCGCCGAAGGGATCAAGGTGAAAGTGAGCGGCCGCCTGGGCGGCGCTGAAATCGCCCGTACCGAAGAGATCAAACAGGGCCGTGTGCCGCTGCATACGTTCCGGATGGATATCGATTACGCGAATGTATTTGCGCTGACCGTTTATGGAAAGATCGGTATCAAAGTCTGGATCTGTAAGGGTGAAGTGCTGAACAAGCGCGACCTGAACCCCAATTTCGTGGGCGGCAAGAGCGAAGTGAGCGACAGGAGGGAAAGAAGGGATGAGCGCCGTGATGACCGCAGGGGCGGAGGCAGGGACCGGAGAAATTAATTAACCAGGTGTTTCATTGCTATCGGCTCCGTTAACACCGGCAGCACATAGCTCAAAGCTTAAAATATATGTTACAACCGAAAAGAACAAAGCACAGGAAGATGCAGAAAGGGCGCATGAAGGGCGATGCCAAAAGAGGCACCACCATTGCGTTTGGTTCCTATGCGCTGAAAGCGCTGGACCAGCACTGGATCACCGACCGCCAGATCGAGGCGGCCCGCCAGGCCCTGACCCGCGAAATGAAAAGGGAAGGTAACGTGTGGATCCGCATATTCCCCGACAAACCGATCACCCGCAAGCCGCTTGAAGTGAGGATGGGTAAGGGTAAGGGTAACCTGGAATTCTGGGCGGCCGTGGTAAAACCCGGCAGGATCCTTTTCGAAGTGGACGGCGTAACCGAACAGGTGGCAAAGGCTTCCCTGTCGCTGGCCGCCGGCAAACTGCCGATCAAAACAAAGATTATTGCACGCCGTGACCTGGTTAACGCGTAATTAATTATAAACCGATAAGCGATGTCAAAGAAAGCCGATTTTGTAAAAAGCATCCATGGGATGAACGAGCAGGACCTCCGGGCCCGGCTGGAAGAAGACAAACAGCGCCTGAAGAAGCTGGAATTTGCCCACGCCATTTCACCGCTGGAAAATCCCATGACCATCCGTTCCCTCCGCCGCGACGTGGCCAGGCTGAAAACGGAATTGAAGTTAAAGCAACAGCAAGCATAATAAAGCGAAAAAAATGGAAGCAAGAAATTTAAGAAAGACCCGTACGGGGATCGTCACCAGCAACAAAATGGCCAAGACCATTACGGTGGCGGTTGAGCGGAAAGTAAAACACCCCATTTACGGAAAGTTCGTTAAGAAGACGACCAAGTTCCATGCGCACGACGAGAAAGACGAGTGCAGCATCGGCGATGTGGTCCGGATCATGGAAACCCGCCCGATGAGCAAGACCAAGCGCTGGCGGCTGGTGGAAGTGGTGGAGAAAGTGAAGTAATAAAAGCTACGTGCGTCGGGCGACAAGCCGCGCGCCGTATGATATAACAAGTATAGATTAGTAATAATTGCTATCAGCCCGCAGCCCGCGGCTCATAGCGCAAAGCTTAAAAAAATGATTCAGCAAGAAAGCCGGTTAAATGTAGCGGACAACAGTGGCGCCAAAGAAGTGCTTTGCATCCGGGTGCTCGGTAACAGCGGACAACGTTACGCGCGCATCGGCGACAAGATCGTCGTAACGGTAAAAGACGCCCTGCCTGCCGGCGGGATCAAAAAAGGAACCGTGGCCAAGGCCGTCATCGTGCGCACGACGAACAAACTGCGCCGCAAGGACGGATCATATATCCGGTTCGACGACAACGCCGTGGTGATCCTGAACCAGTCGGACGAGCCCCGCGGTACCCGCATTTTCGGGCCTGTGGCCAGGGAACTGCGCGACAAGGGTTATATGAAAATTATTTCACTGGCCCCTGAAGTATTATAATTGATAAATAGGGTGAACCCCATTAACGACAGATAACATGAAAGCAAGATTTAAACCCAAGTTCAATATCCGGAAAGGAGACAGCGTGGTGATCATCGCCGGCGACGACAAGGATTTGTCGAAACCCCGCACGGTAAAACAGGTGCTGGTGGACGCGGCGAAAGTGATCGTGGAAGGCGCCAATATGGTAACCCGCCACAGCAAGCCCTCCGCCCAGAATACCCGCGGCGGGATCATTAAAAAAGAAGCTCCCATCCACATCAGCAACGTGATGCTCTGGGACGCTTCGCAGAAAGCGGGCGCGCGCGTGACGCGGGTGCGGAAAGACGGCAAAACGGAACGTGTATTTAAAACAAAGAAAACCCAGGGAGGTAAAAAATAATGGCAACGAGAACTTACACACCCCGGCTGGCGACCAAGTATAAAACTGAGGTTGTTCCCGCCCTGGTGAAAAAATTCGGGTACAGCACCATGATGCAGGCACCCAAACTGGAGAAGATCTGCCTGAACAGGGGCGTGAACGGCGCCGTGTCTGACAAGAAACTGGTGGACATCGCCGTGGACGAGCTGACGACCATCACCGGTCAGAAAGCCGTGCCCACCATGTCGAAAAAAGATATCTCCAATTTCAAATTACGGAAGAATATGCCTATCGGCGCGCGCGTTACGCTTCGCGGCGATAAAATGTTCGAATTCCTCGACAGGCTGATCGCCGTGGCCCTGCCCCGTGTGCGCGACTTCAAAGGCGTGAATGAAAAGGCCTTTGACGGACGCGGCAACTATACGCTGGGCGTAACCGAACAGATCATTTTCCCGGAGATCGACATCGACAAGGTGAATAAAATCACCGGTCTTGATATTACGTTTGTAACCACGGCCGGAACGGACGAAGAAGCTTACGAGCTGTTAAAGGAACTCGGGATGCCTTTCCGCAACGCAAAAAACAATTAAACAAAAAAGAAACAATAATTATGGCTAAAACATCGGTAAAAGCCAGGCAGAACAAAAGGGAAAAAATGGTGGCCCAGTACGCGGCCAAGCGCCAGGAACTGAAGAAGTCGGGCGACTGGAAAGCGCTGGATGAACTGCCAAAGAACTCTTCCCGGGTGCGGTTGAAGAACCGTTGCCAGTTGTCTGGTCGTCCCAGGGGTTATATCCGTTATTTCGGGATCTCCCGTATCGCCCTGCGCGACATGGCCCTGAACGGCAAGATACCCGGACTGAAAAAAGCAAGCTGGTAATTTCCTGTAAGGAAGGCGCCACTGAAAAAAAATTAATAAACAAACTTTCCAATTAATCCCGGACCAGATGGCCGGGATCGTAGGAGGACAAAAAATATGGTAACAGATCCTATAGCAGATTTCCTGACCAGGATTCGCAACGCGCAGATGGCGGGTCACCGCATCGTGGATATCCCGGCATCTAACCTGAAGAAGCGTATGACGGAGATCCTGTACAACCAGGGTTATATCCTGAAATACAAATTTGAGGACGACAGCAAACAGGGTGTGATCAAGATCGCCCTGAAGTACGATCCCCAGACCAAGCAGCCGGCTATCCGGAGCATGGAACGCGTCAGCCGTCCCGGTTTGCGCCAGTATGCCAAACCGGCCGAATTCCGTCGTGTGAAAAACGGGCTGGGTGTGGCCATTGTGTCCACTTCCAAAGGCGTAATGACCGACAAGGAAGCCAAAGTGCAGAACGTGGGCGGAGAAGTTCTTTGCTATGTATATTAATTGAAGCTGTGGCCTTATGCTGATGTGATACCAACAGCAGGCCGCAACGATAAAATACAGTTCCCGGGATCCTGGCAGCAGTATACCCGGCTGATCCGCGGGAACAAAAGATGAGAAACATTTAAAATTTAAACTGACTTAGTCATGTCACGTATAGGAAAAAAAGCGATTTCAATCCCCGAAGGAGTAACGATTACCGTGGGAAAAGACAACGTGGTAACCGTAAAGGGAAAGAAAGGCGAACTGAAGCAGGCGGTTGACCGCGATATTACCGTGGAAGTAAAAGACGGCCATGTTTCCTTCGTCCGCCCTACCGATCAGATCCGTCACCGCGCCCTGCATGGTTTGTACCGCTCCCTGGTCTCAAACATGGTGAAAGGCGTTACCGAAGGATATGCCAAAAAGCTCGAACTGATCGGGGTGGGTTTTAAAGCCGCCAACCAGGGCAACGTACTTGACCTGACACTGGGTTATTCGCACAATATCATTTTCGAAGTTCCCAAAGAACTGAAAGTGGCTACCCAGCAGGAGAAAGGACAGAACCCCATGATCATGCTTGAGGGCATCGATCACCAGCTGATCGGGCAGGTGGCCGCGAAACTGCGCAGCCTGCGCAAACCCGAGCCGTACAAAGGCAAGGGGGTTCGCTATGCAGGTGAAGTGGTTCGCAAGAAAGCCGGTAAGGCCGCAGGTAAATAATCGTTAACTACAGTCCTGGCAGCATCAGGACGACAAATAAGATAAAGATGAACGCAAAATCAAAAACAGCGAGAAGGCAGCGGATCCGTTACAATATCCGCCGTAAAATAAGCGGAACCGGAACCAAACCGAGACTGTCGGTATTCCGGAGCAATACGGAAACCTATGCGCAACTGATCGATGACCTGAAGGGTATCACGATCGCATCCGCTTCCACCCGTGACAAGGATATCGCGGCGCAGAAAGTAAACAAGACCGAAAAAAGCAAACTGGTCGGCGCGGCGATCGCGCGCATGGCCGTTGACATGGGCGTGAAGGAAGTGATCTTCGACCGCGGCGGTTATTTATATCATGGCCGTGTGAAGTCGCTGGCCGACGGAGCCCGTGAAGCAGGTTTGCAATTCTAATTGTACGCATAACATTTAATTATAAGTATACATGTCAAAGCTTAATGTAAACAGGGTAAAACCGGGTGACCTTGAACTGAAAGACAAAGTGGTTGCCATCAACCGGGTGGTGAAGACTACCAAGGGTGGCCGTTCCTTCAGTTTCTCCGCGCTGGTGGTAGTGGGTAATGAAAACGGGGTAGTGGGTCACGGCCTGGGTAAGGCGAAAGAAGTACAGGAAGCCATTACCAAGGGCATCGAGGATGCGAAAAAGAACCTGATCAAGGTTCCCGTGATGAAGGGTACGATCCCGCACGACCAGTGGGCCAAGGAAGGCGCCGCCAAAGTGCTGATCAAACCCGCGGCACATGGTACCGGTGTGATCGCCGGGGGTAGCATGCGCGCCGTACTCGAAGCCGCCGGCGTAACCGACGTGCTGGCGAAATCGCTGGGCTCACCCAACCCGCACAATGTGGTAAAAGCCACTTTCAAGGCCCTGGCGCTGCTCCGTGAACCGGTAAGCGTGGCCAAAACAAGGACGATGGGGCTGAAGAAAGTATTTAACGGATAACGGATAGTTCAGTAAACAGTCGATTGCCTGCAGCCGCAACCGGCAACCGCACTTAAAAAAGCAGATATGAAAAAGATCAAAATAACATTGGTAAAAAGTCCGATCGACAGACCCGAGCGTCAGAAACTGACCCTGCAGGCCCTGGGATTGAACAAAACCAATGCCACCAAAGAAGTGGACGCCACGCCGCAGATCCTGGGCATGGTGCGTAAAGTGAACCACCTGGTGAAAGTAGAAGAGATGAATTAATGTTAAATGCTGAATGTTGAATGTTAAATTGAGAAAATTTATTTAGCATTTAAAATTCAACATTTACAATTTATAAAGCGAGGGGTGATTCCCCGCCGAGTACAAAATCAAATAAAATGAAATTACATCAGCTCAGGCCTGCAAAAGGCGCGACACACAAGGAAAAAAGACTGGGAAGGGGCGAGGGCTCCGGGCACGGCGGCACCTCCACGAAAGGTAACAAGGGCCACCAGAGCCGCAGCGGTTTCAAGCGCAAAATGGCGCATGAGGGCGGACAGATGCCCATCCAGCGCCGGATCCCCAAACGCGGTTTCAAAAACCCGCACCGCGTGGAATACAAAGTGCTTAACCTCGGCCAGATCGAACAACTGGCGGAGAAATACAATATCACCGAATTTTCTCCCGAGAATCTTTACGTGAACGGGCTGCTGAGCCAGAACGATAAAATCAAAATTCTCGGTAATGGTGAATTGAAAGGTAAATTCACTTTTAAAGTGAATGCTGTCAGCGAAAAAGCCAAATCCGCCATCGAAGCGGCAGGCGGCACGGTGGAAATAGTAAAGTAAATTCGCTAAATTGCAACGACGCATCGGCCATGCGTCTTTTATGTTTTATGTGCATTTAAATTTTTAGAACCCCCGTGAAAAAATTAATACAGACACTGAAAAATATCTGGAGCATCGAAGAGCTCCGCGGCAAGATATTGTTTACCCTGATGATGATCGCCATCTACCGGGTGGGCTCGCATGTCGTGCTGCCGGGCATCGATCCCAATGAAATGAAGGCGGCCAGCGAAAGCACCGGTATCCTCGGTTTGATCAACGCTTTCTCCGGCGGCGCCTTTAACAATGCTTCGATATTCGCACTGGGCATCATGCCCTATATCTCGGCCTCCATCTTTATGCAGCTGATGACGGTGCTCGTGCCCCGTTTCCAGAAACTGCAGAAAGAAGGCGAGAGCGGACGCAAAAAGATCAACCAGTACACACGCTACCTAACCGTGGGGGTAACCATCCTCCAGGCTTCTGCCTATGTAAGCTACCTGCGCGGCATGCTGCAGCAGGGCGGTATGATGGCGGGATTTTCCCCGGCCAATTTCTGGTTGTCGACCGTCGTGGTGCTCACGGCCGGTACCCTGTTCGTGATGTGGATGGGTGAAAAAATCACCGATAAGGGCCTGGGTAACGGTACTTCCCTGATCATCATGATCGGGATCGTGGCCCGCCTCCCGCAGAACTTCCTGCAGGAGTTAAGCGCCAAGTCGGTGCGCAACGGCCAGATCCTCGTGTTCATCATTGAAATTGCAATTCTCATTGCGATCATCATGGGCTGTATACTGCTGATCCAGGGGGTTCGGAAAGTGCCGGTGAATTACGCCAAACAGATCGTCGGCAACCGCCAGTTCGGCGGGGGCGGGGCGCGTCAGTTCCTGCCGCTGAAAGTAAATAGTGCCGGTGTGATGCCGATCATCTTCGCGCAGGCTATTATCTTTATCCCGACCATCTTCGCCAATTTCAATCCAACCAAGGGAAAATTCCTGCTGGCGCTGAACGACCACAGTAACCTCTGGTATATGCTGATCTATTCCATCGTGGTGATCGGGTTTACGTTCCTGTATACCGCGTTAATATTTAACCCGAAACAGATCGCCGATAACCTGAAGCAGAATAACGGGTTCATCCCCGGCGTAAAACCCGGGCAGCCAACGGCGGATTATATCGGCGCGATCATGGATAAGATCACCCTCCCCGGCGCCATCCTGCTGGCTTTTGTGGGTATCCTGCCGGGTATCGCCAAACGTTTCGACGTCACGCAGCAGTTCTCCACCTTCTTCGGCGGCACTTCGCTGCTGATCATGGTGGGTGTAATCCTCGATACCCTGCAGCAGATCGAAACGCAGTTGCTGATGCGCCAGTACGACGGCCTGATGAAGAGCGGAAGGATCCAGGGCAGACAGACTACTTCGGCGGTACAGATGTAAGATTGAACTACAGTAAGATATTTCAAAACCCGGCGTTCAGCATACGCCGGGTTTTTTTATCTGCGTTTCGGCACTTTTCAAAATTCATTATATATCAGAAGCAGCGGGATGCGCTTGAATTAAGTAAATTTGCATTTTACAGCATGATGATCACAAAAACCCCGGAAGAAATTGAATTAATGCGGAAGAGCGCCCTGCTGGTCAGCAGCACCCTTTCGGAAGTGGCTGCCGTACTGCGCCCGGGCATTACCACGATTTCCATCGATAAATTGATAGGGGAATTCATCGCCGATCACCATGCCGTTCCTTCTTTTCTGAATTACCATGGTTATCCTTTCAACTCCTGTCTCTCGGTAAATGACGTGGTAGTACATGGCTTCCCCGGGAAAAATGAACTGAAGGATGGTGATATCATTTCGGTGGATATCGGGGTTATCCTGAACGGCTGGCACGGCGATCACGCCTATACTTTCGCGATCGGCGACCCGGGTCCGGACGTAATGCAATTGATCCGCGTAACCCGCGAATCGCTTTTCAAAGGCATTGAAAAAGCGGTGGCCGGCAACCGGGTGGGCGATATCGCTTTCGCGATACAGGAACATACCGAAAGAAAACACGGGTACGGCGTGGTGCGGGAACTGGTGGGGCACGGGCTGGGCCGCGACCTCCACGAAGACCCGCAGGTGCCCAATTACGGCAAGCGCGGCAGCGGACCCAAATTAAAGGAGGGACTGGTGCTGGCCATCGAACCCATGATCAATCTTGGCAAAAAAGATGTGTTTACGGAAGCCGATGGCTGGACGGTCCGTACCCGGGACGGGAAAGCCTCCGTGCATTTTGAACATGATGTTTGCGTGCGCAGGGGAACCGCGGATATTCTCTCTGATTATTCCATCATCGAAAAGTCGGAACGCGCCAATGCCCACCTGTTTACAGCGCCCGCCGCGGCATTAGTCTGACCGCTGATCGATCATCCGGGTATTGACTTCTTTTCCTTTCCTATCATTCGTATCTTTCCTTTTCACAAATCCCGGAATATGTATAAACGGATCATCCTTTTTATTACCGGCGCAATGATTCATATCATGGCAGCCGGCCAGTCGCGAAGTACTTTACAGGTTAGGGAATACCGGGCGCAGCATGAAAGCGCGATCATGCAGGAATATATTTCCCTGCTCTCTGTTCCGAACATCGCCGCCGATACGCCCCATCTCAGGGAAAACGCGGCGATGATCATGGAGATGATGAAAAAAAGGGGGATCAAACAGGTACAGCTTTTATCACCCGCCACCCCGGGCGCTCCTCCCGCCGTGTACGGAGAATCGCTGGTGCCGGGCGCCGCAAAGACCATCATGTTTTACGCGCATTACGACGGCCAGCCGGTGCGGGTCTCCGAATGGGCAGCGGGCCTGGATCCATTCCGCCCCCAATTAGTGGATGGCATTATCGGCCAGGGCGGAAAATTTATTTCATTTCCCGGGACGGGAACACCCTGGAAGCCCGACTGGAGGATCTATGCCCGCGGCGCTTCCGACGACAAAGCGGGCGTGATGGCCATACTCAACGCTTATGAAGCCCTGGTAAAAACAGGCGCGGCTTTTTCCTGTAACCTGAAATTTTTTATCGAAGGGGAAGAAGAAGCGGGATCGCCCCACCTGCAGGAGATCCTGCAGCGGTATTCGGGTTTACTGCAATCCGATCTCTGGATCTTTTGCGACGGACCCTCGCATCCCTCGGGCCGCAAACAACTGGTGTTTGGGGTCAGGGGCATGACGCATCTCGACCTCACGGTATATGCATCCAAACGTCCGCTGCACAGCGGGCATTACGGCAACTGGGCGCCCAATCCCGCGATGATGCTGGTAAAATTACTGGCATCGATGAAAGATGACAGGGGCCGGGTGACCATTAAAGGGTTTTATGATGATACGAAACCCATGACGGATGACGAGAAAAAAGCCTACCGTGAAATACCATCAACGGATGAACAACTGAAAACGGAACTCGGTATCAGCGCCACGGAAATGAAAGGGAAATCGCTTGTGGAATCTCTCCGTTTTCCTGCTTTGAACATAAACGGTATCCAAAGCGGGAATGTGGGAAAGCTGGCGACGAATGTGATACCGGTTACGGCCACCTGTGTACTGGATCTGCGGATGGCGCCGGGCGATGACTGGCGGCGCCAGCAGCAGAAAGTGATCGGTCATATCCGGTCGCAGGGTTATTATGTAACGGCTAAGGAGCCGACTGATGAAGAACGGAAAAAATATGAAAAGATCATAAAAGTGATTCCCGACTCCGCGGGTTATAACGCGCAGCAAACCCCCCTCAGCCTGCCGCTCGCCCAATCGGTGATTGAAGCTGTAAAAAGTACGACACCCGATCCGCTGGTATTGCTCCCGGGAGAAGGCGGCAGTCTTCCCCTGTTCCTGTTTGAAGAATTCCTGCACGCCAAAACCATTATCGTCACTTTCGTCAATTATGATAATAACCAGCATGCGGCCAACGAAAATCTGCGGGTGGGGAATTTTTGGGAAGGGATCGAAACCCTGGCCGCGATCATGCTGATAAAATAATGCCCATGCCGAAGCAACTGACCGTGATCGGCGGCGGGGCGGCCGGTTTTTTCTGTGCGGTGAATGCCGCCCGGCTGAACCCGGAACTGCGGGTACGGATCCTGGAAAAAAGCGGCAAGCTCCTGTCAAAAGTAAAAGTGAGCGGCGGGGGCCGCTGCAACGTGACCCATGCGTGCAGCGATATAACGGAAATGAGTAACCGATATCCGCGGGGCCGGTATTTTGTCCGCAAGGCCTTTCACCGCTTTTTTACTACCGATACGATCGCCTGGTTCGCGGAAAGGGGCGTGGCGCTGAAAACGGAGCCCGACGGCCGGATGTTCCCCGTTACCGATTCTTCGCAAACGGTTATCGATTGCCTGCTGAAAGAAGCCAAACGGTACGGCGTGGAGATCGGCCTGCATACGGAAGTAAAGAACTTATCGTTTACCGAAGGAAAATTCATCATTCAAACCAATGCCCCCCGGCCCGTTGTTTCCGATTATGTTTGCATAGCCTGCGGCGGTTACCCGAAAACAGCCCTGTTCGGCTGGCTGAACAATACCGGCCACACTATCGAAGAACCCGTGCCTTCCCTGTTTACGTTTAATATCCCCGGTCACCCCCTTACCAAACTGACGGGAGTAAGCGTCGACAAGGCAAGCGTGAGCATACCCGGAACCAAATTGAAGGAAGAAGGTCCGCTGCTCATCACGCACTGGGGGCTTAGCGGCCCTGCCGTGCTGCGGCTCAGCGCCTGGGGCGCGCGGGAATTGAAAGAAAAGAACTGGGAATTCATCGTCAGGGTTAACTGGCTGGGCGGGTTGAACGATCAGGTCCTGCGCGATAAATTCATACAACTGCGTAAGGCCGGCGGGTCGCAACGGATCATAGGCAAAAACAGTTTCGGATTGCCGGCGCGGCTCTGGGAATTCCTCGCCATGGAATCCGGGGTGAACGGTGCCATGCGCTGGGCCGATTTACCGGTAGCGTTACAAAATAAGTTTATTCAAAAACTATGTTCCTGGGAGGCCGGTGTAAAAGGAAAAACCACATTTAAGGAAGAATTCGTTACAGCGGGAGGTATTCGATTACATGAAGTGGACCCGCAAACCATGATGAGCAAAAAGCTGCCCGGGTTATTTTTCGCGGGTGAAGTGCTGGATGTAGACGGGATCACCGGCGGTTATAATTTTCAGCACGCGTGGACGAGTGGCTGGATTGCTGCTGAGCGCATTAGTCATATGGGTCAAAGCAGTCATATCAGTCATATGCCTCCTAAGTAAAAGTCATTTCAGTTGGCAAAGCTGTTACCAACATGACAAATATGACCTATATGATTTATATGACTAATATGACCTCTATGACTGATATGACTAATATGACCTCTATGACTGATTTGTCTTATCTGACTACTTGTCAATTTGCGGTTTCAATTGTACATAGCTCCACGCGGTAAACGGCAGCAGCAACAGGAGCAGGATCATCCACCAGTTATGCGTTAACCACAACAGGATACCCGTGATCAGTAACAGGTAGAGGGGGTAGAGAAAGAGCAGGATACTCATCATCACCGAATCGTAATGGTCATTATGCGCCGTGCGTTTCCAGGTAAATTTTTTTACGGGAAGGAAGAGCGGGGCATGGGTCAGCCAACCGATTGCGGCCGGTACGGCAAGTGCCATTCTTTTAGTAGTGGAAGGTCTGATCTCCAGTTTCTGTCGCTGGGATTTTCGGTCCGTTTTGGGAATCTCAAAAACCGCCTGCCGGAGTTCCTGTTCCAGTTTGTTGTTAAATGCCTGGAATCGCAACCCGTCGGCTTCGTTCATGCTGAAATCCTCCTGCCGGATGATATCGCCGAACTGAATGAACATGTTTTTCCCGAAACGGTGAAAGGAACTGTAGTTGATGCCAACCGGTAATACCCGCAACGGAATATTTTCATCCCAGGCCTTAAAGGCGAGCCGGGCAGTTCCTTTTTTCAACGGACGCAGGTGCCATTCATTGATGCATTTTCCCTCGCTGAAAATGCAGATGACCCCATTTTGCCGGAAGATATCAATACAGGTGTCAAAAGTTTTGAAATTTTCAGGTACGTTTTCGGGTCCTTCGCTGGTACGGTAAACCGGCAGGATCTTCAGTCTGGAAAGCAGGCGGATATAAAACGGTTTTTTAAAAACATCGCCGCGGGCCAGCGACCAGACCGGTTCGCCGAACAGGGTATCGAGGATCACGGAATCCAGGAAGGAGTTGGGATGATTGGCAGCCAGGAGCAGGGGTCCTTTTTCTTTCAGCAGTTCCGGCTTATTGATAATGATATGACGACAATAGATCTTTATCGCGATGCGGCTGACGATCTTTAATATCCGATAAAGCAAGTCCGGTTTTTGGTGAAAATAGCCAATATTCATCCGGACTAAAAACGACATGTATATTTTTTCCTGGCAGGCTTATATTGCGCTATAAATCAGAAAGATATATGCAAAATAAATCACGCCGGGCTCCGGACTCCGAACGCTGAACTTCAGACTATTTACCGTATCTTTGCTGCCCCGAAAATAAAACCCTTCGGGTCTATTTTATCATGTTGGAAAATAAGATTCAAAAACAATTAAACGCTGATGCACAGGAGTCTGCTTCTTCCGAAACGGCAGAAGCTACTACAGCGACAACAACTGCACCTGTGGAGGCCGTAGCAACGGCGCATGACGATTTTGACTGGAACGTTGACAAACGCAACGTGATTACCTACAGCGAAGAAGAAAAAGAGAAGTACCACCAGGTGTACGACAATACGTTTGTACAACTGAGCGACGGCGAACTGATCAAGGGGCTTGTCGTGGGACTTACCAAGACCGACGTGGTGCTGAATATCGGATTTAAGAGCGACGGTTTGATCTCCCTGAACGAATTTCGCGACCTGCCCTCCCTTGCGGTTGGCGATGAAGTGGAAGTGATGGTGGTGGAAAAAGAAGACCGGGAAGGTCATCTGAACCTGAGCCGCCGCCAGGCCCGCATTACCCGCGCCTGGGAGAAGATCGTGGAAGTGCATAAAACGGGTGAAGTCATCACCGGTACGGTTACCTCCAAAACCAAGGGCGGCCTGATCGTGGATGTATTTGGCATGGAAACCTTCCTGCCCGGTTCGCAGATCGACGTAAAACCGGTAACCGATTACGACCAGTTCGTGGGCAAGACCATGGAGTTCAAAGTCGTGAAGATCAACGAAGCGATCAAGAATGCCGTGGTATCGCACAAGGCGCTTATCGAAAGCGATATCGAAGCGCAGCGCGCCGAGATCATGAGCAAACTCGAAAAAGGCCAGGTGCTGGAAGGAACGGTGAAGAACATTACCGACTTCGGCGCCTTTATGGACCTGGGCGGACTCGACGGTCTGCTGTATATCACCGATATTTCATGGGGCCGTATCTCGCATCCTTCGGAAGTGTTGAAACTAGACCAGAAGGTGAACGTGGTAGTACTGGATTTCGACGACGAGAAAAAGCGGATCAGCCTTGGCCTGAAACAACTGACCCCGCATCCCTGGGATGTGCTGAACGAAAACATCGCCGAAGGCAATGTGGTGAAAGGACGCGTGGTGAACATCGAAGACTACGGCGCATTCCTGGAAATCCAGCCCGGCGTGGAAGGACTGGTGCACGTATCGGAGATTACCTGGGCCAATACCCCGATCAATGCGAAGGAATTTTTCAAACTTGGCGACGAGCATGAAGCCAAAGTGGTAACGCTCGATAAGGCGAACCGCAAGATGAGCCTTTCGATCAAACAGCTTTCGCCAGATCCCTGGAACGATATCGAAACCAAATTTGCGGAAGGCAGCCGTCACACGGGCCTGGTAAAGAACATCACCAATTACGGCGTGTTCGTGGAACTGGCCCCCGGTATCGGCGGCATGATCCATATCAGCGACCTGAGCTGGCTGAAGCGGTTCAACCACCCCGGCGAATACACGAAAGTGGGCGCCAACATCGATATCGTGATCCTCGGTATCGATAAGGAAAACCGCAAACTGCAACTGGGACATAAACAACTCGAGGAAGATCCCTGGAACACCCTGCAGGATACATTTGCGATCGGCAGTATTCATGAGGGTACGGTGATCCGCCGCGATGACAAAGGCGCGATCGTACAACTTCCTTATGGTCTCGAAGGATTCGCTCCCAACCGCCACCTGGGCAAGGAAGACGGCAAGAGCATCGGCGCTGATGAAACCGCCAAATTCATGGTGATCGAATTCGACCGCAATGAAAAGCGGATCGTGGTTTCTCATACGCGTATCTGGGAGCAGGCTAAAACCGATGAGGTGGAAGCTGCAAGGAAAGAAGCCCGTACCGATGCCGAGTCAACCCGCAAGGCCGTGAAGAATGTGCAGAGCAAAGTGGAGAAGGCCACGCTGGGCGACCTGGGTGTGCTGGCCGATCTGAAAAAGAAGATGTCCGCCCGTTCCGATTCGGAGGGTGACAGCAGCAGCAGCGAGGAAAAAGCAGCCGGGGAACCCCAACCTGAATAATACGCTATCATTATTATAAAAGCCTGCCGGTAACCCGGCGGGCTTTTTTTATGTATGGCCGGAACTTTTTTTGCGCTTTATGGTTAATTTGAGGACCGGTTAACGGCTAAACGATTTGCATGTCTTCATTTACCGACAGGTTAAAGCATTTTCACCCCATCCGTAAGATCGTATATTTTTTTGTGGGGATCTTCTCTTACCCCGGGCTGGCCATCATCAATAAATTAAAAATAACCGGCACCGAACATATCCGGAAACTGCCAAAGCAGCGCGTGCTGTTCGTGAGCAACCACCAGACCTATTTCGCCGACGTGATCACTTTCCTGCATATTTTCTGCGCCGTGAAATGGGGAAAGAAAGACCGGCTGGGCATTCCCTATTATCTCCTGAATCCCTTTACCCGCGTGAATTACGTGGCCGCGGAGGAAACCATGAAAGGCAGCCTGATCAGCCGGTTGTTCCTGCTGGCGGGCGGTCTTACCGTGAAGCGGACCTGGCGCGAGGGCGGAAAAGAAGTGCGGCGCGGGCTGGATCCATCCGATACGCGAAAGATCACGCGGGCGCTGGAGAACAACTGGGTGATCACTTTTCCGCAAGGCACCACAAAACCCTTTGCCCCCGGAAGAAAAGGAACGGCGCTGATCATTAAACAAACCAGGCCTATCGTGATTCCCGTTGTGATCAGCGGGTTCTGGAGGGCCTTCAATAAAAAAGGCTTAAAGTTTAAAAAGAAAGGCTCGGTCCTTTCCGTCACGTTTAAAGCGCCGCTGTCCATCGACTATGATGCTCCCGCCGAAGATATACTCGCGCAGGTGATGGACGCGATCGAACAGAGCAAGAAATTCATGCTGATGGGGAAACATCATTGGGAGACGACTGATAAATAATGTAAGCAGTCATATAGGTCATATAAGTCATATAGGTCATATAGGTCATATAAGTCATATATGTCACCTGCATGATTCAATACGGAGCTTTCGCTCGCAGCTTACTGCTCAAAGCTCGCAGCTTATTGTGTAAAACTCCCCGTGAGTTTCTTCCCTTATTCTTTTACAAACAGCGCCTTCAGTTCCGTCGCATCGTCGGGTTTTAATTTTCCGCCCAGGATCAGCCTTAATTGTCTGCGGCGCAGCGCCCCGTCGAAAAGTTTCTTTTCACCGTCGGTTTCGGGTTCGAGTTGGGGAACGACGCGCGGTTTGCCATGGGGGTCAAGGGCCACAAAAGTATAATAGGCTTCGTTGCTCTTGTATTTGTATTGCTGGGTCAGGTCTTCACCCCAGACCCGGAGATGCACTTCCATTGACGTATTGAAAGCCCGCGAAACCTTGGCCTCGATATGCACCACGTTGCCCAGTCTGATGGGATTTTCAAACGAAATATTATCCACCGAGGCGGTAACCACCGGGGCGTTGCAGTGTTTCTGGGCCGCGAGCGCGGCGGCAATATCCATCCAGTACATCAGCCGGCCGCCCATCAGGTTGCCAAACGTATTGGTATCGTTGGGCAACACGATCTCGGTCATGATGGTGAGACTGCCGGATGCTTTTTTATTATCCATGTATCGGTTTTTAAAATACCCGTGAATTGCTTAAACGGGTTCTGCAAAGATAAGCCGCGCGGTCCGTTTGGTTCAGAATTCCGGTACCTGTGATCGGGCAGGGTATTTGGTTTTTCTTTTGCATGCCCTGACCTGATGAAAAGGGGTTTTTATACGGGGAAAAGTCATGTTTTCAATTGTCGGTATTCTGCTAATTTTGCGGCAACATTTGCCAGCCATATGGATCTCAGCCCCGTCATTTCATTCGACAACACGGAATTCGCCTTCGAATACAAATCAGACAAACAGCTCAGGAAAGCCCGTTTCCTGTTTTCCCTGATGGGTAAACCCTGGCTCGTAAAACTGGGCACGCGGCTCGCGCCCTGGTCGGTCCGCGCGGGGCTGCCGGTTAAAGGGCTGATCCGTAAAACGATCTTCGCACAGTTTGTAGGAGGCGAGACGCTGGAGCAGACCGCGGGTGTTGCCAAAATGCTGGGTGAATACAATGTGCAGGTCATCCTCGATTACGGCGTGGAAGGAAAAGAAGGCGAAGAGAATTTTGAACATGCCTGCGAAGAATTTATCCGCGTGATCAACTATGCGGGCACCCAGCCCAATATTCCTTTTATGAGCGTAAAGGTTACCGGCTTCGCCCGGTTCGGATTGCTGGAGAAGATGGACGAGCTGATGCACGCCGAGGAGGGAACGCTGATGAAACGTTTCCTGCTGGCCATTGATAAACTGGCGCCGGAAGAAAGGGAAGAGTGGCACCGTATCCGCCACCGCACCATGCGGGTTTGCGAAACCGCCGCCGCCCGGAACGTTGGCGTTTTTATCGACGCCGAAGAAACATGGATACAGGATCCTGTTGACGCGCTTACCATACTGATGATGGACACGTTCAACAAAAAGAAAGCCGTGGTATATAATACCACGCAGCATTACCGCACCGACCGCCAGGCATTTCTCCATGATTCTTACAAAGCAGCGATCGAAAGGGGTTTTATTCTCGGGGCCAAGCTGGTCCGCGGCGCTTATATGGAAAAGGAAAGAAAAAGGGCCGAAGAAAGGGGATACCCTTCACCGATCTTTCCTGATAAGGAAGCCACCGACCGCGATTTTAATGAATGCGTTAAATTCTGCATCGATCATATCGACCGGGTAGCGCTGGTCGTGGCCTCGCATAACGAATACAGCAACCTGTACGCGACGCAATTGCTGCAGGAAAAGGGGTTACCGCTTAAACATCCGCATGTACACTGGAGCCAGCTTTACGGGATGAGCGATAATATCACGTTCAACCTGGCGCATGCGGGCTGCAGCGTGAGCAAGTACCTGCCATTCGGGCCCATCCGCGACGTGATCCCTTACCTGATGCGAAGGGCGCAGGAAAACACATCGGTTAAAGGGCAGACAGGAAGGGAACTGGGGTTAATTAAAAAGGAATTGGAGAGAAGGAGACGGAAATGAGATCGTGAAGAAAATCCTGGTAACAGTCGACAGTACACAGTATACAATAAACAGTACACAGTATACAATAAACAGTACGCAATTTACAGTACAAAGTCTGCAGCTCGCAGCTCATAGTTCATAGTACAATATTCTTAGCGCACATATTCCCCACAGCCTGACCAAAGTATCACCCATCTATCCGCTTTCTTATTAACTTGCATCCATGCAGCCCTATCTTGATCTGCTCAGGCATATCCTGGCAAATGGAAATGAAAAAACCGACCGGACCGGCACGGGAACAAAAAGTGTATTCGGGCACCAATTGCGTTTCAACCTGCGGGAAGGTTTCCCGCTAGTCACCACCAAGAAAGTGCACCTGAAGAGCATAATTTATGAATTGTTGTGGTTTCTCAAAGGGGAAACCAATATCGCCTACCTGAAAGAACATGGCGTACGCATCTGGGACGAATGGGCGGATGAACGGGGTGAACTGGGTCCCGTTTATGGAAAGCAATGGCGGAGTTGGGAAGGGAGGGATGGTAAAGTGGTTGACCAGGTTTCGGAAGTGATCCACCAGTTGAAAACAAACCCCGACAGCCGGCGTATGATCATCAGCGCCTGGAATGTGAGCGAACTTCCCCGGATGGCGTTGATGCCCTGTCATACCCTGTTCCAGTTTTACGTGGCGCCCCCCGGCGCGGCGAAGGGAGAAACGCGGGGTCGCTTATCCTGCCAGCTTTACCAGCGCAGCGCGGATATTTTCCTGGGTGTTCCTTTCAATATCGCCTCTTACGCCCTGCTTACGATGATGATGGCGCAGGTTTGCGACCTGGAACCGGGTGATTTCGTACATACCTTCGGCGATGTGCATATTTATAATAATCATCTGGAACAGGTGAACCTGCAATTGAGCAGAACACCTTTCCCGCTGCCAACAATGAAACTGAATCCCGCCGTGAAAAATATATTTGATTTCCAGTTTGAAGATTTCACACTTGAAAATTACCAGTGTCACCCGGCGATAAAAGCGCCGGTGGCGGTTTGAAGAGAGATGAAAGATGAGTGATGAGAGATGAAAGATAAAAGTCGGAAGTATATTCCCGGTGAGAAGATTTTAAATCATAATATAAAAAATGTAGCGTATAGATTTGTGCCGGAATGGAAAGCGGTAATCTGGTTTCGTAAAAAAATAAATGATCAATGAACATTTCGCTCGTTGTTGCGGCCGCTACCAATAATGCCATCGGCAAGGATGGAAAAATGCCCTGGCATCTGCCCAACGACATGAAATATTTCAAGAACATCACCTGGGGTATGCCCGTGATCATGGGTCGCAAGACCTTTGAATCGCTGGGCCGGGTTTTGCCCGGGCGGAAAAATATCGTCATCACCCGCCAGCCCGGCTGGGAACAGCCCGGCGCCATTGCGGTAAAGAATATCGAGGACGCGCTTTTCGTGGCGAAAGAAACCGATGCAAAAGAGGCGATGGTGATTGGCGGCGGTGAGATATACAAGGCGCTGTTCGACCGGGCAAAAAGGATCTATATAACCCGGGTGGAGGCGGAACCCGAAGCCGATACTTATTTTCCCGTTATCGACCCGAAACTTTGGTGGCTGATGAGCCAGAAAAACCATGAGGCGGATGAAAAAAACGCCTATAATTATTCATTCCAGGTTTGGGAACGGATCCATTGACAAACCGGCGCGGTGTATTTGCGGCGCGGCGTTACTTTTACAACGTGTATAATCCCTTACAACTCGGTCTTAAATACCTCCGGTATTATTTTCGTTCCTCCAATGGCAGGGGTCATGGTACGCATTCGCCATTTGTTTTTCAACTCATCACACGCGTGCTGAACGACCGGTCGTCTTACCCCGGTTATGAAAAAGTGGAAGTTCTGCGTAAATCATTAAAAGCGGATCAGTCCCTGCTGGCTGTTGAAGATTTCGGGGCGGGGTCGGGCTGGGGACATGCCGGGCAACGCCGCATCGCTTCGATTGCCCGGCATGCCGCCAAATCTCCCAAATACGGGCAGCTGATGTTCCGGATCGCCCGGTATTACGGGCCGGAAACAATACTTGAACTGGGAACTTCACTGGGATTAACAACCGCTTATCTCGCCATGGGCGCTCCCGCTGCCCGGGTGATCACGCTGGAGGGTTCCGGATCAATTGCCGGCAGGGCAAGGGCTAATTTCGGTACATTGGGACTTGGTAATATTTCAGTCATTACCGGGAACTTCGATAACTGTTTGCAAACTGTCCTTGATCAGTCAGGCCCGATTGATCTTGCCTTTGTAGATGGCAATCACCGGCTGGAACCCACGCTCCGCTATTTTGAGCAATTGTTGCCCCGTTTGCACAATGACTCCATACTCGTTTTCGACGATATTCACTGGAGCGGGGAGATGGAGCGGGCATGGGACGCGCTAAAGGCCCACCCCAAAGTAACGCTGAGCATCGATCTTTTCTTCCTGGGTATCGTTTTTTTCCGGGAGGAATTCCGGGAAAAACAGGATTTTTCCATCCGGTTCTAAGTCATGATAAAAAAGGACTTTCCTCAGTTACCGTTCCCTGAAAAATCAATATCTTCCCGCCCGAAACTGCTTTATACATCGAAATACTGCCATGTAGATGACCATCGGATTGCTCAAAGAACCCGCCTATGAAACAAGGGTATCGCTTCTCGCCGATGCCGTTGCCACGCTCACCAAAAAAGGGATTACCGTACTGGTAGAAAGCGGGGCTGGCGAATGCGCTTTTTGCAGCGACGCTGATTATGAAAAAGCCGGGGCCCGCAGTTGCGACCGGGCCACCGTCCTGGGTTCTTCAGATATTATTTTATCCATTCATTCCCCGGCGCCGCAGGAAATTGCCGCTATTCAATCGCGGGTGCTCATTGGCGTTTATCATCCCTTATATCATCCCGATCGCATGAAGGAATGGGTGCCCAAAGGGCTTACCGTTTTTTCACTCGACATGCTGCCGCGCACCACGCGGGCGCAGTCGATGGACGTACTGAGCTCACAGGCCAATATCGCCGGCTACAAAGCGGTATTGATGGCGGCCAATCTTTATCCCCGATATTTTCCCATGTTCATGACCGCGGCGGGAAGCATTGTACCCGCCAAAGTGCTGATCCTGGGCGCCGGTGTGGCCGGCTTACAGGCCATCGCCACCGCGCGGCGGCTGGGCGCCGTAGTGGAAGTGTTTGATACGCGTCCCGCGGTGAAGGAAGAAGTGATGAGCCTCGGCGCCAAATTTATAGAAGTGGAAGGGGCGGCCGATGCGAGCAAGGCGGGCGGCTACGCGGTGGAACAATCGGAAGACTTTATGCGGCGCCAGCAGGCGAAGATCGCGGAAAGCACGGCTAAGGCGGATATTGTTATCACTACGGCACAGATTCCCGGCAAGAAAGCGCCGGTGCTGATCACGGAGGAAATGCTGCGATCAATGCGGAACGGATCGGTGATCATCGACCTCGCGGCTGCCACGGGCGGTAACACGCCATTTACAAAAGATAACGAGACCGTCAGCCTGAATGGTGTTACGATCGTGGGTAATTCTTACCTCTCCTCCACCATGCCGGCCGATGCCAGCAAGATGTACGGGAAGAATGTACTCAATTTTTTACAGCTGATCATTACAAAAGAGGGAGCCATCAACCTGAACTGGGAAGATGACCTGGTGAAAGGGAGTTGTATCATGCACGGGGGAGAAATGGTGCATGAAAGATTGAAATAGATAAACTGCCGGGGGATTTCCCGCCGGTCATACTAAATAACCCGCCATGGAATCCATACTGAACTGGATCAGCGCCCATCAGCAGATGATCTATATCGTCATCCTGATGATTTTTGTGGGCATCGAAGTGATCGGGCATGTGCCCAGCGTTTTGCATACTCCCCTGATGAGCGGGGCCAACGCCATCCACGGCGTGGTGATCATCGGCGCCATCATTGTCATGGGCAAGGCGGAACCCGATAATTATCTCGCATTGACCCTCGGATTCCTGGCCGTGATATTGGGAACCCTGAATGTGGTAGGGGGATTCGTGGTTACCGACCGGATGCTTGAAATGTTTAAAAAGAAGAAAAAATAGAAACCCGACCGGGCGCACTATGGAACTGAATATACTTACCGTTTGTTACCTGATCGCTTCTGTGACCTTTATCACGGGGTTGAAAATGCTGTCGAACCCGGCCGCGGCGCGAAAGGGAAACCTCGTGGCTGCCGCAGGCATGAGCATCGCCATTATTGCCACGATTTTCCTGTACCGCGACGAAGAGACCAACCAAAAGCTGCATAATTATGCATGGATTTTCGGCGGTATTGCCATCGGCGCGCTGATCGGCACCCTGGCGGCGAAAAAGGTAAAGATGACCGCCATGCCCGAGATGGTGAGCATGTTCAACGGCATGGGAGGCGCCTGCGCCGCCCTGATTTCGCTGATCGAATTCGGACATATTCATGATATCAGCACGGCGCCTGCGGGCAAACTGGTAATTATCCTGGCCGGGCTGATCATCGGTTCGGTTTCATTCGCAGGCAGCATGATCGCCTGGGGTAAACTGAACGGCCGCATCAGAGATTTTTCATTTAACGGTCAGCACCTCGTGAATATCGGGTTGCTGCTGGGGGCTGTTGGCATCGCGGCCTGGCTTATTTCATCAACACCCGCTTCATCGCATCTGATCATTTATTTATTACTGGTCCTCTCTTTATTATACGGGATCATGTTCGTGATGCCGATCGGCGGCGCGGATATGCCCGTTGTTATTTCCCTGCTCAATTCGTTCACCGGCGTGGCGGCTGCCTGCGGTGGTTTTCTGTATGATAATAAAGTAATGCTCACCGGCGGGATCCTGGTGGGCGCGGCGGGCACCCTGCTCACCATCCTGATGTGCAAGGCCATGAACCGTTCGCTGCGCAATGTGCTGATCGGTTCATTCGGCGGCGGTAGTAACGGCAATAAGCCGGGTGCCGCCAAAACGCAGGGCAGTTACAAGGAGATTTCACTGAGCGATACGGCGGTACTGATGAGCTACGCGCACAAGGTGTTTATCGTTCCGGGTTATGGTTTGGCCGTTGCCCAGGCGCAGCACGTATGCCACGACCTCGAGAAACTACTGGAATCAAAAGGCGTGGAAGTAAAATACGCGATCCATCCCGTGGCCGGCCGGATGC
>CAYNSL010000033.1:21043-28061 GCA_964399755.1 uncultured Chitinophaga sp. | reverse complement strand
TGACAAGCTGGTAGGACCGGGATGGAAAGACGTTACCAAAAGAAGGAAACCGCTCTGGATCATGAACATGATCACCAACGTGGAAATGATGCTGGAAACGGATCCTGAAGCGCAGAAACTGCTGGAACAATGTATGGTCCGTATGCCCAACCAGAACCTCGACAAGGACGGCGCCCGTAAAGTGCTTGAGTTCATGCGCAGCAACGACGGTGAGAAATAAATGACAGGCATCATCGCAAAAACCAACTACGCGAAGGCTTAATTTTCTAAACTGCTAAATCATAACACATGAAACCTCCAATCACCAGATCACTGTTCGCGGCTTGCCTCGCAGTGGTTGGCCTCGCCATGATGCAGGGCTGCAAACCAAAGGGGTCACAGTCTGCCGTTAGCGGCAATGCGGCTTCCAAAGTATATATTGCCCCGGGCAAGTACGATGAATTTTACAATTTTGTTTCCGGCGGGTTCAGCGGGCAGATGTCCGTTTACGGATTGCCCTCGGGCCGCCTGTTCCGCGTGATCCCCGTATTCTCGGTGGATCCCGAAAAAGGCTATGGCTACAGCGAAGAAACCAAGGCCATGCTGAACACGTCCAACGGGTTCATTCCCTGGGATGACCTGCACCATATCGCCCTGTCGGAAACCAATGGCGAACAGGATGGCCGCTGGGTATTCGGAAATGCCAATAACACGCCCCGTATCGCGCGGATCGACCTGAAAACTTTCCGCACCGCGGAGATCATCGAGATCCCCAACAGCGCCGGTAACCACTCCTCTCCTTTTATTACTGAAAATTCAGAATATGTCGTGGCCGGCACCCGATTCAGCGTGCCCATCGGCGACAAACAGGATGTGCCGATCAATACCTATAAAGATAATTTCAAGGGCACCGTCAGTTTTATCGGCGTGGATCCCGCGAACGGCGGTTTGCATATCGCCTTCCAGATCCTGACCCCCGGTGTCAATTTCGACCTGGCACGGGCCGGGAAGGGTAAATCACATGGCTGGTTTTTCTTCAGCTGCTATAACTCGGAAAAAGCCAATACCCTGCTGGAAGTGAACGCTTCGCAGAAAGACAAGGACTTTATCATGTGCGTGAACTGGAAAAAAGCCGAAGAATATGTAAAAGCCGGCAAGGGCGTCAAGAAAGCCGTGAAATACGCGCATAATGTTTACAGCGAGAGCACGCATTCGGCCACTTCCACCATCGAAAACGAAGTGCTGGTGCTGGATCCCAAAGATTGCCCCGATATGCTGTATTTCATGCCCTGCCCCAAATCACCGCACGGCTGTGATACCGATCCTACCGGTGAATACATCGTGGGCAGCGGTAAACTGGCCGCCACGATCCCTGTTTTCTCCTTTACCAAGATCCAGGCCGCCATCGCCGCCAAAAATTACGACGGCGAATACGATGGCATCCCGGTGCTGAAATACGAAGCCGTGCTGCACGGTGAAGTGCAAAAACCCGGCCTGGGCCCCCTGCACACCGAGTTCGACGCTAACGGTAATGCCTACACGTCATTTTTCGTTTCCTCCGAGATCGTGAAGTGGAATGTGAAAGACCTGAAAGTGCTGGACCGCGTACCTACTTATTATTCCATCGGTCACCTCTGCGTACCGGGCGGACCGACCCGTAAACCCTGGGGCAAATACGTGATCGCCTACAATAAGATCACCAAAGACCGCTATCTCCCCACGGGACCGGAACTGGCCCAGAGCGCGCAATTGTATTCGATCGACGGCGACAAGATGAAACTGCTGCTCGATTTCCCGACCATCGGCGAACCGCACTACGCGGAAGCGATCCCCGCCGACCTGATCATGAAGAACAGCCAGAAAATCTATAAGATCGAGGATAACAAAAACCCCTATGCCACGCTGGGCGACAATAATGTTAATGTGGAACGCAAGGGGAACGAAGTACATGTGTACATGACTTCCATCCGCTCCCACTTTACACCGGACAATATCGAGGGCGTTAAAATGGGCGATGTGGTGTATTTCCATGTAACCAACCTCGAACAGGACTGGGACGTGCCGCATGGTTTCGCGATCAAGGGCGCCAATAACGGCGAACTGCTGATCATGCCGGGCGAAACCCAGACCCTGAAATGGGTACCGGAGAAAGCGGGGATCTTCCCTTTCTATTGCACCGATTTCTGCTCGGCGCTGCACCAGGAAATGCAGGGTTATATCCGTGTAAGCGCTCCGGGTTCCAATGTGCCGATCAGTTTTAGTACGGGTAAAACCGAACCTGCCCCTACTACCGGCAAAGACACAACTGCACCGAATAAATAATCATCCAACGGGGGCGGCCCGAACACCGGGTCGTCCCTATTTCTACAAGCTTAAAAACCTACGGTTATGAAAAAGTTACTCCGCTTTTTGCCTGTTGCCCTGGCCCTTTTTATCGGCGCCTGCAACAGCGGCAAGAATAAAGCCGACGACACTACCAATACAGAAACAAAAACCGCAGGCGGACAGGAAGCTGTTCAGGACGATGTATCACAGAAAGACGTGGTGAAAGTGGCGGTGGGATCACCAGACCATACCACCCTGGTTGCCGCATTGAAACAGGCCGACCTGGTGACCGCGCTATCCAATGCAGGACCCTTTACTGTTTTTGCGCCCACGAATGCCGCGTTTGACAAATTACCCGCGGGCACCGTGGACGGGTTGATGAAAGACGATAAAAAAGCCGACCTGCAGAATATCCTGCAGTACCATGTAACCACTTCCGCCCTGAAAGCCGATTTCTTCAAGGACGGGCAGACCCTGGGCATGGTTAACGGTGATAATATTACTATCAGTGTGAAGGACGGAAAAGTAATGCTGAATAATTCGGCTACGATCATCGCGAGCATCCAGGCCTCCAACGGCATGGTGCATGTGATTGATGCGGTGTTGCTGCCACCGGCCAAAAAATAGCTCATTTGCTGAGAGGTTTTCATTGTACATACTTCCGGGGCCGGGGTGCCCCGGAAGTTTCAAAAACCAACAACATGAATAACAGACTAAGCATCGCTTCCAGGATACTGGTCGCTTTTGCCTCCGGGGCCCTGATCACCGTGTTCTTTCTCCCCGCCTGGCGGATCGACCTCTTTGCCCCCCAATACCCCGAGGGACTCAAATTGAATATCTGGGTGAACGGGCTCTCCGGCGATGTGGATGTGATCAATGGCCTGAACCACTATATCGGGATGAAACATATTACGGTGGCGATGTTTCCCGAATTCAAATTCCTCCCCTATGTTGTCGGTTTCTTTATGCTGCTGGGAATGATCGTTGCCATTACGGGAAAAAGAAAATTCCTCTTTGCCTACCTCGTACTCACTGCCATTGGCGGCGTGCTCGCGCTCTGGGATTTCTACCGCTGGGGTTACGATTACGGTCATAACCTCGACCCCAAGGCCCCTATCCAGGTTCCCGGGTTCTCTTACCAGCCCCCGCTGATCGGGCATAAACGACTGCTCAATTTTGACGCGTATTCATTTCCCGATGTAGGCGGATGGATCGTCATGGCGGCCGGCGCGCTCGCCTTTACGGTTTGGTTCGTGGAATGGCTGCACCGGCGCAGGCCCTTCGGTAAAAAAACGGCTAAAGCGGCCGTACTGCTGTTGCCTTTTATGTTCATGCTGGATTCCTGCCATACAAAACCCGAACCCTTTGCCAGCGGCAAGGACAATTGTTATTTCTGCAAGATGGGCATCACGGATACACGCTTCGGGGGCGAACTGATCACCAAAAAAGGAAAGATCTACAAGTTCGACGACCTGCATTGCCTCATCAGCTTCCTGAAAGCCGGCGGTGAAGAAGAAAAAAATATATCACAGACGGTTACCGTGCTGTTTAACAAACCCAATGAGTTTCTTGACGTAAATAAAGCTAGTTTTGTGATCAGCCCCGAACTGAAAAGCCCGATGGGCAGCAATGCCGCGGGATTCACCGATAACAACGCCGCACAGGATTTTGCCCGGAACAAACAGGCGCAGACCGCCACCTGGCAGGATTTGTACAGTAAAGTAAAATAACATGCGGTGTTTACTGATCATAGTTTTCTTTCTGTTTCATTTGCCCCTTTCCGCCCGCACCATCATCGTGGGGCCGGGACAGCCCTTTCTCCACCTCAAAGACGCGATCGCGGCGGCCGGTAACGGCGACAGCATCCTGCTGAAACCCGGCGTATACAGGGAAGGCAGCATTACGCTGACCAAATCTGTATGCATCAGCGGCGAGGGACAGGCCGTGCTGGACGGGGAAAACAAATACCAGATCCTGCTCATCAGCGGAAATAATATCACCGTACGCGGCATTACCTTCCTCAATTCCGGCTATTCGGTGCTAAACGACTTCGCCTCGGTGAAACTGGTGGACGCGGATCATGTTACCATTGAGCACAACACGATCCTCAACGCCTATTTCGCCATCCATATTTCCAACGCGCGCTTCGCGGTGGTGCGTAACAATACCATTACAGGGCATCCCCGGACGGAACAACTGACGGGCAACGGCATCCACCTGTGGAAATCATCCTACGCCCTCGTGGAGCATAACCACATCCAGGGACACCGTGACGGGATCTATTTCGAATTCGTGACCTTTTCCACGATACGCAACAACCTCAGCGAAAACAATATCCGGTACGGGCTGCATTTCATGTTTTCCAACGACGACCATTACCTGGAAAACACTTTTCGCAACAACGGCGCGGGGGTGGCGGTGATGTATTCCA
The DNA here is from genome assembly GCA_964399755.1 of uncultured Chitinophaga sp. Lineage (GTDB taxonomy): Bacteria > Bacteroidota > Bacteroidia > Chitinophagales > Chitinophagaceae > JJ008. Next base: position 23,326 of record CAYNSL010000033.1, on the reverse strand, counting down.
AAAAAGTGCGGATGGAAAAAAATCGTTTTGAAAAGAACTGGGGCGCTTCTTCCTACGGCATCCTGCTGAAAGATATTTCCGACAGCTATATCGGGCAAAACACTTTTTACCGCAACAGCGTGGCCCTTCACCTCGAAGGGACCAGCCGGATGCTGATCGAAAAAAACAACTTCCGCGAGAATGGCTGGGCCCTGAAAGTGCAGGCCAGCTGCGAGAACAGCGATTTCCGCCTTAATAATTTTACGGGCAACAGTTTCGATGTGGGCACCAACGGTTCCATTTCACTGAATAACTTCTACAACAATTACTGGGATAAATACGAGGGGTATGATATCAATAAAGACGGGATCGGCGACGTACCTTACAGGCCCGTCAGCCTGTATTCGATGATCGTGGAAGAAAACCCCAACGCGCTGATCCTGCTGCGCAGCTTTACCGTGCAGTTGCTCGATAAGGCGGAAAAGGCCATCCCGGGTATCACCCCGGGCAACCTCACCGATGAAAAACCGTTGATGAAATTTATCAAACAATGATCCGGATCGACCATATCAGTAAAAATTTCAAAAAGCTCCGGGCGCTGGACGATATCAGCGCCGTCTTCAGCAAGGGCCAGGTCATTTCACTGATCGGACCGAACGGATCGGGCAAGACCACGCTGATCAAATCCATCCTGGGCATGGTGCGGCCGGCACAGGGCGCCATATATGTAAACGGTCACCGGGTAAGTACCGAACACGATTACCGGCGGCAGATCGGTTATATGCCGCAGATCGGCCGGTATCCCGATAATATGAAAGTAGGCCAGTTGTTCCGCATGCTGCGGAATATCCGCAACCAGGCTGCTGATAAAACGGACACGACACTGCTGCAGCAGTTCGGGCTGGAAAAAATATTTGAAAAACCGATGCGCACCCTGAGCGGGGGCACGCGGCAGAAAGTGAGCGCCGCCATCGCTTTTTTATTCGACCCCGAGATCCTGATCCTGGACGAGCCCACCGCGGGACTGGACCCCCTCGCCGCCGAGATCCTGAAACAGAAGATCATCGCGGAAAAACAAAAAGATAAACTCATCCTCATCACTTCGCATATCCTCAGCGACCTGGATGAACTGACCACGCATGTAATGTACCTGCAGGAAGGGAAAATGATCTTCCTGAAAGAACTGGCCACGCTGCAGGAAGAGACCGGTGAACTGCGCCTGGGCCGCGCGATCGCACGGATCATGAAAGGGGAAAAATTCGATGAATCGAAACTGAACGATCTTTTTAAACCGAGCCCGGAGGGAAAAATCTATTAAGCCATGATGAAACTGACCCGGTATGTTTTATACGATATCCTGCGGAGCAAGGTGATCATCGCCTATACCCTTTTCCTGTTCATCGTTTCCTTTACGCTTTTCCAGCTGGAAGAAAATGACAGCAAGGCCATCCTCAGCCTGCTCAATATCATCCTGATCGTATTGCCGCTGGTGAGCATTGTATTCGCCACCATCCACTATTACAATTCCTACGAGTTTATCGAACTGATGCTCTCGCAACCCATGAGCCGGCGCCGCATTTTCCTGAGTGAATTCAGCGGCGTAGCCCTTTCGCTGCTAAGCGCTTTCGGGATCGGGGTAGGCATACCGGTCCTGCTCTTTGCTTTCAATGATACGGGGCTTTCGCTCCTGTTTACCGGGGCCACGCTGACCCTTGTTTTTACCTCGCTGGCCTTCCTCGCTTCGGTGAAGGCCAAGGACAAGGCCCGCGGCATCGGTGTCGCCCTCCTGCTCTGGTTTTATTTCGCGCTGATCTACGACGGGCTGGTGCTGATGGTCCTGTTTAGTTTCAGCGATTATCCCCTCGAAAAATTTACGCTGCTGCTTACCGCGCTTAATCCCATCGACCTGGGCCGGATCTTTATTATGCTGAAGATGGACATCAGCGCGCTGATGGGCTATACCGGCGCCCTGTACAAAGATTTCTTCGGCAGCGCGACCGGCATGCTCTATACCACGGGAATCATGCTGGCCTGGATCGTGCTGCCGCTCTGGTGGGCCCTGCGTAATTTCAAAAGAAAAGACATTTAAACGCATCCCGGTAAATCATCCGGGTTGTTGACCGGCATCATTGATCACCCCTGCGAACTGGTATAGATTTGGTGCGGAATACAGCACGCAAGCTGGTTCCGCGCATATATGAACAGGAATATCGGAAACGCTGACCGGCAGCTTCGTTTTTCATTCGCGGCACTTTTCGGAACGCTTTATATCACCGGTATCGTCACAGGAGTTCCGGGCCTGCT
>CAYNSL010000033.1:0-20943 GCA_964399755.1 uncultured Chitinophaga sp. | reverse complement strand
GGCCTGCTCCTGCTAACCGGCCTGTTCAGCACCTGTCCATTGTACGTACTGTTCGGTAAGAATACGAGAACAATTGAATGATCGGTAAAACCGGCATCAAGTCAACGGTATGAAAGGTCTCGAACAATATCTCTGGCCCTATATCATCTCCCAGGCCCTGAGCCTTGTCATTCTTTTCGCAGCCTGGAAACGTACAAGGGTAGCCCGTGTGCTTTTTTGCATATTGTTTTTTTGGGCATCTGGTGTCAATATGTACACGGGAATCACGAAACCCGAAGTTTACCTTTCCTACGGCGACCTGGCCCTGCCATTTTACCGCGATTTTATCCGGGGCTGGTTCAGTCATTATAATCATGTGCTTGTACCCCTCATTGCCGCGGGACAATTCGGGATTGCGGTAGCCATGTTGCTGCAGAAAAGTTGGATGCGGATGGCCTGTATCGGGGCGATATTGTTCCTGCTCGCCATCGCCCCGCTGATGGTGGGATCGGCCTTCCCTTTTTCCATAACGGTTTCGGTCGCGGCTTTCCTCGTTTGGCGTAACGATGACGGCCGGACTTTTCTGAAAATAAAAAACAACAGAAAATATGAAATTGAATAAGGAATGGCATTTGTCGCACCCCATGCCCCCGCATGCCACAAAAGAACAAAGGCTGACCTGGCATATGGAACACGCCCGGTATTGCCGTTGCCGGGAGATACCCGAATCCCTGCGCGGGGAAATAAAAAAATTTCTAGCTAACAGTAAGAAAAAATAATCATGTTCCGCATCCTGTTCATCACCCTGATGTCCCTGCACGGACTGATCCACCTGATGGGGTTCAGCAAGGCATTTGGTTATACCGATACCCGGCAATTGCACAGGCCCATTTCAAAAGCGGCGGGCATTTGCTGGTTGCTGGTATCCATACTTTATCTTGCCGCAGGCTTGTTGTTATTCCTGGGCAGGGATGAATGGTGGATGGCAGGGGTCCCGGCCCTGGTTTTATCACAGTTGCTGATCATCTTCAACTGGAGAGACGCCCGCCTGGGATCATTCATCAATGCCGTTATATTCATTCCCCTTGTTATTGCTTTCGCCGGCTGGCAATTTAACCGGCAGTTCAATAAGGTATCGGCACAGGTATTATCCGCGGTACAGGCCGGCGATAAAAAAACAATCACAGCCGCGATGCTCACACCGCTTCCCGCGCCCGTGCAGCGCTGGCTGGAAAAAGCGAATATCGTCGGCAAAGAGAAGATACAAACCGTTTTTATCCGGCAAAAGGGAACCATGCGCACAAGGCCCGGGGGTAAACCGGTATCGTTTAATGCCATGCAATACAGCACGGTTGACCCGCCTGCCTTTGTATGGAAAGCGAGAATGCGGATGAATCCTTTGTTATACATCGACGGTCTCGACAGGTATGTGAACGGAAACGGCGGCATGCTGGTGAAATTGCTGAGCATTTATTCCGTTGCGGACGCGAAAGGGCCCGCCACGAATCAGGCGGCCCTGCTTCGTTACCTGGGCGAATTATCCTGGTATCCTACGGCTGCGCTCAGCGAAGCTATCAGCTGGGAACCGGTCGATTCCTTAGCTGCCAAAGCCACGATTCATGACGGCGCGCAGACCGTGTCGGGCATATTTCATTTTACATCCGAAGGAGATATCGCCGGGTTTGAAGCGATGCGGTATTACGACCGTGGTAAAAAAGGATCGACCCTTGAAAAATGGACCCCGGAAAACATACGCGGCGCCATACGCGAAATCCAGGGAATGCGTATTCCGTACAAGTCAAGTGTTACCTGGCATCTCCCCGAGGGGGCTTTTACCTGGCTGCAGCTCGAACTCGTGGAAGTGGTATATAATAAAACCCGGTAATTCAAATGGTTCGGGAAGCACCTTCTCCCATTGCTGATTTCAATCATCGGTATCATTGATATTCATCAACGATGAAATTTCAGACCAAAATTACTTTGCAGGTTTATAGCCGTACCACACTTCATCATTAAAAATTTATCATATGTCTGCGTACAGCAACAAAACCCTCGCACAGATCGTAACCGACAATCACCGCGCCGCGGCCATTCTCGAAAAATATCACCTCGATTTCTGTTGCAGGGGCAAACGCACCCTGGAGCAGGCCTGCGCCGAACAGCAGATCGCTCCCGCCGAACTGGTCAGGGAACTGGAGACGATCCCTTCCCTGACGGGACAACCCGCATTCCCCTTTGACAAGCTCACCCTTCAGCAACTGGCGGATTATATCACGGATACGCATCACGCTTATGTGAAGCGCGAAGCCCCGCAATTGCTGGCCTACCTGCAGAAAGTGGCTTCCAAACACGGGGAGCGTCACCCGGAACTGCTCCGGATCTTTGAGACCTTTGCCGCGGTAAAGGAAGAACTGGAACTGCACATGCAAAAAGAGGAAATGATCCTGTTTCCCCGTATCAAAGAAATTGAAAAAACTGCCGGGGAGGAACCGGGGAAACTGCATATCCAGATCGGGTACCTGCAGTCGCCCATCACGGTGATGGAACAGGAGCACGATCATGCCGGCCGCCTGCTCGAAGAGATCAGGGAACTGAGCGGGAATTATACGCCCCCGGCGGATGCCTGCACCACCTATAAACTTTCTTTTGCGGCGCTGCAGGCCTTTGAATTAGATTTGCACCAGCACGTTCACCTGGAAAATAATATCTTGTTCCCAAAAGCCATTGCCCTGTTTCAATCCCTGCAGGAAGCCGCATTCAATTAATAGTCCATGACGAAACTGCTGATCTTTACGGGACTTTTCCTCCTGTATATTGTTTACGGTTTCGTGGTGTACACGCGGGGCACGCGGACCGCCGTGCACCTGTCGCCGCATGAAGATTCGCTTTCAGACAGGGGAAAATTAATTTTCCAGGAAAAAAACTGCATTGCCTGTCACCAGTTGTACGGGCTCGGCGGTTACCTCGGTCCCGAGCTGACCACCGCCTGGAGCGACCCGCAGCGGGGTGAAGTTTTTATGAAGGCTTTCCTGAAAGGGGGCGGGCCGAGGATGCCCAATTTTCATTTCAGCGAAACAGAGATCTCGGCCCTGATGCAGTTCCTGAAATATGTGGACTCGACGGCAACCAGCTATAAAACCCGGCGGCCCTGATGCAGGATATGCCGATCCATACCGCCCCATCCGACCGCGCCGCGAAGGCCTTCCTGCTGCTGGCGATGAGTTACCTGCTTTTCGGGCTGGTCTTTGGCACCATCGGGGGATTCCAGTACCTGCTGCCTGATTTCTGGAAAGAGAAACTGGCATTCCAGAAAACAAGACCCCTGCATGTTTACCTCGTGATCACCTGGATCTTTACGGCGGCCCAGGCGGGCCTGTATTATTACCTGCCCCGGGTGGCGGGTAGAAAGCTGTACTGGCCCGGCGGCGCCTGGGTTCATTTTTATTTACAACTAGCCGTCTCCGTTAGTATCATCACCGCCTTTTTCCTTGGCCGTTTCGGCGGGCGCGAATACCTGGAGTTCCCGCCCTGGCTGGGCGGCTGTATCGCGCTGGCCTGGGTTCCGTTCGCGGTAAATTTTTTCGCGACGCTGAAACCGGATTACGGCACCGCGCCGGTATATATCTGGAGCTGGTCGACCGGGATTATTTTTTTCTTTATCACCCTCTCCGAATCCTATCTATGGGTCTTTGATTTTTTCCGGACCAATATCATCCGCGATGTTACCGTGCAGTGGAAGGCGCTGGGGTCCATGGTGGGTAGCTGGAATATGCTGGTGTACGGCACCGCGATGTACGTGATGGAAAAAATGAGCGGGGATACGCGGGCCTGCAAATCGCCCCTCGCATTTTTCTTTTATTTTCTGGGTCTTACCAACCTTATGTTCAACTGGGGGCACCACACCTATATCGTGCCGGCCGCGCCCTGGGTGAAAATGGTAGCCTATGTCATCAGCATGACGGAACTCCTGATCCTCGGCAATATCATCTGGCAATGGAGAAAGACCGTAAGCGTTGCGGTGAGAAATTATGACCGGCTTCCCTTTCGCCTGCTTTCCTATGCCGACGCCTGGATCTTCCTGAACCTGACCCTGGCCATCGTGATCTCCGTTCCGGCCTGGAATTTTTACACGCACGGCACGCATATCACCGTGGCCCATGCCATGGGTGCCACGATCGGCATCAACACCATGCTCCTCTTTGCTTCCGTGCTCTACCTGTTGCACAAGGAATTTCCCCGGGCTTTTGAACGCAGGCGAAAATGGCTCAGCGCGGGCATACTCGTCACCAATATTTCCCTGCTGGTATTCTGGGTTTCCCTGCTTGGAAGCGGTTTGACAAAGATTGCCGCAAAATTGGAGCATAAGACTTTTTATTATATCCTGGAAGATTGCCGGCCCTGGTTCAGGCTGTTTACCTACAGCGGTGTTTTCGTAATGACCGGGTTATTCCTGCTGCTGATCCCGGCTATCGGTATCGCGCTGGCAAAAAAGAAGGCGGCTTCAACGCCCGTTTCCCCCTGATTAAAATCATCCGGTAGATTGACCCTGCTGATTGTATTCCTGCCCGATAAAAATACCTTTGTGTCTTTAATGAAAAGCTGTGCCGCAATATTATTATTAATGCTGGTGATGAGCCAGACATTTCACCAGTGGATGCTGATCGGCGTATTCCGGCTCAACCGGGGATATATCACGCGCAACAGCTGCGAGAACCGGTATCGTCCCCAATTGCATTGCAACGGGAATTGCGTCCTGATGAAAAAACTAAAACAACAGGAAAGATCAGAAAATAATACGCCGGGTACGCTGAAGATCGAAACAACAACGATCCTGTTGTCATCCCGTTCCTTTTTCGCGCAGGGACAATTCTCGTGGCCCGACGGTGTCCCGATCCGGTTTACCCAAAGCGATACCGGCAAACCGGTAGACAGGTCTTTCCCCGTTTTTCACCCGCCCGCTATTTAATGTTCAGTCAGCTCATCTATTTTCCTGAAACATTAAACAAATTGTCATGAAACGAATTTTGACTGTAGTCATATTTGCCACCACATTTATATCCGTAAAAGCCTGCGATATCTGCGGCTGCGGCGTAGGGAACTTTAACCCCTATCTTTTCCCGCATCTTTCGAAAAACTTTTTCAGCCTTGGCTGGCAGCACAACGCCTACCACACCCATTTTATGGAGAACGGCGAAATGATGCACAACAAAGAATACTATAACACCCTTTCCCTGGCCGCGCAATTCAGCCCGGTGAAAAACCTCCGGCTGATGGCCGTCATTCCCTTCCAGTTCAACCGCCAAACCGGAATGGAAGGCCATAAATCGCTGAACCGGCCGGGTGATGTTTTCTTACTCGCCAATTATAAACTGATCGATCAGTCCGCCTGTAAAAAGAAGATGGCCCTCAGGCAATCCCTGCTCGCGGGCGGGGGCATCAAATTCGCGACGGGTGATTACCATTTCGATGAAGGCGATGAGAAAGAAGTCGGTAATTCCAATTTCCAGGCGGGAACCGGAAGTACGGATTACCTGCTGAACACCTATTATTCCCTCCGCTATGGCCGGTGGTCTTTCAGCACGGGTATCCATTACAAAATAAACGGTACGAATAAGGACGGCTACCGTTTTGGCAACCGGCTGATGACACTCACGCAGGTGAAATTTGTAAAGGAACTGACCTCCATTTCCCTGGTGCCCAATGCCGGGATCCAGACGGAGAAAATGGCGGAAGACAAACAGGATGGCATCACCGTTGACGGCCATCGTACGGGTGGTTTCAACACCCGCGCGCTGTTGGGAATAGATATCAATACCCGGACATTCGCGCTGGGGATCAGTTACGCAGCCCCGCTGCAGCAGCGCCTGGCCGCCGGGCAGATCGTGGCCCGCCCGGGTTTCGCCTTTCACCTCAGCTACTCCCTCTGAAAAACCTGTTGAAAGCCGCTACCATGGCGGCTTTCAGCTTTCAACTGACTATTATCATCCGCCGGTTTGAACTTGCTCAACCGGGACCCCGAAGCCTCCGGTTATTTTCGCGGCTTAGCTTTCCCGGCTTATGCCCGTTACAACCAGTACAGATACAAAACTCCGATGTTACCATTGTGGTGATCCCTGCCCCGACACCAGGATCCGCCTGGAAGAAAAGGTCTTTTGCTGCTCCGGTTGCAAAATGGTGTACGGGATCCTGAACGAGCACGCGCTCTGCGATTATTATTCACTGAACGAGAATCCCGGCATCAGCCAGCGCAACGCGGGACGCAGCGACAAATTCGCATTCCTCGATGATAAAAAAATCGAAGCGCGGCTGATCCATTTCACCGATGGCGAACAGGTGCATGTCACTTTTTACCTCCCGCAGATGCACTGCAGTTCCTGTCTTTATTTGCTGGAAAACCTGCATCGTCTCAACAAGGGCGTGGTTTCCTGCAAAGTGAATTTTGCGCGCAAAGAAGCCGATATCGTTTTTCATACGCCCGGTACCAGCCTGCGGAAAGTGGCCGAAACGCTCACCGCGATCGGTTACGAGCCTTATATCAGCCTGAACGACCTGAAAGAAAAAAGACCCGCCATCAACCGGGCGATGGTATACCAATTGGGCGTGGCGGGATTCTGTTTCGGCAATATCATGCTGATGAGTTTTCCGGAGTACCTGGGTATCGATGCCAGCGAAACGGGACTGCGAAGCGTTTTCCGCTGGCTGAATTTCGGGCTGGCCCTGCCCGTGCTGCTGTATTCGGCCCTGCCCTTCTACCAATCATCCTGGAAAAGCCTGCGGCACAGATTCCTGAACATCGACGCCCCCATCGCCCTTGCCATCATCATAACGTTTGTGCGCAGCGCCTGGGAAGTGCTGGGCGGTACCGGCGGCGGTTACTTCGACTCGATGACGGGGATCGTTTTCTTTATGCTTGCCGGGCGCATCCTGCAGGACAAAACCTACCGGCAGCTTTCCTTTGAACGTGATTACACTTCTTATTTTCCCATAGCCGTCACCGTTATAAAAGACGGGATAGAAACTACCGCCACCCTCCCCGAGGTGAAACCCGGCGATACCCTGCTTGTTCATCACCGCGAACTGATACCCGCCGACGGGATCCTGACACGCGGTAAGGCATTTATCGATTACAGTTTTGTAACAGGTGAGTCGTTGCCCGTTTCCAAAGAAGTGGGCGAACTGGTGTACGCGGGAGGGAACCAGACCGAAGGGAACATCGAAATACTGGTGGTGAAAGAAGTGGCACAGAGTTACCTCACCCGTCTCTGGAACCGGGAAGAATTCAAAAAGAAGGAAGAGAACCCGTCTTCCTTTGTCCACCTCCTCAGCCGTTATTTCACTTATATCGTGCTGGGCATCGCCGTTCTCACCGCGCTGTACTGGCAATGGAATGATCCCGCCCGCACCTGGCCCGCCGTATCCGCGATATTCATCATCGCCTGCCCCTGTGCACTGTTACTGTCCAACAGTTTTACCAACGGCAATATGCTGCGTATCCTCGGTCGCAACCAATTCTACCTGCGCAATGCGGAAACCATCGAAAACTTCCCGGGTATCACGCATGTCGTTTTCGACAAGACCGGCACGCTCACCAGCACGCAGCACGAAGACATCCGTTATGAAGGGCTCCCGCTTTCGGCCGAACAGACAGAAAAAATCGCCGCGCTGGCAGGATCTTCGTCGCATCCCCTGAGCAAGGCCCTCGCCAAATCGCTGGACCCGGAAACAAAACGTGAAGTGACATCCTGTTATGAAACCGCGGGACAGGGTATTGAAGGAACGGTGGAGGGCGAAAAGATCAGGCTGGGATCGGCCGCATATGTAACGGGCAAACCCGACCCCGACGGCCGCACATCGGTTTGGGTGGGGATCGGCAACTGGTATTTCGGCCGTTATCTTTTCAGCAATCATTACCGGGAACAATTAAGACCGTTGCTGGAACATCTGAAAAAAAATTATCGCTTATCGGTCTTATCGGGCGACAATGACCGGGAGCGCGACCGGCTGCGGCAACTGCTCGGTACGCAGGCCACGCTTTTATTCAACCAGGGCCCGGAAGACAAGCTGCATTACATTCAGCAACTGCAGCTGCGGGGCGAAAAAGTAATGATGATCGGCGACGGGCTCAACGACGCGGGCGCGCTCAGGCAAAGCGATATGGGGATCGCCGTTTCGGAGCAGGCAAATAATTTCACGCCATCGAGCGATGCCATCATCGCAGCGGCCCGCCTGCCATTCCTGGAACGCTTTATCCGGCTCTGCCTCGCCAACAAGAATATCGTGGTGGCCAGTTTCGTATTATCGATCGTGTACAATATCATCGGTCTTTCCTTCGCCGTCCGGGGCAATCTCTCGCCCCTGGTCGCCGCGATCCTGATGCCTGCCAGTTCACTGAGTATTGTCCTGATCACTTTTGGCAGCAGTAACCTGCTGGCCCGCCATTTGAAACTCTAACAGCTTCTGTTTCATGCCGCAGGGCGGAAACAGCGAATGATAAAAATCAGTTTTTCGATTGATCATCATTACCCGATAGGGGGGGTGGTCAAAATAATTTTACGGCTCAGTGAAAATCAACAAATGAGTGTAATCCTTATTTTATTAATCGCCAGCATCAGTGTGGCCGGGATCTTCCTGGCGGCCTTCCTCTGGGGGGTGCGCACGGGACAGTTTGAAGATGATTTCTCTCCCGCCTCCCGCATCCTCTTTGAGGACAAACCCGCTTCTTCCGCCATCGAAAATTGATATAAAAAACACAACAGCCTATGCAAGCAGAAAAATTTTATTATGATAACAGGATCGTGAAAGCCTTTGGTTATGCCACGGTGGTTTTCGGGATCGTGGGTATGATCGCGGGTTTATGGGCGGCCATCCAGATCTATTACCCGGCGGCCAGCCTGAACATTGCCCCCACCACTTTCGGCCGGCTGCGCCCGCTGCATACCAACGCCATCATCTTCGCCTTCGTGGGAAACGCTTCCTTCGCGGGCATCTACTACTCCCTGCAGCGGCTGTGCAAGGCCCGGATGTTCAGCGACCGCCTGAGCTGGATCCATTTCTGGGGCTGGCAGGCCATCATCGTCGGCGCGGCCATCACGCTCCCGCTCGGACTTACTAACGGTGCCGAGTATGCGGAATTGATCTGGCCCATCGACATCGCCATCGCGCTGATCTGGGTAATCTTCGGCATCAACATGTTCGGCACGATCCTCAAACGGAGGGAAAAACACCTCTACGTGGCCATCTGGTTCTATATCGCCACCTGGATCACGGTGGCCCTGCTGCATATCGTACGGTCCATCGAACTTCCCTATTCCGCCACCGGCAGCTACAGCTGGTTTGCCGGCGTGCAGGACGCGCTGGTGCAATGGTGGTATGGACACAATGCCGTGGCTTTCTTCCTGACCACCCCCGTGCTCGGGCTGATGTATTATTTCCTGCCCAAGGCGGCCAACCGACCCGTGTATTCCTACCGGCTTTCGATCATTCACTTCTGGGCGCTGATCTTTATCTATATCTGGGCGGGCCCGCACCACCTGCTCTATACCGCCTTGCCCGACTGGGCCCAATCGCTCGGCGTAGTATTTTCCGTGATGCTGATCGCGCCCAGCTGGGGCGGGATGCTGAACGGTTTGTTCACCCTGCGCGGCGCCTGGGATAAAGTGCGCGAAGATCCCGTGCTGAAATTCATGGTGGTGGCGATCACCTGTTATGGCATGTCCACCTTCGAAGGACCCATGCTTAGCCTGAAAAGCGTGAACGCGATCTCTCACTTCACCGACTGGACCATCGCGCACGTGCATATCGGCGGGCTGGGCTGGAACGGCTTCCTCGCCTTCGCGATCCTGTATTACATGATCCCGAAAATGTGGGGCACGGATCTGTATTCAAAAAAACTGGCCACCAACCACTTCTGGCTCGGCACCATCGGTATCATCCTTTATGCCGTTCCCATGTACTGGGCGGGTTTTGAACAGGCTTCGATGTGGAAACAATTCACCGCGGAAGGGCAGTTGAAATTCCAGTTCCTCGAAACTGTGAATAACATCAAGCCGATGTATATCACGCGCAGCATCGGCGGAGCGCTCTACCTCGCGGGCGCCATCATGATGGTGTACAACCTTTACAAGACCATCGCGAAAGGCAAATTCATCGCCAATGAAGCGGCCGAAGCGCCGGCGCTGGTCAAAGAAGCCTCGCATAAAAAAGAATTCTGGCACCGCGTGATCGAAAGGAAACCGGTGACCATGCTGATCGCCAGTCTTATCCTCGTGGCCATCGGCGGGGCGATAGAAATCATCCCCACCTTCCTGGTCAAATCGAACGTGCCCACCATCGCCAGCGTAAAACCCTATACGCCGCTGGAATTGCAGGGACGCGATCTCTATGTCAAGGAAGGCTGTTATACCTGTCACTCGCAAATGATCCGGCCCTTCCGCGATGAAGTGGCGCGGTACGGCGAATACTCAAAAGCAGGAGAATTTGTTTACGATCACCCCTTCCAGTGGGGAAGCAAGCGTACCGGTCCCGACCTCGCCAGGGAGGGCGGCAAATACCCCGACAGCTGGCATTATAACCACATGTATGATCCGCGTTCCATGTCGCCGGGTTCATTGATGCCGCAATATGTCTGGCTGCTCGACCGGCCCATCGATACGGCTTCCACGCCCGCCAAGATCCGCGCGATGCGGAAACTGGGCGTGCCCTATCCCGCGGGTTATGATAAGATCGCCAACCGCGACCTGATGCGGCAGGCGGATTCAATCGCGGCCAACCTGAAAAAAGACAAGATTGATTCACCGGCCGACGCGGAGATCATTGCCCTGATCGCATACCTGCAACGGCTGGGACGCGATATCAAACTGGAACCGAAAAAACCGATCGCCGAAATCATAAAATAAGCGCACATGAAATTCATTCATTATATCGAAAAGATCAGCGGGGTTGACTTAATGGGAATGATTTCCCTGGTCATCTTCGTTCTCTTTTTTACGGTGATGCTGACCTGGGTGTTCCGCACCCGCAAAAAACATTTTGATGAAATCAGCAGGATACCGCTGGATAATTAAGTTATAAACATAAACAAGCACCTATGATGCGAAAAAATATTAAAAAGGCGACTTTCCTGCTGGGCGGTATGTTCCTGGCGGGTATCCAGGCCGTACACGCTGCCGGCCCGCCCGCTCCTTCCCTCTTCAGTAACCGGCTGGCGGTGATCCTGTTCTCCCTGATGATCATTTTGCTGATCGGTATCGGGATCATGGCGGCGAAACTGCTGTCCGTGGCCCGTCTCCGCAAAAAACCAGGGACTGAGAAAGGGATCAAACAATCCATGATCACGTCTTTACTGATACCGGCGTTATTGCTGACAGCCCCCGCTGTTTTGGCGCAGGGCGCCGATAAAACGAATCCGGTGAAAGCCGCGGGCACAATCGGGGGAATGACACCTGCCAATTTCATCCTGATGCTGACCGTCGTGGTACTCGAACTGGCCGTGTTATTCATCTTATCGGTACACTACAGATCATTACTGAAAGCACGGAAGGAAAAACTGGCATCCGGCGAATGGACGGAGGAAACCACAGAAGAAAAAAGTTTACGCTTATCCTGGTGGGATCGTTTCAATAAATTAAAACCGGTGAGCCAGGAAGCCGAGCTTGACCTGGGACATGAATACGACGGGATCCGGGAGCTGAACAACAAGCTTCCGCCCTGGTGGCTCTATGGTTTTTATGGCACCATCCTCTTCGCGGCCGTTTATTTATGGCGGTTCCATGTATCGCACAACGGTCCCTCGAGCCAGGAAGAATATGAAAGATCGGTAGCCAAAGCTGAACTGCAGATCAAAGAATACCTGCAATCCAAAGGTGAGGCGGTGGATGAAAACACCGTAAAGCTTTTAACATCGGCAAGCGACCTGGCGGAAGGGAAAATAATCTTCCAGAAATCATGCGCTACCTGTCATAAGGAATCCGGCGCCGGTGATGTGGGCCCCAACCTGACCGATGATTACTGGCTGCATGGAAATGATATCAAGAATATTTTTAAAACCATCCGCTATGGCATCAACGCGATGCCGCAATGGCAAATGGCTTATTCGAATACCCAGATCGCCAAAGTGGCCAGTTATGTAAAATCGCTGCACGGCAGCAACCCGCCCAATCCCAAAGCGCCGCAGGGCGTGGAAATGAAGGAGGAACCCGCTGCGGTTATTCCGGTGGCAGACACGGTGAAGAAGACCGGGGTGAAGAACCCGTGAAAAAGAAAATAAATGGAAGAAACAAAAAACCATGTGCAGGATACCGGTGACATATCCTCCGAATCGTTCCGCGACCGGATCGCTACGGTGGATGCCCGCGGTAAACGGAATTGGGTTTATGCCCAGAAACCGGAAGGGCGGTTTTATCATATCCGCACCTGGGTAAGCTGGGGTTTCTTCGCGCTGTTTTTTGCCCTTCCCTTCATCAAAATGAACGGGCGGCCGCTGTTTCTCTTCAATATCCCTGATGCCAAATTCATCATTTTCGGGAAGATCTTCTGGCCCCAGGATTTTTTCATCTTCGGGCTCACGATGGTCACTTTCATCATTTTCATCGTGCTGTTCACGGCAGCCTTCGGGCGCCTGTTCTGCGGATGGGTATGCCCGCAGACCATTTTCATGGAAATGCTTTTCCGTAAAGTGGAATACTGGATCGAAGGCAGCGCCGCCAAACAGCGCCTGCTGAAAAATTCGCCCTGGACAGGCCGGAAGATCCGGATCAAACTGACAAAGCATATCGCCTTCTTCCTGCTCGCCTTTATCATTTCCAATTTCTTTCTTGCCTATATCATCGGGGTCGATGAACTGGAAAAGATCATCACCGAGCCCGTAAGCGAACATGTTGTAGGATTTTTATCCATCCTTGTTTTCGCCGGGGTTTTCTACGGCGTATACGCGTTTTTCCGGGAACAGGTTTGCACGGTGGTATGTCCCTACGGTCGTTTGCAGGGCGTGCTGCTCGATCGAAATTCGATGATCGTGGCCTACGATTACAAACGCGGCGAACCCAGGGAAAAATATAAAAAAGAAAAAAAGCCGGGAACGGAAACGGGCGACTGCATCGATTGCTTCCAGTGCGTAAAAGTCTGTCCTACCGGGATCGATATCCGCCACGGCACACAGATGGAATGCGTGGGTTGTACCGCCTGCATCGACGCCTGTAATAAAATGATGGCGGCGGTGAACCGGCCCCCCGGTCTGATCCGCTATGCTTCCGAAAACGGGATCGCTGAAGGAAAGCATCTCCGCTACACCGGGCGGATGAAATTCTATACCATCCTGCTGGTGGTGCTGACAGGAGTGCTCGGCGTACTGCTGGCCACCCGCAAAGAGATCGGCGGCACCATCGTGAGGGCGCCCGGGCAACTGTACCAGGAAAGGGAGAACGACAGCCTTTCGAATCTCTATATCATCAAAGTGGTGAACAAATCGCTGGAGGATATCCCGCTCACCCTGCGGCTTGAAAACGCGCCGGGAAGGGTGATCGAAGCGGAAGGAAAAGAGATCCTTGTAAAAAAAGAAGATATCGGGAAAGGTTCTTTCTTCATCGTGCTGCCCGGTAATTTCATCAGCAAAAGAAAAACAAAACTGAATGTGGGCCTATACCGCGGAGATAAGAAGATCACCAGCATCTCCACCAATTTCATGGGTCCTTTTCACCGCGACTGACAAATAAAAAAACGCATATGAACTGGGGAAACAAATTACTGGTCACTTTTCTTGTTTTTGGCGCGGGCATGGGCTACCTGGTCTACCGTTCCCTGAACACCCGCTACGAACTGGTGGAGAAAGATTATTACAAAACGGAACTGCGCTACCAGCAGGTGATCGACGCATCGGCCCATGCCAGCGGATTTGCAACAGCGGTAACCCTGGAACAAACCCCGGAAGGCATCCTGCTGCAGTTGCCCGCGGAAATGAAGAACCGTGAACTGCACGGGGATATCTGGTTTTATTGCGCGTATGATGAGCAGCGCGATAAAAAAATGGCCCTGCAAACCGGTCCCGGCGCCTTTCAGCTCATTCCGCTTACTGCCGTAAAGCCGGGTAATTACACCGTGAAGATCAACTGGAGCGATGCGGGAAAAAAATATTACGCCGAAAAAAACCTGCATGTATTATGATAAGCTGGCCGCTGATCATATCGGGATTTGCCCTAGGGGCGGCAGGCAGCCTGCACTGCGCGGGGATGTGCGGTCCCCTTAGCCTGGCCCTGCCCACCCGTCATTTATCAGCGCCGCAAAAATTCTTTTCCCTGCTCCTGTACCAGTTCGGACGGATATGCACCTACGCGGTGATCGGCCTGCTTTTCGGCCTGGCCGGGCGGAGGATCTATATCAGCGGTTACCAGCAATGGTTTTCGATCGGGCTGGGCATCCTGGTGATCGCGCTGGCCCTGCTTTATTTTGCAGGACGGCGTTCGATCCGCTTCCCTTTCATAAATCGGTTATACGGAAACGTTAGCAGGTTGATCGGCTCGCTGCTGGGACCGAATCCCCGTCCACTCCGTTTCGGGCTGCTGGGCGTGGCCAACGGTTTGCTGCCCTGCGGGATGGTGTACGTGGCGGTGGCGGCTACCCTGTCACTGACGCGCGTAACAGACAGCGTTTTGTTCATGGCCCTGTTTGGCGCGGGCACGCTGCCCATGATGATGGGCGTAGCCTATGCCGGGCAAATGCTGAAAACAAAAACAAGACTGGCCTTCCGGCAATGGATACCTTATTTCGTGGTGCTGATGGGAATGGTACTGATACTGCGGGGACTGAACCTCGGTATTCCCTTTATCAGCCCGGAACTGCCGCAATCCCCGGGATCGGCCGTGGTCTGTCATACCTGACAGCAATCACCTGCGCCTATGATCAGCGTCATTTTCACAGGTACCCGCAGCGCTTAGTTTTGTTCCCGATGCCACGAGTGCATTTACATACACTTATTTAACTCATGAAAATGAGTTATTGTTGGTTTTTGTTTCTGTACGACCCCCGGTTCCCCGGGGGTTTCTCTTTCTTTACAGACGAGTCTCCCGAAGGGGACTCGTCTGAGATTCCCCGATGAGTCCCTTTCAGGAGACGCATCGGGGAAAGGACTATATCTTTGCCCTATGCACATCGATATACTCACCGTGATCCCCGAATTACTGGAAAGCCCGCTGCAGCACAGCATGATGAAACGGGCGCAGGAAAAAGGCCTGCTGACCGTTCAGGTGCATCACCTGCGCAAATGGGCGGTGAATGAATACGGGCAGGTGGACGATTACCAGTATGGCGGAGGTGCCGGGATGGTGATGATGTGCGAACCCCTGGCCCGGGCGATCGAGGAACTCTCGGCTGAAAAAAAATTTGACGAGATTATTTTCCTGACACCCGACGGGGAAACCTTCAGTCAATCCATGGCGAATACGCTTTCCCTGAAACAAAAGCTACTGCTGATCTGCGGGCATTATAAGGGAATAGATGAAAGGATCCGGGAACATTTTGTAACCCGTGAGATCTCTATTGGTGATTATGTGCTCAGCGGCGGCGAATTGCCCGCCGCCATCCTCGTGGATGCGATCGGCCGCCTGCTGCCCGGTGTGCTTAATGATGAAACCTCTGCCTTGTTTGATTCTTTCCAGGACAACCTGCTTGCCCCGCCCGTGTATACGCGTCCTGAAGATTTCCGCGGCTGGAAAGTGCCCGGGGTGCTGATGAGCGGCGATCATAAAAAAATAGAAGCCTGGCGCTACGAACAATCACTGGAGCGGACACGCGCCCGGAGGCCCGGGCTGGCGGGCGAATGATCAGACCGGAATTTTTTCTTCGGCCAGCACGGCATTGCCGGTTCGTTTCAGCACACCCCAGCCCTGCACTTCCCCCTTGATCGCCTTGCGCAGTGAACGGAACAATACCACGTACATCAGCTGACGGTATACAAAACGCTGCGGGATGAGCCAGATCAACCGCGAAAAACTGCGCTTTTCAAAAAGGAAGGCCATTACCGAAACGGCAACGTCCACCAGCAGGAAGAGCCCGTAAAAAAGCAGGAGCTGGTGCCGGATTTTTGGGTCATTCCAGCTTAGCCCGATGCTGATAAAGAATAAGAGGTCGGCCAGCGGGGCTATAACGGGCATGAGTATCTGAAAAAGCAGGATATTGGGCAGCGACAGCATTCCCAGCGCGCGGTAGCGGGGATTAAAACAGGCGTCGCGGTTTTTCCAGAAGCTCTGCATGATGCCATAGCTCCAGCGGAACCGCTGCTTCATGAATTGACGCAGGGTTTCCGGGGCTTCGGTTACCGCCACGGCATCGGGACAATTCCTTACCCTTCCCCCGTTGCGCAGCAGCCGGATCGTCAGGTCGCAATCCTCGGCCAGTGTATCGCTTGTAAAACCGCCCGCGGCGATAACGGCGTTTTTACGGAAGGCCCCGATGGCGCCCGGGACTACGGTTATACCATTGAGGAGGTCGAAGGCGCGCCGGTCGAAATTTTGCGCAGTGGTATACTCGATGGACTGCCATTTGGTCAACATGTTTTTTTCATTGCCCACTTTCACATTTCCCGCGACAGCCACCACTTCATCGCTCACGAAATATTTCATGAGCTGCCTGACGGCATCGGGTTTCAGCTGGGTATCGGCGTCGATACATACCACGAATTCACCGCTGGCCTGTGCGATGCCGAAATTGAGGGCCGATGCTTTCCCGCCGTTGGATTTGGTAAACAATTTTACCCGCGACGCAAGCGGGAATGCGCGGGCTACCGAAGCAAAGGTCTGGTCCGTGGAGCCATCGTCAACAAAAATGATCTCGCAATCGGGGTAATCCTGCCGCAAAAGGTTTTGCAGGGTGCGAACCGCATTTATCTCTTCGTTATAGGCCGGGACAATAATGCTCACTTTCGCGTTTAGCAGGTTGGCCAGTCGCGCCGATTCTTTACGGGAGATAACATACTGCCGGGCGGCCATGATGCCCATGAACAGAATTTTTCCGAGACCCAGCAGGATCGCCACCCAGAATGCCGCGAAGAGAAAACGACCGGTCCAGTAGATAAATACCGTGACCCAGCTGTTCATGCTCACCAGTTCATTGTGCACGGGTGGCATGATCGCGTCTTTTGACAATCCACCCAGCAGGCTGGCCACCGTTACGAACTGAACGCCCCTGGACTTAAAATAATGAATGATCCGGGGCAAGGCCTTCACCGTGGCTTCCCGGTTCCCGCCGGCATCGTGCAGCAGGATGATCCCCTTGTCGGGACGCGCCTCATATTGCCGCACAATCCTGTTATAAATTGTATCGGCATTCACGCCATGCGCGATGTCCCAGTCTTCCGGATCGATACTCTCCCCCACGGTATAATAGTTATTGCGCCTGGCCCTTGCTACCGGTTTTAATTCCACCGCCGTTCTCGGTTCTGCGTCGGCGTTATAGGGAGCCCGGAACAAAATGGTGCTGCGCCCCGTAGCCGATTCGATCAGCAGGCGGGTAGCTTCCATTTCGGTTTCGGCACGGCTCATGCTCACGGTGGCCATATTGGGATGGGTAAATGAGTGATTCCCGATTTCGAATCCTTCCCGGTAAATCCTGCGCAGCAGGGGCAGGTGCGCTTCGGCGTTCATCCCCACCACGAAAAAAGCGGCGGGCACTTTTTCCTTTTCCAGGATATCGAGGATGGCCGGGGTATAGGCGGGATCGGGTCCGTCGTCAAAAGTCAGGATCACCTGGTTCCGCACTTTGCCAAAGCGCCGGATCACGTAACGCGTGGGTAGTTGCCGGTAGATTTCCTCGCTGATCAGTTTTTCGGCTGTATCGGTTTCGATACCGATGATCCCTTTCTGGGGTTCGCTCACCACATCCAGCACCTCGCCCTCGCTCATGCCGTAATCGGGATCCTCGGTTGTAATATCGGTTATCCCTAACTGTGAGCAGTCGAATGGTTCGCGGGAAAGAGAAGCGCTGTTAAGCTCGCGCCGGTAAAACTTCCAGATCCTTTCGTCTTCCGCACCCAGCCGCCACAGCGCGACACCCCCCGCGCCGAACTCATCGGCAAAGCGCATGCTGTTGAAATTGCCCGCGGCATCCATGAAATAAACGCTGTGCCGGATCCCTTTGTAGTCGGTATAGCTGTAATTGCAATTGTAACTGTCGTTATTGAAATCGATCGGCGCGTTAAATTCCCGGGCGGTCGACATCGCTTCCGGAAAAGTAACCGTGGCGGCCGCACCCCCCGCTGGCCAGTCGTACCCGTAACCCGCGATGCACAGGATGATCTTTTCGGAGGGAAGGTAACGCGCCACTTCATCGAGTTCTTTTTCCACCCATTTCTGGTCGCTCACCGGGCCCGGGCTGCTGCTGGTATAATGCTGGTCATAGGCCATCAGGAAAAGATAATCGTTGTACCTGTTCAGCTCCGCCAGCCTGAAATCTTCGTCGTCGGGCATGATATCCTGTGTAACGAGCAAGCCCTTCGCATGCAGCCGCGCGTACAATGCACGCTGAAAGGCATGCAGGTTGTCGAGCGTATTCTCCTGCGGCTCCTCGAAATCGATATTGATGCCCTGCAGATGATACCGGTCAAGTAATTTAACGATATCATCCAGCAGGCGTTGTCGTTTCAGCGGGTCGTTCAGCACACGGCCCAGGAGGGCGCCGTCGAAATTCCCGTTGTGATAGGTCGTGTTCACATTGCTCAGGATGGGCAGCACTTTCACCGGGTGGCGTTTCAGCAGTTCAAGGGCGTCGTTGTCGATCTCTGTCCGCAATGTATCGGCATGGGGGTCGATAAAAAACCATTCGGGCATCACCATGTTCAGTTCGGTGATATGGTTTTGCAGGGAATAGAAAGCCTGCGGGTCCCAGTCAACGTAAAAAGCGGCCCGGACGGATGAAGTCATGGCCCGGTTCTTTTCCCGCATCGAATAGAGCGCGTTCTGTTTTTTCAGTTTTAAAAAACCGGCATAGCCCTGGTATTTTCTTTTTTCTTTCGGGCTGAATCCCCGGGGAATGGCGGGATGGCTGATCCGGGTAAAATAAGTATCCGACAATCCGGG
This sequence comes from uncultured Chitinophaga sp., assembly GCA_964399755.1. Lineage (GTDB taxonomy): Bacteria > Bacteroidota > Bacteroidia > Chitinophagales > Chitinophagaceae > JJ008. Next base: position 1,903 of record CAYNSL010000033.1, on the reverse strand, counting down.
CAGGATGGGTTTAACATCAAAGGCCATCGCCAGCCAGACGATGGGGATCATCAGGAACAGTAAAAACAAAATGAGGCGGCTGGACCACTTGAATGTATTCCAGCGGAGCCGGGATGGGGTTTGAAATATCTGGCGGCCAGGTTCCATGCGGGTACACGCAAAATAATTCAGGGGAAGAGTTCCTGTTGTTACCCGCCGGTTAATGGTTCAATACTGATTTCCTTAATTATGCCCGGATTTCCAAAAGCTTAAGAACAAAGCGGATAGGATATTGGCATCCAAAATATTGTCACTAAATGACTTAAATCATGTCGCGCGCCTCAAATTTGGGGCCTGTAAATAACCCGGGTATTGAAGAAACCTGTATTTTTATGGCCCCTGCACGAACTATTACCGAGTGATCCCCGGCGTTTTTTGAAAGTCTGGTCAATCGTTGAATGACAGGGTGGAATATTTTGAACTTATATAACCTGCAATGAAGGCCCTGACCGTAATTACTGACCCCGTATATACCGAACCGAAAAATTATAGTCCTTACGAAAAATTCTGGCTAAAGTATATCAACGATAAAAGGGACCTCCCTTTTATTCACCTGCTCACCGCCATTCATCTCCTGATCGTCCCCGCCGCCATCATCCTGTACACCCCGTTGCTGCAAGGGGGGTACTGGTGGTTACTCTACGCCCCTTATTTTTATTTATCCCAGTTGTATTTTAAAGGAAGGTTTGGTCTCATGCTCCATTGCATCAGTCACCGCAAGCTTTTTAAAAAAGGATACACCTGGCTCTACCACTGGATCATCTGGGGCATTTGCCCGTTGTTCGGCCATACGCCTGAAACCTATTTCGTACACCACATGGGTATGCACCACGTGGAAAACAATTACCACGACGACGCGAGCAGCACGCTTCCCTATAACCGCGACAGCCTGCGGGGATTTTTCAGCTACTATCTCCGTTTCCTCTTCCTTGGTTTCCGCGACACCTTCATGTACTTTTTCAGCCGCAAAAGAAAAAAATTCTACATGCGGCTAACCATCGGCGAACTCTCCTTTTATCTTTTCTGCGTCGGCATGTGTTTTGTCAATTTTCACGCCACGCTTTTTATCTTCATCATCCCCTTCCTGTTCGCCCGGTTCGTGATGATGCTGGGCAACTGGGCGCAGCACGCGTTCGTAGATCCGAACGACCTTGACGAGAACACGATCAACTGCATCAACACGAAGTATAATAAAACCTGCTGGAACGACGGCTACCATGCCGTTCACCATATCCGCCCCGCCCTGCATTACACGGATATCCCGGGAGAGTTCCTGAAAAACAAAGATGTATTCGCAAAGAAAAGAGTGCTCACTTTCGACGGGATCCATTACCTCCATATCTTTTTATGGCTGATGACGAAACGCTATGACAAGCTCGCCGATAACCTCGTTAACCTGAATAACGAATTCGCTTCGAAGGAAGAGGCCATGGAGGTACTCAGGCAAAGGACGAGAAAGATCCCCCGCGTTTCCAACACGAAAGACCCCAGCCCCGGTATGCAGGTGAATTTCGGCTAAGATCCGGGACCCGGTTTACGCAGCCTTTTTAATTTTTTACTTCTTCTTTTTTAAGCAGGATCAGGGGTAATGATTTATCCCGCACCAGCTGGTTGAACTTTACAATATCCCCGTCGATGATGCTTTTTAATTTCGCGATCTGCTCGTCGCATTGCCTGGCCAGTTCTGCATACACTTCTTTCACCTGTTTGGAAGGAGCCGCATTCCCGCTGGCCGCCGCATCGAAAACGCCTCCCAGTTTATCGTTCAGCCGGATGGGATAGTTCAGGGGGTCCTGGCCGCTTTTGGACTTGGTCTGGTACAACACTTCCTCCACGGCGGTCATTTGCTTATTGATGGTATCGG
>CAYNSL010000032.1:22082-29136 GCA_964399755.1 uncultured Chitinophaga sp. | reverse complement strand
CCCCCCTTCCCGATAAAACGATCCGCCCAATTAATTTACCTTGCACCTTAGAACCCCTTAGATACTTTATATACTTATATACTCTTTATACTAACAATGTATTCCTTCGAAGTCAATGGCGGTAAAAAACTAAACGGCTCCATCACCCCGCAGGGCGCCAAGAATGAAGCCCTGCAGGTGATCAGCGCCGTGCTGCTGACACCTGAAAAAGTAACGATCAGCAATATCCCCGATATTATCGATGTTAACCTGCTGATCGATCTGCTTAGCGAGATGAATGTAAAAGTGGAACGCAGTACGCGCGATACCTGTTCCTTTACGGCCGACAGGGTGGATATAGATTATTTCCGCAGCGAAGCCTATAAAAAGAAAAGCGGACGACTCCGTGGATCGGTGATGCTGGCAGGCCCCATGCTCTCGCGTTACCGGAAAGCCTTTATCCCCAAACCCGGAGGCGATAAGATCGGGCGGCGCCGGCTGGATACGCATATCACCGGTTTTGAAAAACTTGGCGCTTCCTTTATTTATCATGAAGAAGACGGTTTCTTTCATCTCGATGCGCCCTCGCTGAAAGGGACGGATTTATTGCTGGATGAACCTTCGGTAACCGGTACCGCCAATATCATCATGGCCGCCGTAATGGCGAACGGCACCAGCAGGATCTATAACGCGGCCTGCGAACCCTATATCCAGCAACTCTGCCGTATGCTGAATAAAATGGGCTCGAAGATTTCGGGCATCGGCAGCAACCTGCTGACCATCGAAGGCGTGCGGTATCTCGGCGGCACCGAACACCGGATGCTCCCCGATATGATCGAAGTGGGATCCTTCATCGGGCTCGCGGCCATGACCCAAAGCGATATTACCATCCTCAACGCGGGGATCGGCCAGTTGGGCGTGATCCCTGAAAAATTCAAACAACTGGGTATAAAACTGGAATATAACGGCGACAATATCCATATCCCCGCGCAGGATTGTTACGAAATACAAACTTTTCTCGACGGATCTGTGATGACTATCTACGATCATCCCTGGCCCGGTTTTACGCCCGACCTGCTGAGCATCGTGCTGGTAACGGCGATACAGGCGAGAGGTTCGCTGCTTGTTCACCAGAAAATGTTCGAAAGCCGTTTGTTCTTTGTCGATAAGCTGATCGACATGGGCGCAAGGATCGTGCTGTGCGACCCGCACCGCGCGGTGGTGATCGGCCTGGAAAGGGAACAACCCCTGCGGGGAATCGTGATGAGCTCGCCCGATATCCGCGCCGGTGTGGCGCTGCTGATCGCTGCGCTCAGCGCCGAAGGCAAAAGCGTCATTCAGAATATCGAGCAGATTGACCGCGGTTACCAGGATATTGACGGGCGGCTGCGGATGCTGGGGGCGGATATAAAGAGAGTGACAGGTTAAGAAAAATCACAAAGTCGCCATGTACACGCTGTATATTTTGTGGTTTCTTCATTTTTTAGGCGCCACTACAGGTGTTAAGTTTTAAGTGTTAAGTGTTAGGTTAGGCGTGATAAAATGTTTATAGTTTGTGGGTTGCGTGATATGCGTCGGCCGTTTAAAGATTTTGGAAATTCCCGATGATCGTAAAATAATCGTTGCACAGCATCGAACCTCAGTGTGCGCTTACACCGGATTAATTAGTAAATACTGGTATAGTAGGGCGACACAGAGACATAAAGAATTCTCTCTGTATTTTCTCTGTGTTTTCGGCATTTTCCCTGTCTCCGTATTTTCTTTACTTTCTCCCCGCACTCCGTGCCTCCGTGATTTCTTCTTTTTCCTCCGTGGTTTCATCCAACTTATCTTTGCCCCATGTCCGCCGATATCTTTTCCCTGTCCCCCGTTCTTGAAGATGAACGTGTACTGCTTCGCGCGATCCGGGAAGATGATTTCGAACACCTGCTCCCCTATTCCCTGCACGAACCCGGGATCTGGAAATACGGCCTCGTGACCGCCGCAGGCGAAGAAAACCTCCGCAATTATATCGGCAGCGCTGTTAAAAACCTGCAGGAGAAAAAGGAATACCCCTTTATCGTATACGACAAACAGGCGGGCAGCTATGCCGGCAGCACCCGTTTCTACGATATCCAGCAGGCTTACCTAACCACGCAGTTGGGATTTACCTGGTACGGGAAAGCGTTTCAGCGCACAGGACTGAACCGGCACTGTAAGCTCCTCCTGCTCGGCTTTGTTTTTGAAGAATGGGGACTGGAACGCTGCGAGTTCCGGGCAGACGCCAACAATGCCCCCAGCATCGCCGCGATGAAAGCGATCGGTTGCGTGGAAGAAGGGATCCTTCGGAACCATATGCCGCTGGCATACGGCGGCCGGCGCGACAGCATCGTACTGAGTATACTGAAAAGCGAATGGGAAAACGGCGGGAAAGCCCTGCTGGAAAGTAAAACGCGGTAGGATAACAGAGAACAATAAAACATTCCGGCAAACCCGTTACCGTAAAATTTATTTCTTATTACCGCCCGGGATCATTTTTTTGTTACCCGCAGGTTATATTTTTCCAGTACCGCATACACGGGATCAAGTAATAAAAAAGGTTGCTGATCCGGTTCGATCCCGAGATTCAGATGCCCGTTCGGGCCAGGGATCAGTAAAACAAAAAAATTGCCGTAGCGGATGATAAAATAGTCAAGCCCCCCGCAATCAATATTTCCCCGTTGTGAGGCCAGTTTGATCAGGGTTGGATTGACGAGGAGTTCTTCATATTTATCCGACTCCCCGGAACTGGCATGATCGATATCGCTTCGCTGTCTGATGGAAAGCCCGTCCTCATCGTATACCGCCACATAACGCACTGCTCCGGAAATATCGAGCAGGTCGTGAATGAGCTGTTCTTTATTTTTCATGCTTTTATTTACAAAATTGATTTGTTTCAACATAGAAACAAAACGCATATCCGGGTTTATCATTTCCGGCGCCCCATCCGCCAACGGGCTGCGCTGACAATGAAGTAGTAAAAAATAACGATACGCCAATTTACTGTCAGCTGATAAGTTCGTGCCTGCATCAGCCCCGTTCCACCCTGCAAATAAAACAGGCCGCTTCGGCGTTCCGCACATGCAAATAATCGATGGATGGGTTCTCCTCAAAAACGCGGGGGATCAATACATCAATATCCTCGTCACCCACCAGTTTTGTAAACACCATTTTCTGGCTTTTACTGTAACCGATCAGGGTAAGGGGAAAATTCTCCTTATCGGCCTTGATCTCCGGCGGAAAGCGGTGCACATCGCTGTAAGGTTCCACCTCCTTACTGTGTATGAACACGGGACCCGGCTGGTTAAAGGCGTTGTCAACCGAAAAGGGCGAATAGGAAAAGAGCAGGCGCTCATCCTCGCCGATAACAAAAGGTTTTAGCGAGACCCGGCAGGGACCTTTTCCGGTAGCTACAAGCGCGATCACTTCGTGACCAAAATCGTCGAGACGGGTTTCACGGATCCTTTGCGCATATGCCGCTGAAAGCGGGACAATCCTGAATGGTTTCATGATATTTTTTTTATGCCGTAAAAATGCATTACCGGCGCGGGGCTCACAACCCGGAACTTGCTGAATTAAACGGCTGGAGAAATTTGCGCTGCTTCCCAGCCCAGGATGGCGGTCTTGCGGCCCGTCCCCCAGTGATATCCTCCCGGGAGCCCGGTTGACCGGATCACGCGGTGACAGGGGATCAGGAAGGCCACAGGGTTCTGCCCGATGGCCGTTCCCACGGCCCGCGCGGCTTTGGGATTTTTTATTTCCGAAGCAATGGATGCGTAGGTGGAGACATCCCCGAGAGGAATATGTAATAAAGATTGCCAGACTTTGAGTTGAAAAGGCGTGGCTTTTAAATGCAGTTTCAGTTTTTCAAGATCGCTCCAGTCGGCGCTGAAAAAACGCAGGGCCTGTTGCTGCTGCGAATCTGTTTTCTGGATAAGGGTCGCTTTGGGGAATTGCGTTTTTAACCCCGCCAAACCACCGGCGGTTTCCTGCACGAACTGAAGCGAACAGATCCCTTTCTCTGTCGACGCGATCAGGATATCACCGAAGGGCGTCTCCGCAAAACTGTAATGGATCCGCAGTTGTTCTCCCCCGTTTTTGTATTCACCGGGCGTCATCCCTTCGATCCCGATAAAGAGGTCATGCAAACGGCCTGTGCCCGACAACCCCGTTTCAAAGCTTACATCCGAAAGCGTATGTTCTTTTTTCAATAACCCCTTGGCATATTCCACGCTGATGAATTGCAGGAATTTTTTGGGGCTTACCCCCGCCCATTCCCGGAAAAGACGCTGGAAATGAAATGGGCTCAGGTGCACCTGTTTCGCCACTTCATCCAGTTCCGGCTGCTCCCGGAAATGCTCTTTCAAATAGTGAATGGCTTTCTCGATCCGCTCGTAATTCGTCATCATAATACAAATTTACCCCGCTTTCCGCTGAATGAAAACCCGGAACTTGCTAACTTTCGTAAAGGGTTCGGTCTCACAAAAACATCCATATTAATCAACCATTTTCCCAAATGAAAAATTACAATCTGCCTGTCGCATGGCTCCTGTTTTTGCTGTCCGCCCTGTTTTGCATCAGCGGTTTCTCGCGGCGGTCGCCGCAGCGGGGATACCTGCTCGAACATGAAAAAGACATCGCCCTTGCCGAAGCGGGCCCGCACCAGGGCGAAGGACAAACCACCGCTTTCCGTTTTTTTAAAACCGCGGCCGGTTCAAAACTCCAGTTCTCTAAAAGGATCCTTCATCCCGGTTCTTCCATCGGTTACCACCTGCAAAAAGATGAGGAGATCTATTATATCATTGACGGGGAGGGTGAAATGACCATGAACGGGGAGATATTCAGGGTTAGTGCCGGCGACGCCATACTGACCCTGGCCGGCAATGAACACGGACTGAAACAAACCGGTACAAGGGACCTCATCATGATCATTAATTACGAAAGAAAATAAAATGATGCGGGTGGTCTCCGGCAATCAATAAAAACAGGTTTCCCGGGGGCGGTTTCACAAGCCATTAATCTCTACATTTGCTCACTTTACCCCCATGCCTGACCTTCAGCATAAAATCATCATCATTGCCGCGCCTTCGGGTGCGGGTAAAACATCCGTTACCCGGCATTTGCTGAAAGCCATGCCCGATCGGCTGGCTTTTTCCATTTCCTGCGCCACGCGGCCCCCGCGCAATAATGAAAAAGACGGCGTGGATTATTATTTTATCACCGTTGATGAATTTAAAGACCGGATCAACCGGCAGGAATTCGTGGAATGGGAAATGGTATATGCCGGTAAATATTACGGCACGCTCAAAAGCGAAATGAACCGTATCTGGAGTCATGACAAAGCGCCCTTACTGGATGTGGATGTAAAGGGAGGGCTCAATGTGCAATCGCTCTATCCCAAACAATCGTTCTCGCTGTTCATTGAACCCCCCTCGATTGAAGAACTGGAAAGAAGACTGAAAGCGCGGGGCACCGAAACCCCCGAGTCGCTCCGCTCGCGTATCAGCAAGGCTTCCTATGAGCTGACCTTCAAAAACCGCTTCGATCGCGTTATCATCAACGACTCCCTGGACAGGGCCTGTGCCGAAGCCGAAAGGGCGGTCCGCGAATTTTTGGGGCCCTGTTGAGCCCTGTTCGGAGTTTTACGATCGCGACAGAAAAAGTTATAAGCATAACAGGCACAGCCATTCACGTTGCAATGCGCCAAAAACCCTGAGGGCCACCCTTCACCGGCTCCCGCTTCTTCTCCCCCTTTTCTATCTTCGCAATATGTTTTCCTGGGACACTTTACTCTTTTTTATCCTTACCCTGCTGCTCATGGCTTTTTTCGCCGGGATCGAGATGGCTTTTTACAGCGCCAACCGGCTGAGCCTGGAGATCAAAAAAAAACAGGGCGGCGTATCGGTACAGATCCTGTCGCGGTTTATCGAATCACCCGCGAAATTCCTGGGCAGTACCCTGATCGGGTTTAACCTGTTCCTGGTGTTCTTCGCCCTCCAGATCAGCAGCATCATGCGCCCCCTCTGGAACCGCTTCCACCTGGAGTCGGCGCTGCTCCGCATCGTGTCGGAGATCGCGCTGGCCACTTTTGTCGTGCTGGTACTCGCCGAGTTCATACCCCGCGCCTATTTCCGCGCGCGCAATAATAAACTGCTGCTGCGGCTGGCCCATGTGGCGGATTTTTTTTACCAGATGTTTTCACCCCTCGCTTCGGGCCTGATCGATCTCTCGGAATGGCTGCTGAAATATGTTTTCAATATCCGCCTCGACAAAACCAAGGAGCCCATCAACCGGAGCGACCTGAAAAATCTTTTCCAGCACACCGCCGATGAGGAAAGGCAGGAACGCAATACGCAGCTGATGGAGAATGCACAGGAACTTCCCAAAGTCAGGATACGTCAGTGCCTGGTGCCGCGGAAAGAAATCGTGGGCATCGACAGCCGGTCGACGATCGAGGCCCTGAAGCGAAAGTTCAGCGAAACGAAACTGAGCAAGCTTGTGGTCTTCGACGGCAATATCGATCATATCACCGGTTATGTGCACCAGCTCGACCTCTTTAAAAAACCCGATTCGATCCGTTCCGTCCTGCTCCCGATACCGGCGGTACCCGAAAGCATGAGCGCCACCGACCTGATCGGCAAGTTCACGCGGGAACGCAAGAGCATTGCCTGGGTGGTGGATGAGTTCGGCGGCACGGCGGGGATCATCACCATGGAAGACGTACTCGAAGAGCTGTTCGGCGAGATCCAGGACGAATACGACACGGAGGAATTCGTGGAAAAACAATTGTCTGAAAACGAATACATGTTTTCGGGTCGTCTCGAACTCGATTACCTCGAAGAAAAATATGGTTTTGAGTTCGGAGAGGAAGAATCCGAAACCCTGTCGGGTTATATCATCAATTACCACGAAACGATCCCCCGGCAGAAAGAACGCATTATCATCGACGACTATGAATTCGACATCCTGCACGTGAGCGATACCCGGATCGAAATGGTGAAGATGAAAAAGTTGAAATAAGTAGCGGGGGGATTTTGGAATTTCGGATTGGGAAATT
>CAYNSL010000032.1:0-21982 GCA_964399755.1 uncultured Chitinophaga sp. | reverse complement strand
CCCGTTGACCATTGATTATTGCCTATTGCCTGTTGCCTATTGCCCATCGCCCGCTTATCTTTGCCCTCTTGCAACATGGCCCTCCTCGATTTTTTTAATAAGCGGAATAGTGATCCCCAGGCGGAAATGTCATTTATCGACCACCTGGAGGAATTGCGCTGGCATGTGATCCGTTCGGTGATTGCCGTGCTGATCGGTGCCGTGATCGTTTTTATCTATTCGGATTTCGTGGTGAATGAAATCCTTTTCGCGCCCACCCGTTCCGATTTTGTGTCGGCCAGATGGCTATGCCGCCTGGGACACGGTATCGGCATCGGCAATACCCTCTGTTTTGCACAGGTGGATGCCAAATTCCTGGAAACGACCATGACGGGCCAGTTCATCGCTTCCTTTACGCTGGCGTTCATCGGGGGTTTCATCATCGCCTTTCCTTATATATTCTGGGAATTCTGGCGTTTTGTAAAACCGGCGCTTTCTCCCAATGAAATAAAGAAAACCCGCGGCGTGATCTTCTGGGTCTCCCTGCTTTTTTTCGCGGGTGTGGCATTCGGGTATTATATCCTGACGCCTTTTATGGTGAATTTTTATTTTAATTACAAGCTGAGCCCGCAGATACAGATCATGCCCTCATTTTCAGATTACCTCGAAAACCTGGTCTATACCACGGTGGGGATCGGGGTGCTTTTCCAGATGCCCCTGCTGGTGATGGTGCTGGCGCGGATCGGCATCGTCACCGGTCGCTTCCTGAAAAAATACCGGCGTCACGCATTCGTGATCATCCTGATCGCGGCCGCCATTATCACGCCTTCCACCGACCCGTTCAGCCTGACCATCGTCACCATTCCCCTTTACGCGCTTTACGAGGCGAGCATTGTTATCGCATCGCGTATTAACCGCAGCCAGCAGCAGGAAGAAGAGAAGGAATGGAGCTAAATGAGGGTTGGGGACCCGATAGCTATCGGGTGGAGAGTGGGGAGTGGCGAGTGGGGAGTGGGGAGAAGCAGGTGAGGATTATTGAAAAATCTAATTGTCATTCAACTCCTCTTTTTTTAATCGCCTGTCAGATAATTGCTTTTTCGGCTTTGAGCCGCTAGCGCAGAGCCATGAGCTTTGCGACAGGAGTTGTTGCTTTAAAAAAGAAGCTTTCATTTTATTAATGCCTTTGCAATCCACGAAATTCACAACTCGTAACCCATAACCCGTAACCCGTAACTCATTCCCCATCTCCACATGATTACAATCACATCCCGTTCCTGAGTATTGTTATACCTTTGCTGCAGCAACGCACTTATAGCTAACACCTAATAATTTCACTATGCATTCCCCCTTCAACCTGCATAAACCGATCGCCATCGGCAGCGACCATGCCGGCTACGATTACAAGGAAGACCTGATCTCTTTTCTGGAAGGAAAAGGATTACTGTTCAAGGATTTCGGCACGCACAGCAAAGATTCGGTAGACTATCCCGATTTCGCGCACCCCGTGGCCGCCGCGGTTGAAAACGATGAAGCGGCATTTGGCATCCTCCTTTGCGGAAGCGCCAATGGCGTGGCCATTACCGCCAATAAACACCAGGGGGTAAGGGCAGCGGTTTGCTGGGGAGAAGAGCTGGCCCAGCTGGCCCGCGAACATAATAATGCCAATATCATCTGCATCCCCGCGCGCTTTGTCCGGGAAGGCGATGCCGAAAAAATGGTGGCCCTCTTTATGACCACTGCATTCGAAGGCGGCCGGCACGCCCGCCGGGTGGAAAAAATTGCCTGCGCCTGAAAATCTGCCAGTCATCATTTTTTCTTCCATTGATAGCCGGAAGAAACTATTTTTATCGTCTTAGTATTAAAAAAAGCAATTTATTATGCGTCGCCGGGGGCGGCGCGTAATGCAATCATTCAACCACGCCATATGCTGAAAAGATTTATTATCCTTTTCCTGCTCGCCTTTCCGGTAATTGCCGGCGCCCAGAAAAAAGACAAGAATGCCATGAAAGCCGCCGCGGCCATTACCCCGGATGGCATGAAAAAACATCTTTATATAATCGCAAGCAAGGAAATGGAAGGCAGGGACACGCCTTCTCCCGGTCTTGAAAAAGCCGCTACCTATATCGAGGAGCAATTCAAATCCTTCGGGCTGGCCCCCGGAAATAAGGACAGTTACCGCCAGTACTACCCCCTGTTCCGCGATTCGATGACGGGTGCCTCCATGAAAATCAACGGCACGGCGCTCGAACTCAATAAAGACTTCCAGCCCCAAACCAATAATTTCGCAGCGACCATGCGTTTTTCCGAAGTGGTATTTGCCGGCTTCGGGATCAGCGACGGCGATAAAAGGGATGACTATAAAGACCTGAAAGTAGCGGGCAAACTCGTTATGGTCGTGGATGGCACGCCGGCCGATTATAAACCCGCGCAGACCGGTTTCAATTCTCCCGCAAGCGCCTTTGGCAAAATGAATGCGGCCATGAACAGGGGAGCGGCGGGTTTGCTGATCGTATACAATAATTTTCCGCGCCGCAGCATCAATGCCGGCAGCAACTGGAGCATGAACGGTTACAAAGCGGCACAGACACCTTTCACGTTCACCATTTCGGCCGATGCAGCCGCCCGCATCATGGGAGAAGACGGCAAAGCGCTTTTTGATAAAATAAAAGCCGGCACCCTGGCGCCCAAAACATACCCGGCCGATATTGACCTTGAATACGCCAAGATCACCAAAACCTCATCCGCCTCCAACGTGATCGGGGTACTGGAAGGGAGCGATCTTAAAAATGAATACGTGTTTATTACCGGTCACTATGACCATCTTGGCAAACGCGGCGATTCGGTGATCTATTACGGCGCCGACGATGACGGTTCCGGCACCACCGGCGTGTTGCAACTGGCCGAAGCCTTTGCGAAAGCCAAACAGGCCGGCAACGGCCCGCGCCGTACCATGGTGTTCATGACCGTGAGCGGCGAAGAAAAAGGACTCTGGGGTTCGGGCTATTACAATAATCACCCGATCTTCCCGGCAGAAAAAACAACGGTCGACCTGAACATCGATATGATCGGCCGCGTAGATGCCAGCCGCAAGCAGGGCGATTCGATGAACTATGTGTATGTGGTGGGCGATGATAAGATCAGCAGCGACCTGAAACTGATCAGCGAGGGCATGAACAACCTCTATACCAAAATGGAACTGGATTATAAATTCAACGATCCCAAGGATCCCAACCGCATTTATTTCCGCAGCGATCATTACAATTTTGCGCAAAAGGGAATCCCGATCATCTTTTATTACGACGGCATGCTGGGGGCCGACTATCATCGTCCAACCGATACCCCCGACAAGATCTATTATAACCTGATGGCCAAAAGGGCACAGCTTGTTTTTTATACCGCCTGGGAAATGGCCAACCGCAACGAGATGCTGAAAAGAGATATCAAACTGGAGGTGCCAAAGGGATTCTGATGCGTTATGGCGGGGAGGTGAAGCAACCCGCATGAAGCAGCAACTTATTTTACCCGTTTTTCCCGATATTCATGATCAAATCAGGAACAATGAACGATGAAACGGGACAGGAACCCATTGTCACAGACATATTTGACAATTACCGGGAAACGCAGCAGGAGATCCTTGCCATCGAGGTTCGCAAAACAAGGAATAAACTGTTCAGTATCGCGATCACGGTTTTTATCTTCGATTTTATCGCTATCTCCGTCGTAAATATAGTCACCGCGAAAACGATGCTGACTATTTCGATCGTGCCGGTCATCATGATCCTGCTCGCGCTCTTGTCGTATAAAGAACCCCTGCTCTCCATGGTGCTTGCCGCGCTGATCATCGGGGGGTTATGGATCTACAGTATTTCCCTGCTTGGCGCGAAGGCGCTGATGATGGGATGGCTCTCCAAAGTCATCCTGATCTACCTGGTCATTGCCGGTTTTCAAAATGCCACAACGGCCCAGCGGATCAAAAAAGAATTACTGGTGATGTAGCGTATGTCTGTAAAAAACCCGGACCAGGCAGTCCGGGTTTTTTATTCAGCTGATGATCCTTACCAGCCCAGCACCCAGGCGAAGATCAGCGGCGCCACAATTGTTGCGTCGCTTTCAATAATAAACTTCGGGGTGTGGATGTCCAGTTTTCCCCAGGTAATCTTTTCGTTTGGCACGGCGCCGGAATAAGAACCATAACTCGTGGTAGAGTCGCTGATCTGGCAGAAATAATTCCAGAAAGGCACATCATGCCATTCCAGGTCCTGGTACATCATCGGCACCACGCAAATCGGGAAATCGCCCGCAATGCCGCCACCGATCTGGAAGAACCCGACACCCTTGCCCGATGAGTTTTGCCGGTACCAGTCTGCCAGCCAGACCATGTATTCGATCCCGTTTTTAACAGTGGAAGCTTTCAGTTCACCCTTGATCACATAGCTTGCGAAAATATTACCCGTGGTGCTGTCTTCCCAGCCCGGCACCACGATGGGAATATTTTTCTCCGCGGCCGCCACGATCCAGCTTTCTTTTGGGTCGATTTCATAATACTGTTTTAATTCGCCGCTCAGCACGGTTTTGTACAAGAACTCGTGCGGGAAAAAACGCTCTCCCTTTGCTTCTGCGTCTTTCCATTGCTTAACGAGGTGTTTTTGGAGACGGCGAAACGCTTCTTCTTCCGGGATACAGGTATCGGTAACGCGGTTATAATGATTTTCGAGCAGGTCCCATTCTTCCTGCGGGGTCAGGTCGCGGTAGTTGGGGATCCTTTTATAATGCGAATGCGCCACCAGGTTCATCACGTCTTCTTCCAGGTTAGCGCCGGTACAGCTGATGATATCCACTTTTCCCTGCCGGATCATTTCGGCCAGGGAGATGCCCAGTTCGCCGGTGCTCATGGCCCCGGCCAGGGTGATCATCATTTTGCCGCCGGCATCGAGGTGCGCTTCGTATCCCTTTGCGGCGTCGACCAGCGCGGCCGCGTTAAAGTGACGGTAATGATGCCGGATAAATTGCGAGATGGGTCCTTTGTTCATGTCGGATGATTTTTTCCCGCCTTCGGATCACAATAAGGTGAGACAATGCGGCGTCCCGCAAACGGGGACGCGCAAAAGTACAGTTTTGGGAAAATAAAAAGTTTCCCGCGTGGCGGGAAACTTTACTATCCGGCGAACTGAGCATTTATTTCTTTACCCTTTCGGTTTGCGTGATATTACCGCAGGCGTCTGCTTTCAGGTTGTATTTTTTCCCTTCCTTCTCCAGGCTGATCCTGTAATTGGTGCCTTCATCGTTCGTGATCTCATGCACTTCCGAAATCTCGGCGGAGGGATAACGTTTGTCAACAGCGGTCATCACCGCCAGCGGCAGCTGGCTGAAGAAAAGATACCGGATGCTCCCGCGGAGCTGCCCGTCTTCGCTGAAATAGGCTTCGGTGCGGTGACCGCCCAGGATAAATACCGCCCGGCTGTATTCACCGAGGCTGGTCCAGGACAGCACTTCCGAACCGGGGAATTCTTTTTTAAAGGAGGCTTCTACCGCTTTGCTGATCCGGGTCCCGTCATTTGAAAAGGCTGTCGCAACAGCTACTGTCAGCAGCAGTGTTACGGATAAAAAGATTTTTTTCATGGCTTAAGGTTTAATAGTTAGTGATCTTTGATTATGACGATTCAAATATAGTCCGGTGTGTTGCGCAAGTCAAGCGAATTGTGTCCAGAGGGTTCGTTCGGAGATTTGCGGGAGGCATTGTTAAACGCCTTAACGTAAGCCAACATCGCGTGAGAAAATGACCGGATAGTAACAGGGCGAAACAAAAGATGCGGAACGATGAAGAAAAAAAGCCGGGTGGTTCAGCCTTGCAGTATATTCTATACGGTTACGCTGATATTTTTTAACAATATCCCCTGCATCATCCCGGTAAAAAATACAAAACCCTGAGCGCCTGGAGGCGCATCAGGGCTTGTTTTACCACACACCAAAACTGCGATCTATGCTTTTTTCGATTTATAGTACGTGTTCCAGTTTTTACCATCCGAAGCTTTCAGCACCAGTTTCGTTTCCGCGTTTTCCACGGTGGCATAATACGTCGTGCCTTCGCTGTTGGCTACTTCAAAAAGGTCGCTCACCCAGTAGGCGCCGTAATTGTTGCGCAGCGTGCCCTGGAGCGAAAGGGGCAGGTCGGCCGGGCTCACATAGCGGCTCAGTCCCAGTAATTCCCCGTTCACATCGTAATAGGCATATACGTGCTTGTCGTTATAGGTAAAGGTGGCGCGGTAATAATTGGTACCCACGGTCCACTCCACTTCTTTCGCGGTTTTAAACTCGTTGTTGAAAGCGTTCAGGACTTTCGGGCTTACTTCTTCTTCCCCGGCAAAAGCGCTCAGCGTGCTGAAAGCGATCGCCAGTGTTAACATCATCTTTTTCATATACTTTCTTTAAAAGGTTTAGGTGCTTTGGTTTGTCTTACGGTAAATATGACGTTTCAAAAGTAGATCAGGTTACAGGCCTCCGCAAGCCAATTGTGACTAATGGAGCCCTGTGTTAATGACTGTTAACAGGTGTTACCGGGAATTAACCGTTGAACATTTTTATCAGCCATTTATCCGGCCACCGGCCCCGGACAGCAAAAAAATATTTGGAAAAAGAAATGATTATTTAGATATTTGTCTAAATATTTAATTACACCCCGCTGATGAACCATGTTTTTAAAGCCCTTAACGACCCTACCCGCCGGCAGATCCTGCAATTGCTACAGGAAAGGGACATGACCGCGGGTGAGATCGTGGAACAATTCGATATTTCGGGACCCAGTATCTCGCACCACCTCGACCTGCTCAAACAGGCGAAACTGGTGACGGCCGTAAAAGACGGCCAGTTCATTTATTATTCGCTGAACACGACCGTCGTGGACGAGATCATGAAATGGTTTCTTCAATTCAAAGCAAAAAAGAAATGATATGGATAAGCTGCTGAAACGAATCGTCTGGCTGATCATGGCAGCCCCGGCCGTTTACCTGGCATTTGCCTGGAAACAGTTGCCCGACAAAGTAACCATGCATTTTGACTGGAAGGGCCAGCCCGACCGTTACGGGTCGAAGAAGGAACTGCTGATCATGGTCGCCGCCCTCGTCGCCATGAGCGCCGTGGTATACCTCATCCTCACCAATATTTACCGCATCGATCCGAAGAAATATGCGGCCGAAAACAAAACCCGGCTGCACCGGCTGGCGTTTGGCGTTGTGGTATTTATCTCCGCCCTGCTTGGCATGATCATTTACAGCAGCACGCACGGCAACCTTCACTTCAGTACCAGCCTCGTACTCGCAGGCACGGGCCTTTTATTCGCCTTTATCGGTAATTACATGCATAATATCAAACCCAACTATTTTGCAGGACTGCGCCTGCCCTGGACACTTGAAAACGAAGAGAACTGGAAAAAGACGCACGCCCTTATGGGTAAACTCTGGTTCAGCGGGGGATTGTTCCTCGCCATCGCCTGTCTTTTCCTCCCCGCCAAAACCGCCATGATCTTTTTTTTCGCGGTCATGATACCGATCACAGTGATCCCGATCGTTTATTCTTACCGCTTATATGCGAAACAGAAAAAATCAAATAACCAGCAACCAAAACCCCGCTCATGAACAAAATCATTTTGCTCTGCTGCTTGCCGGGTCTTGCCCTGTTTGCCGGCGCGCAGCCTCTAAAGAAAAACCGGCCGCAAACACCGCACCCGCCTTTCAGTTACAATATCGACAGCGTGGAATATGACAACGCGGATAAAACGGTTCACCTCGCGGCCAGTTTCAGTTACCCGAAAACAAAGGGTCCTTTTACCACCCTCGTGATGATCACCGGCAGCGGTCAGCAGGACCGCGACGAAACGATCTTTGACCACCGTCCTTTTGCGGTAATCGCCGATTACCTTACCAAAAAAGGATTCGCCGTATTGCGCGTGGATGACCGCTGGAAGGGAAAAAGCCGGGGCGAAGTGATGCGCGCTACCAGTCTCGATTTTGCCGGCGACGTCGTCACCAGCATCAACTACCTGCTCACCAGACCCGAAGTGAACAAAAAAAAGATCGGCGTGATCGGTCACAGTGAAGGTGGGTTTATCGCCCCGATCGTATACACCAAATGGCCATCACTGGCTTTTATCATTTCACTGGCAGGCACCGGCGTGTCGGGGGCGGAGATATTATTAAAACAACAGACCGATCCCCTGAAGAACCTGGTGAGCAAGGCGGCATTCAACGCCTATTATGAACTGACCCGGAAAACACTCGGTATCATCCACGACAAGGCGGAACTTTCCGACTCGCTGATCCTTGCCGATGTTAAAACGTTATACGCCCGCTGGAAAGCGGCGCAACCCGACAGCATTCAGAAGGCGCTACGGGCCGATCAGGCTGACCCCGATGCATATGCGCAGCAAATAAAACAGGAACTGATCCCCTGGCTGAAATATTTTATTGCCACCGAACCCGCGCAATTCTGGCAACAGGTGAAATGCCCCGTTCTGGCCCTCAACGGTGATAAGGATATACAGGTGGACGCAATCCAGAATATCAGCGCCATCAACAACGCACTGAAAAGCGGGGGCAACCGGAAACTTACCCTGCGCATCCTCCCGGGACTGAACCACCTGTTCCAGCCCTGTATAAAATGCACCGTGGAAGAATACGCGGAAATTGAAGAAACTTTTTCCCCCGCCGCTCTGAAAATAATCGGCGACTGGATGGTGAAGACCCTGAAATAAATAAACGGCACAACAGGATTGAAGGTAATTTTGGGTACTTTCCCCTGAACATTTCAATCCATACGTCATCAATTACCTCGCCCACGCATACCTGTCGTTTGAAGATCCCGGTATTCTGACCGGAAATATGATCAGCGACTATGTAAAAGGGAAGAAAAAATTTGATTACCCGCAGGAGATTCAGCGGGGGATCGCCCTGCACCGGGCCATCGACCGGTTTACCGATGATCACGAAGCTACCCGCGATGCCAAAGAACTGTTTCGTCCCGTGTACCGCCTTTACAGCGGCGCCTTCGTGGATGTGGTTTACGATCATTTTCTCGCCACCGATACCACGGTATTCCCCGGCAAATCCCTTTTTCAGTTTTCGCAGTGGGTGTACGCGGAACTGGAAAAACAATCCGCCTGGTTCCCGGACCGTTTCGCCTATTTTTTCCCCTACATGAAAACCCATAACTGGCTTTACCACTACCAGACGCGTGAAGGAACGGCCAAAAGCCTCGACGGGTTGGTCCGCCGCTCCGCCTACCTGCGCGACAGCCGACCCGCCTTTGAAATATTTCAGGAGCACTACCAACGCCTGCAGCAATGTTATCGTCATTTCTGGGCCGATGTATTGCCTTTTGCAAGAAAGGAATTCGGCTTACTGCAAAACGACCCGGCAGGATAGCATGATGCGTCCATGTAAATGATAAAGGACAGATCGGTAAATCATTTATTTTTGCGGCGCATCGCGGCAAATCAAACCAACACCATTACATTAAATAAAATTTATATGAAAAAGATCCTGTTCGTCCTGTTTGTTTTCCAGTTAACCTTTATGTCCCTGCTGGCCCAGACGGGCGCGGTTCCGGCCGTTGATAAATCGCCGATGGACATGAGTTATTATCCTTCGGGTTACCCGGTATTAAAGATCCAGGACAAGATTACCGAACCCCTGATCGCGCGGGTGATATACAGCCGTCCGCAGAAATCGGGCAGGACGATCTTCGGCGGTTTGGTAAAAAACGGGGAAGTATGGCGGCTGGGCGCCAATGAAGCGACCGAGATCGAATTTTTCAAACCGGTAAGGATCAGCGGCAGGAAAGTCAAAGCGGGACGATATTCTTTATATGCCGTCGTCAGCGAGAACAGCTGGACCCTCATCCTGAATAAAGAAACCGATACCTGGGGCGCTTTTAAATACGATGCTAAAAAAGATGTGCTCCGCACCGAAGCGGCCGTGCAGAAAGCAGAGGGACCGGTAGAATACCTCTCGCTGTACTTTGAAAAAACCGCATCCGGTTGCAATCTCGTCATTGTTTGGGACACAACACGCGTCAACCTGCCTATCACATTTTAAAGATTCCTGTTGAAACACCTGTTTATATTACTGGTCGGCCTTGCGGTCATCAGTTCCTGCAAGGATAAAAAAGAAAATCCCGCCCCTGCCGGTAACAGAACCGACAGCATCCCCATTGTCAACCCGGAAAAAACGGCGAACCCTTATGCGTCCGTGGATATTTCCCCGATGGACATGAGTTATTTCCCGGTAGACTATCCCCTGCTCAAAATGAGGAATGCGATCCGGACGGAACCGCTCGCAAGGGTCATCTACAGCCGGCCGCACCTGCAGGGAAGACATATTTTTCACGATGTGCTTAAATACGGGGAACCCTGGCGCCTCGGCGCCAATGAATCTTCGGAGCTTGATCTTTACCGGGACGCCGTTATCCAGGGAAAAAAGATTGGCGCGGGCCGTTATGTGATCTATTGCATTCCTCAACCCGATCACTGGACCATCGTGCTGAACGGGAACACCGACAGCTGGGGATTGAATCCCGATCCATCCAAAGACATCGAAAAATTTTCGGTCCCCGTCACCACCGGCCCCAGTGCGCTGGAATATTTTACGATGGTATTCGAGAAAACAGCGGAAGGCGCCAGCCTGCTGATGGCATGGGACAATGTGGAAGCAAGATTACCCATCCGTTTTTAACCGCAGGGGGTTCAGCTCTCATTCATTTCGTTTTGTTTTTGGATGCCCGTAGTTGTAATTTGGCTGCCATAGCTATGTGCGGCATCGCTGGTATCATACAAACCCATGCGTCTTCGTTTAACCGGGATCACCTGCGCAACATGACGACGGCGCTTGCGCATCGCGGACCCGACGGCGAGGGCTTCTGGCAAAATGAACAGGGGCGGGTTTTACTGGGGCACCGCCGTCTTTCCATTATCGACCTGAGCGCCGCCGGCGAACAGCCCTTTACTTACCTCGACCGCTATACGATTATTCACAACGGGGAAATCTATAACTATATTGAACTGAAAGAGGCCTTGCGTACGAAAGGGTTCGCTTTCCGTTCGCAGACCGATACCGAAGTGGTCGCCGCCGCCTATGCCTGCTGGGGAAAAGAATGCGTACAGCATTTCGATGGCATGTTTGCCTTCGTGGTCTGGGATGAAAAAGAAAACCTTTTATTCGCGGCAAGGGACCGCTTCGGCGAAAAACCCTTTTTTTATTTATATGACGAAGCGGAGCAAATATTTTGTTTCGCCTCCGAAATGAAAGCGCTGTGGGCAGCCGGGATTTCCCGCAGCCCCAACCGGAACATGCTGTTCAACTTTATCACGATCGGGTATACCGATAACCCCGAGCAGCCGGGTGAAACCTTTGATAACCTGATCCGCAAATTGCCGCCGGCCCATTACCTGGAATTCAACGCCACCCCTCCGGCCCGGCCGCGCATTGAAAGATACTGGCATATCGATCCCGAATTACAACAAAAGCATACCAGCGATACTGAGGCCATTGAAAAGTTCAGTCAGCTATTCGCCGCATCGGTACACAGGCGGATGCGCAGCGATGTGGCGGTGGGCACTTCACTCAGCGGGGGGCTTGACAGCTCCTCCGTTGCCGCGGTATGCCACGAACTGGCCGCCGCCCAGGACAGCCATAAATCTTTTACGGCAAGTTTCCGGGGATTTGAAAAGGATGAACTCCCTTTTTCAAAGCAGGTGGCCGCCGCTTTTCAGCTGCAGCAGCACCTGGTTGAAGTTTCGGGGGAGGATTTGATGTCTGATTGGGAAAAACTCTGTTACCACCAGGAGGAACCCTTTGGTTCCGCCAGCACTTTTGCACAGTACAAAGTATATGAACTGGCCAAAAGAGAAAATGTAAAAGTACTGATCGACGGGCAGGGCGCCGACGAAACCCTGTCAGGGTATGCCAAATACTATAAATGGTACTGGCAGGAATTATTCCGGCACGGGAAATTAATGCGCAGCGGTGAGATCAGGGCGGCGAAGGCGCTGGGTGTCGCAGAACACTTCAATGCGAGGAATATGATCGCGGCCTGGTTCCCGGGTTTCGCCCATGTGGTATTGGAACGGCAATACCTGCTGAAAGCGATCCGGCAGGAAGATCTTGCGCCTGAATTTGTAAAACAGTACAGCAAGGAAGCGTATTACACGCCGCCGGAACATTTCACGCTAAACGGCGTGCTCCATTTCAATACCTGCATCCACGGGCTTGAAGAACTGCTGCGCTATGCCGACCGCAACGCCATGGCGCATGGAAGGGAACTGCGCCTGCCCTTTCTCTCGCACGAACTGGTGGAATTCATTTTTTCGTTGCCGGCCCGTTTTAAGATCCGCGGGGGGTGGACCAAGTGGGTGCTGCGCGAAACGATGAAGAATAAATTGCCGCAAAATATCGTATGGAGAAAGGACAAGATCGGTTTCGAACCGCCCCAGGAAAAATGGATGCGCCTGCCCGCCGTGCAGGAAGCCATCCACGACGCCAAAAAGAAACTGGTGGCAGAGAAAATACTCAAACCGGCCGTGCTGCAAAAAAAGATCCTGCCCCTCCCGGCTCATGCCGCCGATAATTATGACTGGCGTTATTTATCCGCCGCAAGCATGTTCAAGTGAGCTTATTTCAGCATCTTTGCCATCTTATACAGCAATAATATACACATGAAGCTAGCTACTAAACTGATCCATGCCGGCGCAGAGCCGGATCCTTCTACCGGCGCGATCATGACGCCGATCTTTCAAACCTCCACGTATGTACAGGAAGCCCCCGGAAAGAACAAGGGTTTTGAATACGCGCGCAGCCAGAATCCCACGCGTAAAGCGCTCGAAGAAGCCCTTGCCATTATCGAAAACGGTAAATACGGGCTCGCCTTCAGCAGCGGGGTCGCCGCCACCGACGCGGTGATCAAGTTACTGGCACCCGGCGACGAAGTGGTCTGCGCCAACGATATGTACGGCGGTACTTACCGGTTATTCACCAAAGTGTTTGAGAAATTCGGCATCGTATTTCGCTTTACCGACACGACGAAGATTTCAAACGTAGAAGCCGCTATTACCCCCAACACCAAACTGGTCTGGATCGAAACGCCGACCAACCCGCTGATGAACATCACCGATATCTCCGCAGTGGCGGCGATCACGAAACCGAAAAACATATTACTCGCGGTGGACAACACCTTTGCTTCCCCCTATTTGCAAAACCCGCTCGATCTCGGCGCCGATATCGTGATGCATTCGGTGACCAAATACCTCGGCGGCCACAGCGATGTGATCCAGGGCTGCCTCGTGATGAATGACGCTGATCTCCGCGAAAAATTATATTTCCTCCAGAAAAGCTGCGGCGCCGTGCCGGGCCCGATGGATTGTTTCCTGGTATTAAGGGGTATCAAAACGCTTGGCGTGCGCATGAAACAACATTGCGAGAACGGCCGGGTGGTCGCAAACTGGCTGCGCCGGCACCCCAAAGTGGGCAAGGTGTACTGGCCGGGTTTTGAAGATCATCCCGGTTATACCGTTGCCAAAAAGCAAATGCGTGATTTCGGGGGCATGATCTCATTTGAACTGAAAAACGACAGCGTGGATGAAGCGCGGCGGGTTTTATCTTCTACACATTTATTCTCCCTCGCCGAAAGCCTCGGCGGTGTGGAATCGCTGATCAACCATCCGGCCAGCATGACGCACGCTTCCATTCCCCGCGAAGAAAGGATCAAAAACGGGCTGACCGATTCGCTGATCCGCCTGAGCGTGGGTATTGAAGATGCAGCTGATTTGGTGGAAGATTTGAATAAGGCGATTGGATAAACAGGTCATACAGGTCAAATTTGTTTTACAGGTCAAATTAGTCATATAGGTCATATAAGTCAGTCCGCAGCAGATGATCTTAAAATTCGCTTGCCGGAGATGCCCGTTAAATTAACTTTTGTTGCAGCGATCCTTTCGCTGGTTATGATGGAAGCCTGTAAGGGTCAGCCGGGCAGCGCGGGCGAAGACCTGTACGGGTATATCACCCGGAAAACGGACAGCCTTTACCGCAAAGAAAAATTGCCCGGGATTTTTGTGGGCGTACTGAATAACGGCAATCGATCGTATATCGGGTCCGGTTTTGCCGACCCCGATCAGCAAGTTCCTTTTGATTCCGCTACGCTATTCGAAATCGGCAGCATTACCAAGACCTTCACCGCTTATTTGGTCATGGCCGTATTAAGGGATAAAGGGATCAGCGACAGCAGCACGATCCTTCCCTGGCTGCCCGATTCGGTGCGGGAAAATTCATCGCTTGCCGCCATCAGTTTCCTCAGCCTCCTGAACCACAGTTCGGGATTGCCCCGGCTCCCGGATAATATGGACCTGACCAAAAACCAAAAACAACCTTACGCCGATTATACCGCCGATAACCTTTATTCCTACCTCCGCAGCTGTAAACCGAAGACTGATGGTAAATACGCTTATTCCAACCTGGGAATGGGGCTGGCCGGTGTACTCGCGGAACGCATCTCGGGAAAATCATACACCGGGCTGCTGGATCAGTATATTTTTCAGCCCTTTCAGTTGGGAAAAGCGGAAAAAGATCCCGCCTCCATCAAAAATAAAAGCCAGGGATATTTAGATACGGCCAGGGCCGAATACTGGAATATGAATATACTCGCCCCGGCCGGTGACCTGGAAATGTCCGCATCGGATCTGCTCAGCTACCTGCAGCAGGTGGCGAATCCTGCAACCGGCGATCCCGGAAAAATAACCAGCCTGCTGCTGGAACCGACGATCGCTGTTAATAATTCGCTGAAAGTGGGCAGGGCCTGGCATATGCTGCTGCAAAAAGACGGGCCGGTGATCTACTGGCATAACGGCGGCACCTATGGCTTTTCCAGTTTCGCCGCATTTTTAAAGGGAAAAAACAAAGCCGTCGTCGTGGTGATCAACCAGTTCAACAGGAATGCCATCAGCGACGGCCTGGGAATGATGATCATGAAAAAAATGTCCGGTGAAGATTGAATTAAAAAATCTACGGGTATTCCTCGACAACAGGGTGGAAACCTATAACCGCCCGGAATTTATCCCCGATGATCCCATTTCGATTCCACACGCGTTCAACAAGAAACAGGATATCGAAATTGCCGGTTTCTTCGCCGCTGTTTTTTCCTGGGGCAACCGCCGTACGATCATCCGCAAATCAAAAGAACTGATGGAGCTGATGGACAACGCTCCCTACAAATTCTGTACAGCGCATTCCGAAGCTGAGTTAAAACGGCTGATGCGTTTCAAACACCGTACGTTCAATACGACCGACCTGCTGTATTTCATTTCCTTCTTCCGGCATCATTACCGCCTTGAAAAAAGCCTCGAGTCCGCATTTACCCGCCACGGAAAAACGATGGAGGAAATGCTCACGGGTTTTCATCATTATTTTTTCTCGCTGGAACAGGTGCCCGCCCGCACCAAAAAACATATCGCTACCCCCCTGCGGAAATCAAGCTGCAAAAGACTGAATATGTTTTTACGCTGGATGGTGCGACGCGATGATCATGGCGTGGACTTCGGGATCTGGAAAAAAATTTCCCCGGCACAGCTTATTTGCCCCCTCGACCTGCACGTAGCCCGCGTGGCCCGTAAACTGGGGATCCTTCACCGCAAACAAAACGACTGGTCCGCCGCATTGGAATTGACCGGATACCTGCGAACTTTGGACCCTGAAGACCCGGTTAAATATGATTTCGCATTGTTTGGACTGGGTATCACCGAAAAATTTTAACCCGGATGTCAACGATCAATCCCGAACTGGTGCCCGCCATTAACCAATCGCTGGGCGTTGCCCTTCCCGTAAACATCGCCTGGGATGAGTTGCGGGCAAAACTGGCCGTGCATATCAACGGGCTGATCAATGAGGATTTTGACAAACTGGTCGGGTATCTCTACCGGATCGACGTGAACGAAAAGAAACTACGCACCCTGCTCGACCGGCAGGAGGGGGAAAACGCGGCGGCACTGATCGCCGACCTGATCATCGAAAGACAGTTACAGAAAATAAAATCGCGGGAACAGCATAAGGCATCGGGCGGCGCCATTGATGAAAACGAAAAATGGTGACCCGCGGCCTGTTTTCGCTTAAACATCTCCGTTATGAAATTATTCCGGGTTATTCTTCTGTTTCCCTGCTTTGTCAGGCCCGCCGCCGGGCAGCACGTCAAATATGTTCCCCCTACGGATTCGGCGGTACAGCGGCATATCGCCGGCTGGCAGGACCTGAAATTCGGACTGCTCATGCACTGGGGTCCCTACAGCCAGTGGGGCGTGGTGGAAAGCTGGAGCATCTGTCCCGAAGACGAGGGCTGGACCCAGCGCAAGGGCCCTTATGCAAAAAACTATGCGGAATACGTTAAAGCCTATGAGAACCTGCAGACCACTTTTAACCCGGTGAAATTCGCGCCCGGAAAATGGGCGGAAGCCGCCCGGAAAGCGGGGATGAAGTATATGATCTTTACCACCAAGCACCACGACGGGTTCTGTATGTTCGACACAAAAGAAACGGACTACAAAATTACAGGCCCCAAAACGCCATTCGCATCGAACCCCCGCAGCAATATCACCAAAGAACTCTTCGAAGCCTTCCGCAAAGAAAATTTTTCGGTGGGGGCTTATTTTTCCAAGCCTGACTGGCATCATGAAAATTACTGGTGGCCCTATTTCCCGCCCAAAGACCGCAACGTAAATTATGACCCGGCCCGGTACCCGGATCGCTGGAACGCCTATAAAGATTTTACCTATAACCAATTGAAGGAACTGGTGAGCCAATACGGCAAAGTGGATATTCTCTGGCTCGACGGCGGCTGGGTGCGGCCGCTATCATCGGTCGACACTTCGGTGGAATGGCAGCGCGGCATCAAATACGACCAGGATATTGATATGAAAAAGATCGCGGCGATGGCCCGTTCCTATCAGCCGGGCATGATTATCGTGGACCGCTCGGTAACGGGCGAATATGAGAATTACACCACCCCCGAACAGGAAGTGCCCGCGGAACCGCTGTCTTATCCATGGGAAACCTGCATGACCATGGGCGGCTCCTGGAGTTATGTGCCCGGCGATCATTATAAACCGGCGCATCAACTGATCCAGTTGCTCATCAAAATCGTTTCGCGCGGCGGGAATTTCCTGCTCAATATCGGACCAGGTCCCGACGGCGACTGGGATCCCATCGCTTACGAACGCCTGGAAGAGATCGGGAAATGGATGAGCGTCAACGGGAGCGCCATCTACGGAACCAAACCAATGGCTCCTTATTCAGCAGGTAATATTTATTATACGCAATCGAAGGACGGGAAATCCGTATACGCATTTTACCTCTCCGATCAAAATAAGATCATGTTGCCCGCAGAAATTACGCTGAAAAATTTCACGGCGGCAAAAGGCAGCGGCATCCGGTTATTGGGAGTTTCCGCAAAACTGAAATGGAGGACGGAGAACGGGAATACCATCCTATCGGTTCCGCCGGCCGTTCAGTCCGGTGTTACATCTGATCACGCCGCGGTGTTTGCGATAGAACTGCCGCCGGCTAAAAAATAAATCAGGGAAAAAGCGCCGCACTTATTTGCTGTTCTTTTCGAACATCAATTCCTGTACCTTCTCCTTGTCTTCTTTTTCTTTTTTGAGGTCGAACTGGGTGCCGAAAATATAATCCCAGAGCGTGGAACTGACGCCAAGACCGTGGTGCTCGTCCTTGTAGTGATGCAGGTGATGGTTCCGCCACAGACCTTTCATCCATTTAAAGGGAGGATTCCAGGCGTGGATGGCATAGTGCATCGATCCGTATATGAGGTAGCCCAGCAGGAAGCCGGGAAAAAACATGAAGACATGGCTGCGCATCGCGAGGTACATCAGCCCGAAGATGGTGGTCGCGAGGATCAGGCTGGGCACGGCAGGCATAAATAGCCGCTGGCGGTCGCGGGGATAATGGTGGTGATTGCCGTGCAGGATATACACGATCTTTTTCGCCCGGTCCGTTTTGGGTTCAAAATGAAAAATGAAACGGTGCGCGATGTATTCAAAAAAGGTCCAGAAAAACATTCCCGCCAGGAAGGTCAGCAGGATCCTTGAAGTGGAATATCCGTAATGCGATCCTGCCCAGTACAGCAGGAAACTGATCACGGGAATATACATCCCCCAGATCACCAGCGGGTGGGTTTTGGTCAGCATTTCCAGAACAGGATTATTGAAAAGCTGGGCCTGTCCCTTGTTATGAATCTTCTCGAATTTCATGGCGCAAAGATAGGGAAGGCAAGTGGTAAGTCACAAGGGGGATACCGCCTCCCTCCGGTTTTTAATCAGGGCTTAACAGGTGGTCAACCCGTTGAAAATGATAGCCTTTCAGCTTAAGTATTTTTATAAGTTCAGGCAGCCTTTTATAGAATTTTTCGGTTCTACCGGGACCAGCCCCGATATGCATGAGCAGGACAAAACCATTCAGTCCCGATGGCTTTGATTTTTCATAATCGAGTATCGAATCGTAAATAATAGCGTTGCTCCGGTAATGCGGGTCCTGATCCGTTGTATAATCCGCATGACTGAGCGTTCCGGGTGTATAACTGATCAGCCTGAAACCGAGTTGACGGGTCCAGGCGGCGATACTGTCATTATACCATTCATAGGGCGGCAAAAAAAAGGGCGCGTCGTTTTCGTGCAGGCCGAACCGGCTCATCATGCTGTAATTCCTGAGCAGGTCTTTTGTGAACTCCTGCTTTGAAACCAGCAGGCTGTCGCGCTTGTTCCAGTCGCAATAAAGTAAATGTTCATCGGAATGCGGGGCCAGGTAATGTTGGTCGTTTTTCAGGTCCACAATGATCTTCGTGAACTGCGTGTTCCGGAAAAACCGGCCCGTAAAGAAAAAAGAGGCTTTAATTTTCTCCTGCTTCAGCGTTTTCGCGATAAAATCCCCTCCTTCCGCGTATGCATCGCCGGTAAATACCAGCGCGATATTTTTCCGGCTGCTGTCGCCGCGGATGATCGCGCCATGGTTGTATGAATTTTTTTCGCGCAAACGGGTCTCCGATTCCCGCGACGCCAGTAAATAAATGAGCGAGGCCGTACCGTCCATCGTCGGTTCGTTCGTGCTGTAATCCCCGTAATCATCATGGTAAACGGCCAGGTCGCTTTGAAAAAGCGCATAGGCATCCGGGTTATAAAGGGTGATGCCGATCAGGTTCTTATAAATGCTTCCGTATACCGGCCCGTCCACCAGGCCCCCGTCGACCGGGTATTTTTTGATATGGGTAAAGGCGGAATGCGGGTCCGCCGGCGTATCGCCCCATGACGGTAATCCATATACCATACTCGTGCCCCAGGGATTGCATCCGAAGATCCAGTCGACATTGGCCTGTTCGAGCGCGGCGAAGTTTTTATCGCCCGTCAGCTGACGGTACCAGTAACACTGGATGGCAAAGGAGACCGTGAGGTTATTGCTGCACCAGATATAGGGAATACCCCGGTAAAACGCGTTGGCAGCAGCCTTTCGCCAAACCTGTTCAATGCCGGTTTTGTAATAGCCGGTTATCGTATCCAGGTTATTCCGGAATCCATCCGCATACTGCCTGGTATAGCCCGTTCCGTATTGCGGACCCTGTTGCCGTGTTTTCAGTTCTTTGATCAGTTCATAATGCCCTATATTGATAAAAGGATACCACTGGTAATGTCTGGCGGTATCCGCGCCCAGCCAGGGCGTGATTTTTTCCTGTTTGGCGAAACCGGCCGCCAGCCCGAGGTAATAACCATTGTCGGCGCTGCCTTTATTATGGTTCAACATCGTATGCAGCGCGACGGCGGCCAGCTCCATATCATCGGTCCAGTTGTCTTCCGCGTAGATATAAGGCGATCGCACCGAAGCCGTTTGCGTAACGCCCTTCTTCTTCATCCCGAATTGAAAAGCGCTGAATGCTTTGTCATAATACCCGCCCCTGCGGTCGGCATTTTTAAAAAGGCTGTCGGTGCAATAGAGAGTATGCGCGAGGGCGAACACGCTGGCGAATTTTCCCGCCGTGGATGAAGTGCCCGTTGTATTATTCATGAACTTTCCCCGCTGCTGCGGTTCACCGCTTACAAAATAAACGGGGCGCTCGTACCCCCTGCCATAAAAGCTGTCTTCCTTTGGTATCCGCATTCCCATATGGTCGCGGTCGTCGCCCAGCTGGTTGAACATCCGGTCGGAACGCGGATGCATTTTCAGCAGCCAGTCCAGCCCCCATTTCGCTTCGTCGAGCACATCGGGCAGGCCGTTACCGCCGTCAAGACCATTGGCTGCTTTCTCATCAGCGAATACCTGTGGAAAATCGCGGTAAGCCATCAGCAGGTGATAAGTGGCGTTGGCGGAAGTGGATGAATATTGCAGGTAATCGCTCGCGTCATGCCAGCCGCCACTGACATCGACAAACGTGCTGTCGGGCAAACCCGCCTTTTCGCCATAAAGTGTATACCCGTCGTGTGTATGGCAACTGTCCTTTAAAAAAGGATTGAAACCACTGCGCTGCTGCCGCATAT
Organism: uncultured Chitinophaga sp.; assembly: GCA_964399755.1. GTDB lineage: Bacteria > Bacteroidota > Bacteroidia > Chitinophagales > Chitinophagaceae > JJ008. The sequence continues at coordinate 1,437 of CAYNSL010000032.1, read as the reverse complement.
ACCGCAAACAGAAATCGGCGGCGCCTTTATATACATCATCCCCGATCCTGAATTCGGGCGATTGCGCTTCACCCGCCTGCAGGTAATAACGACCCGGTTTACTGAACGAAGAAAAATCCAGCCGGTAGGTTTGCGTGAAAGGGCCGTAGGCGCCAAATGATTTACCCGTACTGCCGGTGGCTACCGTTTTTTTTGTGATGACATCTACGAGCTGCCATTTCCCGGCTCCTGGTTCCTGAGGGCCGGCTGCAGACTGTTTACTGCATAAAACCGCTCCCTTGATCCCAGCAGTTGTATAGCCCAGCTGGTTGATCCGTATCCAGGCCATGGGTTCGGGTTTTTGCGCTGCCGTTATCAGCGGCCACAAACAGGCAAGCAACCATTTTTTCATCAACCCAATTTACAAACAAGCACGTTAACTTAGCGGCACTTAATACAATCATCATGAAACTTGTTTCCTTTATCCGCGAAGAGCATGAACAGCTGGGCGTGCTGATCCACGACATGGTTTACGAAATGGAAGTGCTGCACCCCGATCTGCCCGGTACCATGAATATGTTCCTGAATTACTGGGAAGACGCATTTCCCATCGCCCAGGCCGGCGAACTGATGCTGAAAGAAGGGGAAAGAACCAGCAACAAAGGCATCCCGCTGAGAGAGCTTACCCTGCTGGCTCCCGTTCCTTTTCCTACCAGTTGCCGCGACGGATACGCCTTTCGCCAGCATGTGGCGGCGGCCAGGCGTAACCGCAAGGTGGATATGATCCCCGAATTCGACCAGTATCCCATCTTTTATTTCACCAACCACCACAGCATACAGGGACCGGGCGATATCCGGTGCATGCCCGATCATTTTGAAAAACTGGACTTCGAACTCGAAGCCGCCATCGTGATCTGTAAACACGGCAGGAATATCCGCGCAGAAAATGCGGGCGAATATATCGGCGGGCTTATGATCATGAACGATATGAGCGCGCGCCGGCTGCAAATGGAAGAAATGCTGCTGAACCTGGGCCCGGCCAAGGGAAAGGATTTTTCAACGGTCATCGGGCCCTGGCTGGTGACCCTCGACGAACTGCAACCCTATGAGATCCCCGCGAAAGAAAACCATACCGGCAAAAGCTGGAACCTGAACATGACCTGCCGCGTGAACGATATCCAGGTGAGCGCCGGCAACCTCGGCGACATGGACTGGACCTTTGCCGAGATCATCGAACGCGCTTCCTACGGCGTGGATCTTATACCCGGCGACGTGATCGGCAGCGGCACCGTGGGAACAGGATGTTTTCTGGAATTAAACGGAACCGGGAAACTGAATGATCCCAATTACCCTGAACAATGGTTAAAAGCCGGTGATGTGGTGGAAATGGAAATTGACGGGCTGGGGAAACTGAGTAATACGATTGTGGCGGAGGATACGGATTGGAGTATCCTGAAA
>CAYNSL010000031.1:0-29256 GCA_964399755.1 uncultured Chitinophaga sp. | reverse complement strand
GGGTAATGATGGGTTTGTTGAATTTTTCCGCCAGTTTCATCAGGCGCAGGGCCTTTCGGTAGCCTTCGGGATTGGCCATCCCGAAATTGCGCATCTGGCGCATCTTGGTGTTGATGCCTTTTTGCTGCCCGATGATCATCACGGTTTCCCCGTCGATCGATGCCAGTCCGCCGATCATCGCTTTGTCGTCCTTTACATTCCGGTCGCCGAACAGCTCCACGAAATGATCCGTCATCCGGTCGATGTATTTCTGGGTATAGGGCCGGTCGGGGTGGCGGCTTAGCTGCACGCGTTGCCAGCTGCTCAGGTTTTGGGTGATTTCCCTTCTTTTTTCGAGGATCCCGGCTTCCAGTTTCTGGATGGAATCACTGAAATCGATCTTGGTTTTTTCCTGGCGATGTTTCATCGTCTGGATCTCATCGATCAGGTCCTTGATGGGCTTTTCAAAGTCGAGAAACTGCCGGTTGGCATCCGTTGGCATAGGCGCTGAATGAGTGGCTAAATTAAGGATTAAATGATAATGGTCGCCTTTTGCAGAAAGCTGTGATATTCAGCATATAAACTTTTCACTTCGCAAATAGAAAACCCTGGCACCAGCCAGGGCTATTTTGCGGACCGGACGGGACTCGAACCCGCGACCTCCGCCGTGACAGGGCGGCATTCTAACCAACTGAACTACCGATCCAACGGTATCTTTTTCAGGACGGCAAAGATAGTCCTGCCATCTTTTTTAGCCAAATGTTTTTCCTTTCGCTGCCACAGAACCGGATCCGGGGCCGGCGACTGTACATTCCACAATTTATTCTCTTTTTATTCCCTGTCGATCACCATTGTTCCTGTTTATTTGCGATGCTGATCATATCAAGTAATAATATTATCGTTCCCGGAATTGATATACGATCTTACTGATTGAAATGGCAAGAAACGTTTCAAAACAGTTCTGCAATATGGATATGAAGATTAGCTGTGCAAGGACCTCCAAATACAGATTTATTCGAACCCCATTCAAGACTGTTACTCCTGTACTGTCACCGGCCTGTCATAACCACCAAACGGGTTGATCAATATCAATTGTTCTGAATCAACAAATCGGGAAATCTAAACCGCAAACGATGCCGGGAATTTATCTTGACCAGATTTTAACACAAAGACCGTTGGTGTAAAATATCTTTGTATACTGATTTTGCGTTAACGGACAGTGCGGCGGTTTTTATAACTGGTTAAGGCTTAAAAAAGCAGCAATGAAGAAAAAATTCAAATCCTTTTATCTACTCGTATCCTCCATCGTCATCGCTATCCTGCACCTGCCCTTCGCATTTGCCAAATCGGCTACCGGCAGTAAATTATTCTACCACCCCATCACCGATTCTTCGGGGACCGATTTTTCGGAAAACGACCACGTGATCCCCGCGTTCAAATCGGCCTACGACAGCCTCCGCCTCAACCTGAAGGGCCTGAGCCGGGAAGCATTTGAATATGCCCGCAAAGGGGTGCAGCGGCTGGTGGAAGAAGGAAGGCTGATGAACGACTCCATCATTTCCATCGTGGATTTCAGTCAGCCCAGCAATCAGAAAAGACTTTACATACTTGACCTGAAACACTACAAGGTCCTCTTCAATACTTTCGTGGCGCATGGCCAGAATTCAGGGCGCGAATGGGCGCAGCATTTTTCCAACCAGGGCGCATCCTATATGAGCAGCCCCGGCTTCTATGTAACACGCGAAACCTACGAAGGGCATAACGGCTACTCCCTGAAACTCGACGGACTGGAGCGAGGCATCAACGACAAGGCTTATTCAAGGGGCATCGTGGTGCATGGTGCCCGTTATGTAAGCGACGCCATTGCCCATGCGCAGGGTTATATCGGCCGCAGCTGGGGTTGCCCGGCGGTGCCGATGGAAGAATCCAAACCCATCATCAATACCATCAAAAACGGGTCCTGCGTTTTCATTTATCATCCTTCCTATATCCAGCGTTCTCTCGTATTAAATTAAGTACGATTCACGGGTAAAGCCGGTCAGGGAAAGCTTGCCGCTAACAATTATCTTTGAGCCTTAATTGTTGCTTATGCTCAAAGTGGGTGTTTTCGGCGTTGGTCATCTCGGAAAATTCCATCTCAACAACTGGAAAGATGTTCCGGGAACCGTGGTTACCGGATTTTACGACCCGGATGATGCCACGGCCGCCGATGTTGCCGGGAAATACCAGCTCACCCGTTTCAGCGACCCGGATGCGCTGATCGAATCCTGCGATATCGTGGACGTGGTGGCCCCCACCCCCTTTCATTTTGAATGCTGCGAAAAAGCCATTAAAAAAGGGAAACATGTTTTCGTGGAAAAACCGCTGGCCAATACCATGGAAGAAGCCCGGCAACTGGTAAAACTGGCGGCCGAATCGGGGATCAAACTGCAGGTGGGGCATGTAGAACGGTTTAACCCGGCCTTCCTGGCCATCAAAGACATGCCGCTGAACCCGATGTTCATCGAAGTGCACCGACTGGCGCAGTTCAACCCCCGGGGAACCGAAGTGAGCGTGATCCTTGACCTGATGATCCACGATATCGACATTATCCTGAGCATCGTAAAAAGCGACGTGAAAAACATATCGGCCAGCGGCGTGGGCGTGATGACCGAAACACCCGATATCGCCAACGTCCGCATCGAGTTCGACAACGGCTGCGTGGCCAACCTCACTTCCAGCCGCATTTCGATGAAAAAAATGCGCAAGATCCGGCTCTTCCAGAAAGACTCCTATATCGGGATCGATTTCCTGAACAAAAAAACGGAGATCATCAAACTGAGAGAGCCGGGAGATACCAATGTTTTCGCCTTTGATATCGAAACCCCCACCGGCAAAAAAACGATTGCCATGTCAAACCCGGTGATCCCGGAAGTCAACGCCATCCGCGAAGAACTGCTGGCCTTTACCAACGCCATCCTGCACAATACCCGCACGCAGGTTTCCGAAGTGGATGGCCTGATGGCCATGGATGTGGCGCACCAGATCCTGGAAAAGATCGGCAATAACGTCATTACCCATTCATGAACAGCGGCCGTAAAATATCCATAGCCTGGTATGCGGTCATCGATTTTTTAACCGCGTCGCTGGCCTGGGCCTGCTTTTTTTTTATCCGCCGTCTCCTGCTGCACCAGCCCGTTACCGAAAACGGTCATTTGCTCGCCGACACAAAATTCTGGACGGGGATCATCGCCATTCCGATGGGATGGCTGGTGCTGTACAGTCTCGTGGGCTCTTATCATTCCCTGTATAAAAAATCAAGGCTCTTTGAATTCACGAGCACGTTTATCTGCAGCCTGATCGGCTGTATCGTCATTTTTTTCGTATTGCTGCTCGATGATGTGCGGAACGATTACAGTTATTATTACGGGGCCTTTCTCATCCTGTTCTCCATCCATTTGTTTTTTACGTTCGCCGGCAGGTGGATGCTGCTGGATACAGTGAAACGACAGCTGCTGCGGGGGAAGATCCGTTTTGAAACGCTGATCGTGGGCAACCCGGAAACCGCGCAGCGTATTTTCCGTGAAACGGAAAAGAATCTCCGCGACGGCGGTTATCATTATTCGGGCTTTATCGCCACCGACCCCGGCGGCCGAAACGGTACCTTCAAACAGGTGCCGCGGCTGGGGGATAGCGGTGACCTCGAAAAAATTATCGACGAGCGGGACATCAGGCTCGTGGTGCTGGCCATGGGAAAATCGGAGCAAAGCCAACTCGAAAACCTGATCAACCGCCTCAGTGAAAAAGATGTTGAGATCAAGATTCAGCCGAATACCCTCGACATCCTTTCCGGTTCGGTAAAGACCAGCAATGTAATGGGCGCGGCGCTGATCGACCTGCAAACTGGGCTGATGCCGCAATGGCAGCAGAACATCAAGCAACTGATCGATGTGAGCGGGGCGCTGCTGGGGCTGATCCTGCTTTCCCCGCTCCTGCTTTATGCCGCGCTGCGTGTAAAATTTTCATCAAAAGGACCCGTTATCTATTCGCAGGAAAGGATCGGTTTTAAAGGGAAACCGTTCCGGATGTATAAATTCAGGTCCATGCTGAACGACGCGGAAAAGAACGGTCCCGCGCTATCATCGGAACATGATCCGCGCATCACCCGATGGGGCAGGACCATGCGCAAGTGGCGGATCGACGAACTGCCGCAACTCTGGAATATTTTACGGGGAGAAATGAGCTGGGTGGGACCACGCCCCGAAAGAAGGTTTTATATCGACCAGATCCTTCCCCGTAATCCCTATTACAAATACCTGCTGAAAGTGAAACCCGGGCTTACCAGCTGGGGCATGGTGCAGTTCGGTTATGCCGAAAACGTGGAGCAGATGATCGAACGCAGTAAATTCGACCTGCTTTATATCGAGAATATTTCACTGGCGCTCGACTTCAAGATCATGATCCACACATTGCGGATTATTTTCAAGGGGAAGGGGAAGTGAGCAGTATGGCAGTCGGCAGTAAACAGTCTGCAGTAAACAGTCGGCAGTACGCAGTCGGCAGTACACAGTCGACAGTACACAGTCGGCAGTAAACAGTCGGCAGTACGCAGTCGGCAGTACACAGTCGGCAGTAAACAGTCGGCAGTACCAGCCGGCAGTATGCAACCGGCAACCGGGTTTGGCAATTGACCGTTTCTCGTTATTTTTGGTAAACTATATCCCATTGAAGAAATCGCTGCTGCTTCTCTTTACCGTCATTTTTCTGCGCACGGCTTCCGCACAGTCGGGTTACTGGCAACAGGAAGTCAATTACACCATTGATGTTTCGCTGGATGACCGGGAAAACAGCCTGAACGGTTTTGAGAAGATCGACTATACCAACCAATCTCCCGACACCCTCCGTTTTATCTGGTTCCATTGCTGGCCCAATGCCTATAAAAACGATAAGACGGCCTATACCGACCAGACGCTGGAAAACGGGAGTACGAAATTCTATTTTTCCGGCCCGGATGAGAAAGGTTATATCAACCGTCTTGACTTTAAAGTGAACGGCATCACCGCACCGGTGGAAGATCATCCGCAGCATATCGATATCCTGAAGGTCAACCTGCCCTCCCCGCTGGCGCCCGGTCAGCATATTACCATTACCACCCCCTTTCATGTAAAACTGCCCTATAATTTTTCGAGGGGCGGGCACGATGGCCAGAGTTACCAGGCCACGCAATGGTATCCCAAACCGGCGGTATACGACCGGAACGGCTGGCACCCGATGCCCTACCTCGACCAGGGAGAATTCTACAGCGAATTCGGCAGCTTTGATGTGCGCATAACCGTTCCCGTTAATTACGTGGTGGCCGCCACGGGGGTGCTGCAGGATCAGGCGGAAAAAGACTGGCTCCGCTCGCGGTCGGCCTTTACCTGGGAACCCGTAAAACAAAAAGAGAAAATGGCGGGCGGGCAGCTGAAAACAACTTACCGGCAATTTCCCGAATCCGCGAAAGAAACAAAGACGCTGCAGTACAAACAGGACCGCATACACGATTTTGCCTGGTTTGCCGACAAACGGTTTATCGTCAACCACGACAGCTGCCGCCTCGCATCGGGCCGGGTGATCGATGTTTATACGTACTATACACCGGCACACCGCGAGATCTGGCGCAACAGCGTGACCGACGCCAAAGCGGCGGTACGCCATTATTCGGCCGCTGTGGGCGAATATCCCTACCCGTTAGTGCAGGTGGTGCAGGGACCCGAAAGTTTTGGCGGGGGTATGGAATATCCCACCATCACGGTTATCTCTCCAACCGATGATGCCAAAGGACTGGATAAAACCATCGCCCATGAGATCGGGCATAACTGGTTCTATGGCATCCTTGCCAGCGAGGAAAGGCTGCACCCCTGGATGGATGAAGGCATCAATAGTTTTTACGAAGCGCGTTACAGCCTGGCCAAATACGGCCGGGAGGCCCAATGGGAAAGGATCCTGTTTGAAACCAAAGCGGCGACCAAAACCGACCAGCCGATTGAATTACCGGCAGAAAAATTCAGCGAAGCCAATTACAACCTGGTGGCTTATTACAAAACGGCCGAATGGCTGCGTTACCTGGAATCGCAGCTGGGAACCGGAACTTTCGATAAAGCCATGCAGGAATATTACCGGCAATGGCAATTCAAACACCCGCAGCCGGAAGATTTCAAAAAGGTCATGGAATCGGTCAGTGAAAAAAACCTGGACAATGTTTTTGATCTGCTGGGAAAGACAGGCGCTTTGCCCAATCAAAAAAGGACCGGCGCCAAAACCGCATTTATCTTCGACCTGAAATCACTCTCGTCCTGGGCGAAAAACCCGACGAAAGAATTGTTCTTGCTGGGCCCGGCAATCGGGGGGAACAGCTACGACAAGCTCATGCTGGGCGGGTTCGTCACCAATATGAAATTACCGCCCTCCCCTTTCCAGTTCCTGCTGGCCCCGATGTATGCCACAGGCTCCAAATCCTTTACCGGCCTGGGTTTTCTTTATTACAGTTTTTACCCGAATAGTCTTTTCAAACGCGTGGAGCTCGGTGTAAACGGGGCCATGTTTACCGCCGACCAGTTTACCGGGGAAGACGGCAAAAAAACCTCGCTTGGATTTCACAAGATCGTACCGGGAATCAAATTCACCTGGAAAGAAAAAAATCCAAGGAGCACGATGAACCGTTATCTCCAGTTCAAATCCTTCCTCATAGGAGAAGACGGGCTCCGGTTTTACCGCGACACGGTTATTTCAGGGATCGATACCACTATTACAAACAGGCACCGTACCATCGAAACCAGCCGTACCCTGAACCAGCTGCAATTCGTGATCGAAAACAACCGGGTGCTATATCCCTACCGCGGGGAATGGAAACTGGAGCAGGGAAAGGATTTTTTCCGCGCCGCCTTCACCGGAAATTATTTTTTCAACTACGTAAAAGAGGGCGGGCTGAACCTGCGTCTCTTCGCCGGGAAATTCTTTTACCAGGGCGCCCGTAGTTTCAGCAAACAATTCGCCACCGACCGCTACCACCTCAACATGACCGGCGCCAACGGATATGAAGACTATACCTACAGCGATTATTTTTTCGGACGGAATAAATTTGAAGGACTGGCCAGCCAGCAGATCATGAACCGCGACGGGGCATTTAAAGTCAGGACGGACCTGTTATCGGATAAAGTGGGAAAAACGGACGACTGGCTCGCGGCGGTTAACCTGAGCAGCAGCATCCCATCCGCCATCAATCCCCTGTCGATGCTGCCGGTGAAGATCCCGTTGAAAGTATTCCTGGATATCGGTACTTATGCCGAAGCATGGAAAAAAGAAGCCGAAACAGACCGGTTCCTTTTCGATGCCGGTCTGCAGATCCCCCTGCTGAAAGAAACCGTCAATATCTATATCCCGCTTGTGTACAGCAGCGTTTTCAGGGATTATATACAGTCCACCATCGACAAAAAGAACCGGTTCTGGAAAAAGATCTCCTTTGTGATCGATATCTCCAATTTCAGCTTTCGCAAAATTGACCGCAATATTGATTTCTGATGAGCGGCGCCGCCCCGATACGATACCTGACCCGCAAAGAGATCGACGCGGGCAAATGGGATGACTGTATCGCGAAGGCGGGCAATGGACTGATTTACGCCTATTCCTTTTATCTCGACCGGATGGCCCGTCACTGGGATGCGCTGGTCATGGGCGATTATGAAACGGTGATGCCCCTGCCCTGGAACAGCAAATTCGGCATCCGGTACATCTACCAGCCCTTTCTGACCGCGCAGCTGGGGGTGTTTGGCCATGATCCCGGCGGGGAAACGACGGGGCGCTTTATCGACGCCATCCCTTCCTCCTTCCGGCTCACGGAGATCTCGTTGAATCCCGGTAATATTTCAGGTATACCTTCCCGTTACACCTACCCGCGGAGCAATTATGTGCTCGACCTTTCCCCTCCTTATGAAACCCTGTTCAAAAACTACCGGGAAAATATCCGGCGGAATATCCGCAAGGCGGAACAACTGGGTTACCGCCCGCAGCGGGAAGTGGAGGTGGAACAGGTCATCCGGCTGGCCGTCAGCCAGATGCGTTCTTACAGCCCGGAGTCGGCGGAAAATGTGCATCGCTTCCGTGAACTCTACCGGTTATTACAGGAAAAAAAACAGGCCCTGACTTACGGGATCATTTCACCACAGGATGAATTACTGGCCTCCTGCGTGTTTTTTCTTTCACATCACCGCGCCTATTACATACTCGTCGGCAATCATCCCAACGGAAGAACCACCGGCGCTTCGCACGCACTGGTGGACGCTTTTATTAAAGATCATGCGGGCAAAAAAATGTGGCTGGATTTCGAAGGCTCTGATATACGCAACCTCGCTTTTTTCTACAGCAGTTTCGGGGCCCGTCAGGAGATCTACCCGGCGCTGAAGATAAACAGGCTGCCTTTTTATTTGAAGTGGATGAAGAGATGAAGTCGGAGGCCAGAATTATGAAGTCCGAACTCTTCGTTATTAAAAACTACAGTATTATTTTATTAATAAGCTGGTCATGCAATTTCTGACTTCTTACTTCTGACTTCTTACTTCTGACTTCTTACTTCCGGCTTCCAACATCAGTCTTCAGACTTCTGGTCTCTTGCCTCCGACTCAAGAATCCGCTCCGCCATCCACAAATCCACGGGTCTTGTAATCTTGATATTGTTTTCTTCCCCCTCCACCAGCGAAACTTTTATGCCATAGGCTTCCACCACGGTAGCTTCGTCTGTGAATTGTTCTTTGTAATCGATCTGGAAAGCGGGGAGTAAGATTTTGCTGTGAAAGGTCTGGGGTGTCTGGATCAGCATCACCCTGTTCCTGTCCAAAGTCCGGTTACCATCCTCTTCAAGGATGCGGATACTGTCTTTCGACGCGATGGCCGGTATGGCGGTGCCCGTTTCCAGCGCCTGCGCATAACACCGGTGTACTAAATCAGCGGACAGGAGGCAGCGGACCCCGTCGTGTACAAAAATGATGGAGTCGTTTTCCGCGAGGGCTAAACCGTTTTTTACGGATTGAAAACGGGTATCGCCCCCTGTCGTGATCCGCACCCTGTTTTTATCAAACCAGGCGTCGATGATCTCCTGACCCATATCGGTATAATCCGGCGGCAACACCAGCACCACCTGCAGGTCATCATAGGCTTCGAGAAAAGTTTTCAGTGTATAATACAACACCGGCCTTCCTTTCAGCAGCATGAACTGCTTGGGAAGAAGGCCACCCATCCTGGTTCCGCTTCCCCCGGCCACGATGATGGCAGTTTTTTTCATGATTCGTTTTTGTAAATGGCGATCTCTTTTAACCCGTTGCTGCTTTTCAGGCCGCGGTACATTCCTTCGGAGTTAAACAGCATCGCCGCCTGTCCGCGCGCGTCCACCCCGATCATACCACCTTCCCCGTCGATCTTCAGCAATTTGTCGTGCACCACGATGTGCATGGCCTGTTCAAGTGACAGCCCTTTATATTCCATCAGGCAACTCACATCATAGGCCGTCACGGCCCGGATAAAGGGTTCACCGTGACCGGTGCAGCTGATCGCGCAGGTATGATTATTGGCATAGGTGCCGGCCCCGATGATCGGGCTGTCGCCCACCCTGCCAAATTGTTTGTTTGTCATGCCGCCGGTACTGGTAGCCGCGGCGATATGGCCAAAGCAGTCGCAGGCAACGGCGCCCACGGTGCCGAATTTTTTTTCGTGCAAGGGCACATGATGATCAAGCGCGGTTTCCCCGCTATCCTGCATCCGTTTCCATTGCTCATGCCGGAAGGATGAATAGAAATAATCATCAGGTTCGGTCGGAATTCCCTGGCTGAGGGCAAACTCATAAGCGCCCTTCCCGCTCAGCATCACGTGCTGACTTTTGGTCATGACCGCAAAGGCGAGTTCGATGGGGTTGCGGATATTCCTGACAGAAGAAACCGCACCCGCCATCAGCGTTTGGCCGTCCATGATGGCCGCGTCCATTTCCTGGCTGCCGTCTTTGGCGAATACCGCTCCCCGCCCGGCGTTGAACAGGATATTATCTTCCAATGAACGGGTGGCGGCCCGAACGGCATCCAGCGCCGAAGCCCCCGATTCAAGTAGCCTGAAACCCGCTTCCAGCGCTGATTCCAGCCCATCGCGGTAGGCGGATTCCTGCTCCGGTAACATCTCCTGCCGCAGGATAGTGCCGGCGCCGCCGTGTATGGCCAAAGTAAATGTTTGTTTCATGCGCTGAATTCGTTCGAAGTCATGCGAAAATAATTATTTTGTTGCCGATTACCGCATTATGCTGAACCCCTTGTCCCGGAGAAAATTAACCCGCGAAGATTATTTCATCATTGTTTCCAACCTGGTGCCGGTATTCGGCGCCTGGTTCCTGGGCTGGAGCGCCATTGAAGTATTCATCGTATATGCGCTGGAAACCCTGATCGTGGGGGTTATCACCGTGCTGAAACTCTTTATCGCCACATTGTACCGCGGAAAAGATAACTGGTATAATAACGGGCAAACCACCCGGGTCAGCGGCCTTTTCTTTATCCTCTTTTTTGTACTGCACTTTGGACTTTTCGCCGCCGTGCAGACCGCTATCTTTTCCAATGCCGCCGGCCTGGTTCCGCGCGGCGGGGGATTGTTTCATTTTTTTCTCCACTGGTATGATTATATCAACCGCGATGTTGCCTGGATGCTGCTGGCCTTTGTGATCAGTTACCTGGCCCGCGACCTCATCCCCTTTGTGCTGCGGCAGGATTATAAAAAATATTCCATGATGTGGCTGATGTTCCGTCCCTATGGCCGGATCATCATCCAGCAGTTTACCGTGATCATCGGGAGCATGTTCCTCAGTTTCGGGCTGGGAAAAATTTTTATCCTTGTATTTGCCCTGGTAAAGATCTTTTTTGAAGTGTGGCTGAATACGGAAAAACTAGTCGACCGGGCAATGTCGGCGGCGGAGAAAAAATCAGGACAATAATAGTTCGCACTCCTGCAGCAGTTGCTCCCTTGAAACGGACACCGTTCCCACTTCTTCACAAACCAGTCCCCCGGCGATATTGGCCATTTCGGCCATGAGGTGCACATTATGCGTGGCGGCGTATACCAGTGAAGCGACGGCGATCACGGTATCTCCCGCGCCCGACACATCGGAAATATTACGGAGATGCGAAGGAATGATGGCGGCATGGCCGTTTTGCTGGTAAAACACGCCTTTCTCTGAAAGTGTGATCAGTGAAATCTCATGGTGCAGCTTTCGCTGCAGTTCGCCGTGTATCTTTTTCAAACCCGCGAGGCTGAAATCGTCGGCCAGGAGGTTCAGCGCCTCTTTCACTTCCTTGAGATTGGGTTTGAAGATGTCCGCCTGCCGGTAAGTGAAGAAATGCTTTCGTTTGGGATCCACCGCAGTGATCACGCCCGATTCCCGGCAAAGTTCGATCACCCGGGAAATCAGGTTTTCCGTCAGCACCCCCTTGTCATAATCCTCGAAAATGATGATATCGGGGTCTTCGCCGCCGATGTAGTCCCGCACTTTGTCCAGCAGGTTTTTTTCATCCGCAGCATTGAGCGGATCGGTTATTTCGGCATCAAGCCGCATCATCTGCTGGTTGCGGCTGATGATACGGGTTTTACTCGTGGTGTTCCTGGCGGCGCTTTTCACGAGGCAGGATGTATCGATATGGTTGCTGTCGAATAATTCGGTCAGGAGTTCGCCTTCCGTGTCATTCCCGGTTACGGAGAGTACCGCCACTTTCGCCCCCAGCGACTGGCAGTTGAGAGCAACATTGCCCGCCCCGCCGATCCGGTACTCCTTTTTATGCAGGGAAACAACGGGCACGGGCGCTTCGGGGGAAATGCGGTCCACCTGACCCCACATATAGGTATCGAGCATCACATCCCCGATCACGCCCACTTTGAGCCGGATAAAACTGTCGAATAATTTCCTGAAATCTTCCATGCTGCAAAGATCAGGATTCTTTTTTCCTTCTCGAAATAGCCAGGAAATAAAGGGGCACGCCCAGCAGCACGATGATAAACCCGGGCCAGGTGAATTCGGGTTTATAGATGATGAGTAATACGCAAAAGGCGACGCCCATCAGGATATACAATATGGGCAGCACCGGGTACCCGAAGGCCCGGTATGGCCTTTCGGCATCGGGTCTTTTTTTCCGGAGTATGAATATCCCCACGATGGTCAGGATATAAAACAGCACGACCACGAATGAGATCATGTCGAGCAATTGCCCGTATTTACCGCTGAGGCTCCATATGGAAGCGATCACGCACTGGATCCACAGCGCGAACTGGGGCACCGCGTTCTTATTCAGCTCCCCGACTTTTTTGAAGAACAAGCCGTCTTTCGCCATCGTATAATAAACCCGCGCGCCCGCCAGGATCAGCCCGTTATTGCAGCCGAATGTCGAGACCATGATCAGGCAGGCGATCATGATCGTGCCGAAGGATGGGAATATTTTATTGGCCGCCGCCACCGCCACGCGGTCGTCCTGCGGGAAAGCCAGTTCATGAAGCGGCATCACATTCAGGTACATCAGGTTGGCGCATACGTAAATCACGGTTACGATCAGCGTGCCAAGGAACAGGCTCATCCCGATATTCCGTTTCGGGTTTTTCATTTCACCCGCGATAAAAGTTACGTTGTTCCAGGCGTCGCTGCTGAAGATCGATCCGACCATGGCTGCCGCGATAGCGCCCATCAGGGCGGCCCCGCCGATGCCCTGCCAGTTTCCGTTGGGAATGAAATTGCCGGAACTGTCTTTTTCCACTTGCATGGCGTTAAAACCCGATTGCCAGTTCTCCGACCAGAAACTTTGCTTCACGAGCAGGAACCCGAAAACGATCAGCCCGAAAAGGGCCAGTAGTTTGGCCGAAGTGAAAAGGGTCTGAATGAATTTTCCCTCCTTGATGCCTTTCGAGTTTATATAGGTGAGCAGGCAAATGATGGCGATGGCCACCAGCTGGCCGGAATATATTTTCGTGATGCCCGCATCGAATAAAAAATAATTATTGCCCAGTTCGGGCACCATATAGGCAAGGAATTTTGAAAAAGCCACGCCCACCGCTGCGATGGTGGCGGTCTGAATCACCGAAAAAAAACTCCAACCGTATAAAAAACCCATCAGGGGATTATAGGCTTCCTTGAGGTACACGTACTGCCCCCCGGCTTTTGGAAACATGCCGCTCAGTTCCCCGTAACTCAGCGCGGCAGTCAGGGTCATAAAACCCGTGATCAGCCAAACGGCTACCAGCCAGCCGGCGCTGCCCACGTTGCGGGTAATGTCGGCGCTGACGATAAAGATCCCTGATCCGATCATCGAGCCGGCCACGATCATCGTTCCGTCAAATAATCCGAGGGCGGGTTTAAATCCGTTTTGTTGCTGGTTCATGGCAGTGGTTTTTGTCCGGGATTCAAGATAAGTAATTCGGGGCATTTTCACCCGCCGCCAAAAAAAAGGTCCTCCGGGGAGGACATCAACGTGAAAAATAAAAAGGGAGCGCTATTTTTTGACCGGGGGTTTGTGCAGCGCGTTCAGTCCCTTGACCACGTCGCCGGTAATATTATAAGCCGTATCCTTGTAATAGAACAACCCCGGCTCATAGGATATAATATAGGAGTAATTGCGGGTTTTATTATATTCCTGCAGGAAGGCTTCGATCTTTGTCTTGATATCGTTCTGGCGGCGCACCATATAATCGTTGTATTCCTGGTCCAGTTGCTGCTTGATCAGTTTCATCTCGTCGTCCAGCCGCTTTATTTCCTGGTTGGCCGAATCCGACTGCGCGGCGGAAAGGTTACCCGAACGCGCGAGGTTCTGGTAATACATGTACCGCTGCTGGAAGTTCTTGGCGAGCTGGTCCATTTTCGCATTGTTCTCTTCCTCTTTCTTATTCAACTCGGCCTTAACTTCTTTCACCATTTCAAAATTGGCCGCTACCGAATCCATTTCAAAATAGGCCATCCGGAAGGGACCGCCGGTTGTGGAATCGAATGCGCCCCCGTTCTTTGCCGTTGCCGCTTTTTTGGAGGAGGAACCGAAATGCATGATCAGTAGGTAACCCGCCACCAGGCTCAGCAACACGTTCCAGATCAGCCATCCGTTTTTCATTCGTTCCATTTTTACAAAATAAGCATGAATAGGGCGGCAAATATAATGATTCAGTTCACTTTAGGAAACCGTTAACAGGGAAACCGCGATTCCCGCACAATAAAAAAACAAGGAGCAGTTTGGCCGCTCCTTGTCATGGTTATGTATTCGCCCCGGGGGGAGCATTATTCTTCTTCGTCAAATGCCATCGCTTCGCGCGTGGTCTGGAGCAATTCGTACTCTTCCTTGCTGCCCACGATGATATTATCGAATTCGCGGAGACCGGTACCGGCGGGAATCGGGTGACCCGTGATCACATTCTCTTTCAGGCCCAGCATCTCGTCGGTCTTTCCGTTGATGGCGGCAGAAGACAACACTTTGGTGGTTTCCTGGAATGAAGCGGCGGAGATCCAGCTCTGCACACCCAGCGAGGCCTTCGTGATACCCAGCAATGTGGGCGAAGAGGTCGCGGGTTTGGCGTCGCGGAATTCCACCAGTTTCTTATCGTTCCGGCGCAGCACGGAATTTTCTTCCCTTACTTCGCGCAGGCTCACGATCTGGCCGGCGCGCAGTTTGGTGCTGTCGCCGATATCGGTCACCACTTTCTTGTCAAAGATGTAATCGTTCTCTTCCACGAATTCAAATTTATCCACGAGGTCGTCTTCCAGGAACTTGGTATCTCCCGGATCCACGATCGTCACCTTGCGCATCATCTGGCGCACGATTACCTCGATGTGCTTGTCGTTGATCTTAACGCCCTGTAAACGGTACACTTCCTGGATCTCGTTCACCACGTATTCCTGCACTGCAAAAGGACCTTTGATCGCGAGGATGTCAAAAGGCGCGATCTGGCCGTCGCTCAGCGAAGCGCCCGCTTTGACGAAGTCGCCGTCCTGCGCCAGGATCTGGCGGGTAAGCGGAACGAGGTATTTTTTCTGCACACCGTCCTTGGCCTCGATAATGATCTCGCGGTTTCCTCTTTTCACGGCGCCCATCATCACCACGCCATCGATCTCTGATACAACGGCTGGGTTGCTCGGGTTCCGCGCTTCGAATAATTCCGTTACGCGCGGCAGACCACCCGTGATATCACGCAGTTTGCCCAGCACGCGGGGGATCTTCACGATCACCTGGCCCGCTTTCACATCGTCGCCTTCTTCCATGATGATGTGGCTGCCGGTGGGCAGGTTATATGATTTGTTGTCTTTCCCCTGCACGATGATCGAGGGGATCTTGGTCTTGTCTTTCGTTTCGATCACCACTTTTTCACGGTGACCCGTTTGCTCATCGGCTTCTTCGCGGTAGGTGATGCCTTCGATCACGTTATCGAATTTCACTTTACCGTCGATCTCGGCCATGATCACGTTGTTGAACGGATCCCAGGTACACAATACATCTCCCTTATTCACTTTCTGACCGTCTTTCACGTTCAGGGTAGAACCGTAGGGAATATTATTGGTGATCAGCAGGCGGTCATTCTTGGTATCGATGATCCGCACCTCGCCGGTACGGCCGATAACGATCTGCGATTTCTGCCCGTCGTTGTTCAGGATATTCACCGTACGCAACCCGTCGAACTGGATCGTGCCGTCGAATTTGGCGGTCAGCGTCGATTCCACGGAAGCGGAACCGGCCACGCCACCCACGTGGAAGGTACGGAGCGTAAGCTGGGTACCCGGTTCGCCGATCGACTGTGCGGCGATGATACCAACGGCATCCCCTTTCTGGGTCAGGTTACCCGAAGCCAGGTTCTTGCCGTAACATTTTACGCAAACGCCGCGCTTGCTTTCGCAGGTGAGCACTGAGCGGATCTCCACGATTTCAATACCGGCATCTTCGATCTTTCTCGCGAGGTCGGCGGTGATTTCATCGCCGGCGGAAATGATCAGGTTATCGCTGATGGGATCGTATACATCATGCAGGGAGGTACGGCCTGCGATACGGTCCGACAACGGTTCGATGATGTCCTCGTTATCTTTTAACGCCGAAGTGGCGATACCGCGGAGCGTGCCGCAATCTTCTTCGGTGATCACCACGTCCTGCGCCACATCCACCAAACGGCGGGTAAGGTAACCGGCATCCGCGGTCTTCAGGGCCGTATCGGCCAGACCCTTGCGGGCGCCGTGCGTGGAGATGAAATAATCCAATACGTTTAATCCTCCCTTGAAATTGGAGAGAATGGGGTTTTCGATGATCTCCGAACCCGTGGAACCGGATTTTCTCGGCTTGGCCATCAGGCCCCGGATACCGGCCAGCTGTTTGATCTGCTGTTTGGAGCCCCGGGCGCCGGAATCGAGCATCATGTACACGGAATTGAAACCCTGTTTGTCGTTGCTCAGTTCCCTGATCAGCGTTTCGGTGATCCTTGTATCCACGCGGCTCCAGATATCCACGATCTGGTTATAGCGTTCATTATTGGTGATCAGACCCATGTTATAGCTGTCCCACACTTCGTCCACTTCCCCTTTCGCGTTATCCAGCAGTTCTTCCTTGATATCCGGGATGATCAGGTCGTTGATGTTGAAGGACAGTCCGCCCTGGAAGGCCGTTCTGAATCCCAGCTGCTTGATATCATCCAGGAACTTCGCCGTCTTGGGAACATTGGTGATCCGGATGATATCGCCGATGATTTCGCGCAGGTTCTTCTTGGTCAGCAGCGCGTTTACAAATCCAACTTCCGCGGGCACGTTCTGGTTAAAGATCACGCGGCCCACCGTTGTCTCGATCAGCTTGTGCTCGAGCAGTCCATCGGCATTGCGGATATTGGTTTTTACCTTGATCCACGCATGCAGGTCCACCACCTTTTCATTATAGGCGATGATCACTTCCTCGGCCGAATAGAAAATCTTTCCTTCGCCGCGCACTTTTTCGGTCTCGGTCGATTTTTTACCCTTGGTAATATAATATAGTCCCAATACCATGTCCTGTGAAGGCAGGGTGATCGGGGTGCCGTTCTGCGGGTTGAGGATATTATGCGATGCCAGCATCAGCAATTGCGCTTCGAGGATGGCGGCATGGCTCAGGGGTACGTGTACTGCCATCTGGTCACCGTCGAAGTCGGCGTTGAAGGCCGTACATACGAGCGGGTGCAGCTGGATCGCCTTTCCTTCGATCAGCTTGGGCTGGAAGGCCTGGATCGACAAACGGTGCAGTGTCGGGGCGCGGTTCAGCATTACGGGGTGTCCCTTGAGAATATTTTCGAGGATATCCCAAACCACCGCTTCTTTTTTATCCACCAGTTTACGGGCGGACTTCACGGTTTTGACGATACCCCTTTCAATCAGTTTGCGGATGATAAATGGTTTGAACAGTTCGGCCGCCATGTCTTTGGGCAGGCCGCACTCGTGCAGTTTCAGTTCCGGTCCCACCACGATCACCGAACGGCCGGAATAGTCAACCCGTTTACCGAGCAGGTTCTGGCGGAAACGTCCCTGTTTGCCTTTCAGTACATCGCTGAGCGATTTCAGAGCCCTTCCTCCCTCCGCTTTCACCGCGTTGGATTTACGGCTGTTGTCAAACAGCGAATCCACGGCTTCCTGCAGCATCCTTTTCTCATTGCGCAGGATCACTTCGGGCGCTTTGATCTCCAGCAATCGCTTTAAACGGTTGTTACGGATGATCACGCGGCGGTACAGGTCGTTCAGGTCGGAAGAAGCGAAACGTCCGCCGTCGAGGGGCACAAGCGGGCGCAGTTCCGGCGGGATCACCGGGATATATTGCATCACCATCCACTCGGGGCGGTTGGTGATACGCGTATTCGCGTCGCGGAAAGCTTCCACTACGCTCAATCGTTTCAGGGCGTCGGCCTTTCTTTGCTGTGAAGTTTCGGTGGCCGCCGCATTACGCAGGTCGAATGAAAGCTGATCCAGGTCGATCCGGGCCAGCATATCGTGCACCGCTTCGGCGCCCATCTTGGCGATGAATTTATTCGGGTCGTCATCCGGCAGGTACTGGTTTTCCTTCGGCAGGGTTTCCAGGATGTCGAGGTATTCTTCTTCGGTGAGCAGGTCGCCGTAGTTCTGGCCCTTGTCGGCGCGGATGCCCGACTGGATCACCACGTAACGCTCGTAATAAACGATCGTCTCGAGTTTTTTCGAGCTCACGCCCAGCAGGTAACCGATCTTGTTGGGTAATGATTTGAAGTACCAGATATGCACCACCGGCACGACCAGTTTGATATGGCCCATCCGTTCCCGGCGTACTTTTTTCTCGGTCACTTCCACGCCGCAACGGTCGCATACGATGCCTTTGTAACGGATACGCTTGTATTTGCCGCAGGCGCATTCGTAGTCTTTCACCGGTCCGAAGATCCGCTCGCAGAACAAACCATCCCGTTCGGGTTTGTAGGTGCGGTAATTGATCGTTTCAGGTTTCAGGATCTCGCCATAGCTTCTTTCCAGGATCGTATCCGGTGAAGCCAGCCCGATGGTGATCTGTGAGAAACCTGCTTTGGGACGATTTTCTTTTTTGATAGCCATGTTTATTTAGCTTTTAGCCCTGAGGCGTTCGTTACGCACGCAGAGCTTGATAAATTAAATTCCCTTTGCCGCGGCCCCCGGATTTCATGAGGGGTGTCCGGCTTTCTTTATTCAAATTTCAGGTCCAGGCCCAGGCCCCTCAGTTCATGCACCAGCACGTTGAAGGATTCCGGAACACCGGCCCTCGGCACATTATCTCCTTTTACGATAGACTCATAGGTCTTCGCGCGGCCGATGATATCATCGGATTTGATCGTGAGCAGTTCCTGCAGGATGTTCGAAGCGCCATAGGCTTCCAGGGCCCACACTTCCATTTCCCCGAAACGTTGTCCCCCGAACTGGGCTTTACCACCCAGCGGCTGCTGCGTGATCAGGCTGTATGGCCCGATTGAGCGGGCGTGCATCTTGTCATCCACCATGTGATGGAGTTTGATGACGTAGATGATCCCCACGGTCGCTTTCTGGTGGAATTTCTCACCGGTTTCGCCATCATAGAGATAAGTATGCCCGTACATCGGGATGCTTGCCTGTTTGCAGTAATCGGCGATCTCGTCCACGGTAGCGCCGTCGAAAATGGGCGTTGAAAATTTCAGACCCAGTTTCTCGCCGGTCCAGCCCAGGATGGTTTCATAGATCTGTCCCAGGTTCATACGACTCGGCACACCCAGGGGGTTGAGCACGATATCAACCGGAGTTCCGTCTTCGAGGAAGGGCATGTCTTCCTGGCGAACGATCTTGGCAACGATACCCTTGTTACCGTGGCGGCCCGCCATCTTATCGCCCACTTTCAGTTTACGTTTCACCGCGAGGTATACTTTAGCGAGTTTCAATACGCCTGCAGGCAATTCGTCGCCGATGCTGATATTGAATTTTTCGCGTTTGTAACGGCCGAGTTCCTCGTTGTACTTGATATTGTAATTGTGCAGCAGGGTATTGATCTGCTCATCCAATTTTTTCTCACCGGTCCAGCCCAGCGGGTTAATATTGGCGTAATCGAGCCCGCGGAGGTTCTTCTCCGTGAATTTGGCGCCCTTGCCGATCTGCACTTCGCCGAAATTATTGCTCACACCGGCCGATACATGCTCGCGGAGCAGTGTCGTCAGTTTTTCCAGCAGCACTTCCTTCAGGTCGTTCTCGTTCTTCTCGTGCATTTTTTCGAGCTTTTCCATCGCCGCTTTTTCACGCACTTTCGCGTTCTTGTCTTTCTTGGCGCGCTGGAAAAGTTTTTTCCCGATCACGACGCCTTCCACCCCGTTAGGGGCTTTCAGCGATGCGTCCTTGGCATCACCGGCCTTGTCGCCGAAGATGGCACGGAGCAGTTTTTCTTCGGGAGTGGGATCGCTTTCCCCTTTCGGCGTGATCTTGCCGATCAGGATATCACCTTCTTTCACCTGCGCCCCGATGCGGATGATGCCGTTCTCATCGAGATCCCGCGTAGCTTCTTCGGATACGTTGGGAATATCGGGCGTCAGTTCTTCCTCACCGAGTTTGGTGTCGCGCACTTCCAGTTCGTATTCCGAAATATGCACCGAGGTAAACAGGTCTTCCTTCACCACTCTTTCGCTGATCACGATGGCATCCTCGAAGTTGTATCCCTTCCAGGGCATGAATGCCACTTTCAGGTTTTTACCCAGGGCCAGTTCGCCGTCCTTGGTGGCGTATCCTTCAGTCAGGAAATCGCCTTTCTTCACCTTCTGCCCTTTCTTCACGGCGGGTTTGAGGTTGATACAGGTTTCCTGGTTGGTCTTGATGAATTTTGTCAGTCTGTAAATCCGCAGGTCGTCTTCAAAGCTCACGAGTTTCTCCGCTTCGTCGCGGTCGTACCGCACATGAATCTCGTTGGCGTCCACAAATTCCACGATGCCATTCCCGTCGGAATGGATCTGGATGCGGGCGTCGCGGGCGGCCTTGCCTTCAAGCCCGGTACCCACGACGGGCACATCGGGCCGGATCAGCGGAACCGCCTGGCGCTGCATGTTCGATCCCATCAGGGCGCGGTTGGCGTCGTCGTGTTCCAGGAAGGGGATCAGGGAAGCGCTCAGTCCCACGATCTGGTTGGGCGCCACGTCCATGAATTCCACTTCTCCTTTTTCGAGGATGGGGAAGTCGCCGGTCTGGCGGCTCACCACTTTTTCTTCGGTGAACTCACCCTTATCATTAAGCGAAGAATTGGCCTGCGCGATCTTCGCGAGGTCTTCTTCTTCCGCGCTCAGGAATGAAAGTTTCTTCATGTCCACTTTCCCGTTCTCCACTTTGCGGTAAGGGGTTTCGATAAAGCCCATGTCGTTGATCTTCGCGTGCACGCAAAGCGTGGAGATCAGACCGATATTCGGTCCTTCCGGCGTTTCGATGGTACAGAGACGGCCATAGTGCGAGTAGTGAACGTCGCGCACCTCGAAACCGGCCCTTTCGCGGCTGAGACCGCCGGGCCCGAGCGCGGAGATCCTGCGTTTGTGCGTGATCTCGGAAAGCGGGTTGGTCTGGTCGAGGAACTGCGATAACTGCGAAGTGCCGAAGAAAGAATTGATCACCGAGGAGAGGGTCCTCGCGTTGATCAGGTCAACGGGTGTGAACACCTCGTTATCCCTTACGTTCATTCTTTCGCGGATGGTGCGGGCCATACGGGCCAGCCCCACGCCGAACTGCGCATACAGTTGTTCGCCCACGGTACGTACGCGGCGGTTGCTGAGGTGATCGATATCGTCGATCTCGGCCTTGCCGTTCGTGAGGCGTACGAGGTATTTGATGATGAGAATGATGTCTTCCCGGGTCAGCGTTTTCTTGTCCAGCGGCAGGTCGAGGTTCAGTTTGCGGTTAATCTTGTAACGGCCCACTTCACCGAGGTCATAGCGTTTGTCGCTGAAGAACAGTTTGTCGATGATGCCGCGCGCCGTTTCATTATCCGGCGCATCCGCACCGCGCAGCTGGCGGTAGATGAACTGCACGGCTTCCAGTTCGCTGTTCGACGTATCCTTGTTGAGGGTGTTGTAGATGATCGCGTAGTCGCCGCCTACGTCTTCGCGCTGGATAAAGATGCTCTTCACATCCATGTCGGCGATGGTGCTGATCGCGTCTTCGTCGAGCACGGTATCGCGTTCCATCACGATTTCGTTCCGTTCGATGGAAACGACTTCACCGGTATCCTCGTCCACGAAATCCTCCACCCAGGTGCGCAGTACGCGCGCGGCAAGGCGTTTGCCGAGGTATTTGCCCAGCGTCTTTTTTTCCACTTTCACTTCATCGGCCATGCCGAAGAGCTCGAGGATATCCTTGTCCGTTTCGTAACCGATGGAGCGCAGCAGGGTCGTTACCGGGAATTTTTTCTTCCGGTCGATATACGCGTACATCACGTTGTTGATGTCGGTGGCGAATTCCATCCAGGCGCCCTTGAAGGGGATCACGCGGGCAGAATAGATCTTGGTGCCGTTCGGGTGTACCGACTGGCCGAAGAATACGCCCGGTGAACGGTGCAGCTGGGAAACCACTACGCGTTCGGCGCCGTTGATCACGAAAGTGCCGCGCGGCGTCATGTAGGGAATATTGCCCAGGAACACGTCCTGTACGATGGTCTGGAAATCGACGTGTTCTTCGTCGTTACAGCTCAGCCGCAGCTTCGCCTTCAGGGGCACCGCGTAGGTAAGCCCTCTTTCCATACATTCTTCGATCGTGTAGCGGGGCGGGTCGATGAAGTAATCCAGGAATTCCAGCACGAAAATGTTCCGCGTATCCGTGATCGGGAAATTTTCTTTGAACACGCGGAACAAACCTTCGATATTACGTTTGTCCGGTGTTGTTTCCAGCTGGAAAAATTCTTTGAAAGATTGGATCTGTACTTCAAGGAGATCGGGAGCGTCAGCCAGATGCCTGATCTTTCCGAAATCCACCCTGTGATTCAATTTTGTAGAGGACATAGGCGTAAAAACCGGTTTTACAATGTTGGGGACACACAAATCACATACAGGGCTTTCATTTTTAAAAATGAAATCCTGTGAATTTCAATTACTTACGCATGATTTGGGATGTCAAATTATTTTTGGCCAAAATAAGGGATGGCAAAGGTAAGGAAATAATATTCTCAGGCCAAGAAATCTTTGCTCACAAGAATCCGGCCAAAATACCACAAAGCGGCTATTTTCCCGCCTTACCGGATACCGTAATTTGACTGAAAACGAGTATGAAGGAGAAAGAATTTCTTTACGGATTTCTTCATTTTTCCAGGCGCGAACGGATCGGAATCCTTTGCCTGGTTGCATTGATCGTTTTTATTTATTTACTGCCTGTTTTTTTCACCATGCGCGCTAAAGACTGGTTTATCCCGGCCGATACGGGTTGGGTGGCTTCTGTACGCGCACTGGAAATAAAGGACGCGAATGCTCCCGCTTTTGCCAAGGAAGACGGTCCTAAAACCGCGATGGGCGGGCGTTTCAGCAGGAAGGTGGATGAACGGACCCGGGAATTATCTTATTTCGATCCGAATACGGTAACGGCCGCGGGATGGAAGAAACTGGGTCTTCGTGATAAAACGATACGCACCATCCGCCATTATATCGACAAAGGAGGCCGCTTCAGGGAAGCACGTGATCTGCAAAAGATCTACGGACTCTTCCCGGATGAATACGCCCGTCTTGCTCCGTATGTAAAAATCAGTGCCGGGGCGGAGATAAGACAGACTATCGGAAATGAAACAGGTTTTCAAAAACAGGAAGAACGGCGGGCACAGCCATTTACCCGCAGTTATGACCGGATCGATATCAACAGGGCAGATACGACGGCCTTTATTTCGCTGCCGGGTATCGGCAGCAAGCTGGCTTCGCGAATCGTCAGTTTCCGCGATAAGCTCGGGGGTTTTTATTCGGTACTTCAGGTGGCGGAAACCTATGGTTTGCCCGATTCCACATTTCAGAAGATCAAACGGTACCTCACACTGGAGAATGCAACAGTCAGGAAAATAGATATCAATACCGCAACGGCCGATGAATTAAGATCACATCCCTATTTCAGGCGGGAGCTGGCCGTTCCGATCATCGCCTACCGGAATGAACACGGACCCTTCGCGCGTTTGGAAGATATCCGGAATGTGCAGGCCGTGACCGAAGAAGTTTACAGCAGGATCGTGCATTATCTCCGTCTTGAAAAACAGAAACAAGTTGCCGGTGACTGAACGGCACATAAAAAAACCCTCCGGGTTGCGGAGGGTCTGTACGGCGATTAAAAAGATTATGCGATCTCTACTTCCGCGCCGGCTTCTTTCAGTTTGGCGACGATCTCTTCTGCCTCGGCCTTGGACACGCCTTCCTTTATATTCTTGGGAGCGCCGTCCACCAGGTCCTTGGCTTCTTTCAGGCCCAGGCCGGTAAGGTCTTTTACGATCTTCACGACGTTCAGTTTGGAAGCGCCACCGCTTTTCAACACAACGTTGAAGGCGGTTTTTTCTTCAGCGGCGGCTGCGCCACCACCTTCGCCACCGGCTGCCACCACTACGGCCGCAGCTGCGGGTTCGATACCATATTCTGTTTTCAGGAAGTCAGCGAGTTCCTGTACTTCCTTTACGGTTAAGCCTACCAGGCTTTCCGCCAATGCTTTTACGTCTGCCATTTGTTTACATTTTTCCCGCCTTCATTCCCTGATTGTACCGGGGTCCGGCGGATGATTAAAAAAATTGTTATAGAAAAGCCCGGGGTCCGCTGTTGAGCATGGAGCTGTTGGCTCGCTGCCCGGGCGCGTACCCCTGGCTGATTTCACTTATTCTGCGGGCGCCGCTTCCGCCTTCTTCTCTGCGTTGTGCAGTAATGCGGCCAGTACCCGTTTCGCGGGTGATTGCAGCAGGCCGATCACTTCGCCGATCAGTTCGTTCTTCGTCTTGATACGGGTAAGCGCTACCAGTTGGTTGTCGCCCATGTACACGTCACCGTTGATAAACGCCGCTTTCATCACGGGTTTGTCGCCGTTGCTTTCCTTGCGGAAGGAGCTGATGATCAGGGCCGGCTCCTTGGGGTTCTCGGAGAACATCAGGGCGGTTACCTTGTGCAGGGAGTCAAACATTCCCGCGTATTTTTCATGGTCCAGCGCTTCAAGTGCTTTCCGGATCAGCGTGTTCTTCGCCACTTTCATTTCTACCTGTTTGTTGAAGCAGGCACGGCGCAGTTTGCCCACCTGTTCCACCGACAGGGATTCCGTATCGGTAACATAGAAGTTGTTGTACTGGGAAAATTTATCCTTCAGTACCTCGATCACTTCGTTTTTTTGCTCTTTAGTCATTGTATTAAGTTTATCGGTCAGGCCGTATTAATGAACAAATGCTTTGGTGTCAACTGCGATCCCCGGGCTCATTGAGCTGGCCATGCTGATCCCCCGCAGGTAAATACCCTTGGAAGAAGAGGGCTTGGCTTTGATGATCGCGTTCAGCAGTTCCTGGCTGTTTTCGGCGATCTTTTCAGGCGCGAAGCTTACACGGCCGATCGAAGCGTGGATGATCCCCACTTTATCAACCTTGAAGGCGATCTTACCGCCTTTCACATCGCTGATGGCGTTGGCCACATCGTTGGTAACCGTACCGGTTTTGGGGTTGGGCATCAGGTTACGGGGACCGAGCACCTTACCCAGTTTACCGATCTTGGGCATCACGGAAGGTGTGGCGATGATCACGTCCACATCTACCCATCCCCCTTCGATCTTGGTGATGTATTCGTCCAGCCCGACATAATCCGCGCCGGCGCTCCTGGCATCGGCTTCTTTATCGGGGGTGCAAAGCACCAATACTTTTTTTGTTTTGCCGGTACCGTGCGGCAGCGTTACCGTACCGCGGATCGCCTGGTCCGCTTTTTTGGGGTCAACACCCAGGCGTATATGCAGGTCTACCGATGCGTCGAATTTGCAGGTGGTGATCTGTTTTACCAGTGCAGAAGCTTCTTTCAGGGAATACGCTTTATTCGCTTCCACTTTGGTTTCTGCCACTTTTCTTTTTTTACTGATGAATGCCATGTTAATTCATTTTAATTTTTTCAAAACGGGAACAGGTTCCCTTCTCCTTAATTGTCCCAGGGAGCTTTACCTTCCACGGTGAGGCCCATGCTGCGGGCGGTACCGGCCACCATTTTCATGGCGCTTTCCACGGTAAAACAGTTCAGGTCGGGCATCTTGTCTTTGGCGATGGCCTCTACCTGTGTCCAGTTTACCTTGCCCACTTTGTTGCGGTTGCTCTCTTTCGAACCCTTCTGGATCTTGGCCGCTTCCATCAGCTGAACGGCAGCAGGAGGTGTTTTGATGATAAAATCAAAACTCTTGTCAGAATAAACAGTGATTAATACGGGGAGAACTTTTCCCATTTTGTCCTGCGTTCTCGCGTTGAACTGCTTGCAGAATTCCATGATGTTGATACCCTTGGAACCCAGTGCAGGACCGATCGGGGGTGCGGGGTTAGCCTGGCCACCCTTGCATTGCAGCTTTACAAAGCCGCTGATTTCTTTTGCCATTTTCAAATCTTTTTGGTGTTAACGACTTTTCGCCTCGGGGGCTACTGGGTCTCCCAAATTCAATGACCGCGATATAAATATTGATACCGGCGGTTTCCAATTCCCCCTTCAGGTTCCGGCCGGGCCATTGAACGGGGGGTAATGAAAGAACTATTTGGGGCGGCAAAGATAGGGAGATACCCGCGACAGGCAAAGGCTTTGATCAAAAATATTTCAGGCAGAAAAAAAGCCGCCCGCTTTTCAGCGAACGGCTTGTAAACTATTATAAAGCAGTGATTTAATTGATCTTTTCGACCTGCATATAATTCAGTTCCACCGGGGTGGAACGGCCGAAGATCTTCACCGTTACTTTCAGCTTCTTTTTTTCGTCGTTCACCTCTTCGATCACCCCGTTGAAATCGTTGAAAGGACCTTCGATGATCTTGATGGTTTCGCCCACGATAAAAGGTTCGATCATGCTTACGCCGCCGCTTTCCGCCATTTCGTCCATCTTGCCCAGCATCTTGTTCACCTCGGCCTTGCGGAGGGCGACCGGGTTTTCCTTACCCAGGAAATGAATCACGTTGGTGGTATTCTTGATGATGTCGCGCAGGTCGTCTGATAATTTGCCATTGGCGATTTCGATCATGACGTAGCCGGGGTAGTAGTTACGCTCGCGCATTACTTTTTTCCCGTTGGCCACTTTGTATACCTTTTCCACAGGGAGAAAAACCTGCTTCACCTGTTCCCAGCCACCGCGGGAAATCTCCTTGTCGAGGTATTCTTTTACCTTTTTCTCCTTGCCGCTCACCACCCGCAGCACGTACCATTTGGTTTCCTGTTGCGGAAGGCTCTCTGTATTGGTTGTCGCATCCATCGCTTAAAAAAGTTGTTTGTAAATAAACTTAAGGCCGTTCCCTGCCACGAAGTCCATGGCCAGCACGATAAACGTGATCACCAGTGTAGCGGCCAGCACGATCATGGTCGACTGCTGCAACTGGGGCCAGGTAGGCCAGCTTACTTTGTCCTTCAATTCCCTGAACGAGTCCCTGAAATAGTTCGCGATCTTGGTCATAAAAAAAATTTTCCGGTTAATTGGCACGGGCACTAGGATTCGAACCCAGATCTAAGGTTTTGGAGACCTTCATTCTACCATTGAAATATGCCCGTAGAAAGCTAAAAGCTATTCCGTGTGACCGAAACAGCTTTTAGTTTTATGTTACAAAGATATCAATCTTTTCGAAAATCTTCCGCCCGGCCTGCGCCCGGCGAAAGCGGATTGCTTATTTCAGAATCTCCGTTACCTGTCCGGCGCCCACGGTACGGCCGCCTTCGCGGATAGCGAATTTCAGACCTTTTTCCATAGCGATCGGCTGGATCAGTTTAACGGTCAGCGATGTATTATCACCGGGCATCACCATTTCCGTACCGGCTGCCAGTTCCACTTCTCCCGTAACGTCGGTGGTACGGAAATAGAACTGGGGACGGTATTTCTGGAAGAACGGCGTATGACGGCCACCCTCTTCTTTGCTCAGCACGTACACTTCGCATTTGAATTCGGTATGCGGGGTGATGGAACCGGGTTTGCAGATAACCATCCCGCGGCGGATCTGGTTTTTCTCAATACCGCGGAGGAGCAGACCGGCATTGTCTCCGGCTTCACCTTCTTCCAGCAGTTTGCGGAACATTTCAACACCCGTAACAACAGAATTGAGCGGCGCTTCGATCAGGCCCACGATTTCAACAGGCTCACCCACTTTGATACGACCTCTTTCTATACGACCGGTGGCAACCGTACCACGACCGGTGATAGAGAAAACGTCTTCTACCGACATCAGGAAGGGCTGGTCAACCGGGCGCGGGGGCAGCGGGATATAGCTGTCCACCGCTTCCATCAGTTCTTCCACGCCTTTCACCCATTTTTCTTCGCCGGCCAGTGCGCCGGTAGCAGAACCTTTGATGATCGGCGTATTGGCGCCATCAAAACCGTAGAAGGTCAGCAGGTCGCGGATCTCCATTTCCACCAGGTCGAGCAGCTCGGGGTCATCCACGAGATCTACTTTATTCATGAATACCACCATGCGGGGAACACCCACCTGGCGGGCCAGCAGGATATGCTCTTTTGTTTGCGGCATCGGGCCGTCGGTAGCCGCCACAACCAGGATGGCACCGTCCATCTGGGCCGCACCGGTGATCATGTTTTTAACATAGTCGGCGTGACCGGGACAGTCAACGTGCGCGTAGTGACGGTTAGCCGTCTGGTACTCCACGTGGGCGGTGTTGATCGTGATACCCCTTTCTTTTTCTTCGGGGGCCGCATCGATCTCATCATATTTTTTTGCTTCTGCCATACCCTTCTTGGCCAGAATGGTAGTGATTGCGGCAGTCAAAGTGGTTTTGCCATGGTCGATATGACCGATCGTACCGACGTTAACGTGGGGTTTGTCCCTTTTGAATGTTTCTTTCGTTGCCATCTTATCTGTTTTTTAGGTTGTGTTGACTAATTATTGTTATCGTTTCAATTTGTTTTTTAGAACCCGGCAACGGAACTGCTATCAGCTTCGTTGCGACGCTCCGTTCGGGGTTCTGTTCGCTGCCCGGCTTTCTGGTTGTATGTGCCGGGCGCGCTGCGAAACGCCGGACACCCTGAGCCGTTAAAGGGAATTGAACCCTTGACCTCTTCCTTACCAAGGAAGTGCTCTACCACTGAGCTACAACGGCATGCTCAGTCGTGAGTCCATTGTCGTTTGTTAGGAGTCAGGTCAGACTCCGCACTCCAGACTCCGAACTACCGACCCTGGAAGAGCGGAAGACGAGGTTCGAACCCGCGACCTACAGCTTGGAAGGCTGTCGCTCTACCAACTGAGCTACTTCCGCAAATAAATGGGGAAATATGAAAATGTGTACAGGTGAAAATTTTCATACTCCGTTTTAAAGAACTATTGAAGGAGAATATGCTGTGTTTTCATTTTCACATTCTCACATTCTATCGTGGGCAAGGATGGATTCGAACCACCGAACTCCGAAGAGGACAGATTTACAGTCTGTTGCCGTTGGCCACTTGGCTACTTGCCCTGTTATTTATTTCAGATTTTAGATTTCAGATTTCATGAAACTTCCGCATCACCCGGCAATCCACAATCCGCAATCTGTAATCTGCAATCTGTAATCTGCAATCTAAAATCGACTGAGCCACTTGTCGGAATCGAACCAACGACCTACTGATTACAAATCAGTTGCTCTACC
>CAYNSL010000030.1:24529-29264 GCA_964399755.1 uncultured Chitinophaga sp. | reverse complement strand
TAAATAAGCCGACCCCGTATTCCATGGTGGCGGGGTTGGCCCCGTTTCCGTCGGTAAATGTCAGGCCGTCGATCGTGATATAATCAGCGCCCGTTAATTTGAGGATACCATCCGGCGCCGCACTTCCCGGTGTGGCCGTTCCGACTCCCGCGTTCAGTGTGGTAGCTCCACCTGCTGCTTTTACGATGGTCACCGTATTGGTAGCGCTGAGAACGGGGTTAAGGGTTGCGCTTCCGATCGTCAATCCGGTTGCCGGTGCCGTTTCAGAAGCTCCCGCATCCAGGGTAAAAGTCACCGGTCCCGACATTGCCGTAACGCCGTTCAATGCGGTTAATGCCGCAGACAACGAAGCATAGGAAACGCTGAGGTTGGGAGTGGTATTGGTGTTACCCGTTACTGTTACGCCAATTTGTGCATTTGCGAAAACTGCAGAGAATACCGCTAAAAGCAGCAAGTAAATTTTCCTCATAATCAGAGTTTGTGGTTGTAGAATGGCTGTAGCCTTTTGGCCTTCACCTTCTAAGGTGATTTATTTTTTCCTTATTGCCAACTTTTGCGGGAATTTTTATTCCGCCTGAAAATTTTATGAGGAGCCTGCCGGTAAAATACTGCCTGTTTATGATTTTAAACATGCGGCCCCGGTAATACCGGGGCCGCGTGAAACCATCAATGTCATCATTGAATTCTATTCGCTGACAGTAAATGAATTAAACTTCAAATAATTTAAGATTATTATCATTTCAGCATTTTAAGTATTTCTTCTATGGCACGGTCAAGCTGGGGGTCCCGTCCATTTAATTTGTCATCAAAACTGTTGATGACCAGGATATCCGGCTGCACCCCGGTTCTTTCCAGGTCCTTGCCTTCCAGCGAATAACAGCCCCATGACGGCATTCTTACCGTAGATCCGTCAACCAAACCGATACCCGATGTGAAAATGATCCAGTGATAGGTTTCGTTACCAATGATCTTCCCGAGTTTCAGCGCTTTGAAGCCCTGCGCCGTCATTTCGGCATCGCTAAGGGATTGTTCATTGGTTAGCAAGACAATAGGTTTATCGCTGGGCGAAAAATTGGATTGCGGTGATAGCTTTCCGTCCCGGTATTTCCAGTTGAGATAGGTCTTCTGCGACAGGAATTTCAATACCTCATCATGCACGTTGCCCCCTGTATTATATCGAAGATCAAAGATCAGGGCATCTTTATGGTTCAGTTCCTGCGTCATGTCGATAATAAATTGATCCAGTTCCCCCTGCCCCATGTTTTTCATACACCCGTACGCGATCTTCCCCCCGCTTTTTTCATCCACCCTCTTTTGGTTATTATCAATCCACTCATCATAGAGATTGGTAAAAAGGGTGACCTGCGGATGTATCTTCACATTCACTTCCTGACCGTTCCTGGTAAAACCAAGCCGCAGCTCCCGGTCGCGGGTGGGCACCGTAAAATAATAATTCCGGTCACGGTCCGTGCTAACGGTTTCATCATTCACTTTTACCAGTACATCACCCGGCCGGATGTCCACCGATTTTTTATCGGCCGCCGAACGCCGGACCACGTATTTAACCTTATAGGGGTTCTCGTTTTCGAAAATGATCCCGGTTTCCATGGTCTGGTTCTGCAGGGGCAGGTTCTCATCGTCGCCCGTAGTGCCGAAACCCTGGTGCGAGGAGTTCAGTTCGCCCAGCATATCGTTGAGGAGTATGCGCAGATCGGCCCGGTTGTTCAGGTAAGGCAGGAAACGGCGGTAATAGTCTCGTGTTTTCGCCCAGTCGAGCCCGTGGAAATTCCCGTCATAATAATTCTCTTCCATCTGTGACCATGCCTCGTAAAACATCTGGTTGAATTCTTCGGCCAGGTTTCTGCGAAAGGTATAACTGATATTGACCGGGTCGGCTTTGTTGCCGTCGAGGTTTAGTTTATTGATCGTCCCGTTGAACAGCACATAATATTTATCACCCGATTCCGTGATATCAAAGCCAAAGCTGTTGTCCGTCCCCGCAATCTTTTCCGTTTTATTGGCTTCAAATGGTTCGATCACGGTTTTCCAGAGCGCGTTCCTTCCTTCGCCGTGGTTGCTGGTATACAGCACCGTAGTCTTTTCGCCCTTTTGAATTACCGCCTGCAGGAACTGCGCCCCAAGGCTGGGGCTGACCTGTTCCAGCCGCTCCATCAGCAGGTCGGTATCGATGGCGATGGGTTTCGTGGAATCGCTGTTGGCGGTCTTTTTAGAAGTATCCTTTTTCTCTTCCCTGAATAATTCATTGTACTTGTCGATCCGGTAAGGGTCATCGATTTTTTCAAGCGGCAACCGGTATACCCTGGCGTTGGGCATCCCGAAGGGATAGGCCGCTTTCAGCCGCTGTGAAGTAAAATAAATGTATTTACCGTCGGACGACCAGAGCGGGCCCGACTCGGTGATCCCGGTATTGGTCAGGTCGGTGGTTTTATTTTGTTTGATGTTATGGATGAAAATATCCTGTTCAAAATTCCGGAAAGCGGTGAAGATGACATATTCATCGTTGGGTGAAAACCCGGGGTCGCTCCCCTGGAAACCCCAGATTTCGTCTTTCACGATAGTCCTGCCCTGCCATGTTTTCAGGTCCAGCAACCGCACTTCATCCCGCCCGCTCAGGTAAACGGCCTGGGTCCTTTTTTTATTCAGCACCACGCTGCGGTTATTCCTTTTATCGGTTGTGAGCAGCCGGGGCGCCCCGCCGCTGTCGGCCCTTACCGTGCAGAGGTTGTAATACCCGTCGAGGGTCTGGGTAAACAGGATGGTTTTATTGTCACTCATCCATTTCGCTTCGCTCACGCGTTCGGCGCTACCGCGGTTCACCGGCTGGATGAATTTTCCCTCCGCATCCGACACGAACAATTCGCCCCTCGACACAAATACCAGTTTCTTCCCGTCGGGTGAAACATCGAAGGCCGTGATATTCCCTTTTACGTCGAAATCTTTTTCTTTCGGCAGCACATTATTCCGGACGATTGAAATATCGAGCTTTTCCGCCTTGTCGGAGCGGACATCATACAGCCAGAGCTGGTAATCTTTTTCAAAGACCAGCTTTCCGCCGTTGGCATTTACCTGCGGCGATTTGATCGAGGAAGAAAAACGCGTCAGTCCTTTTTTCTTCCCGTTGTCGAGCGTGTACAGGTTGTATTCGCCGTTGGCTTCATCTGAAATAAAATAGATATTCCCGTTGCGGTCGATCGTGGCGCCGAAATCCTTTCCCTCCCAGGTCGTATATTTTTTATACTGCTTTGTCTTTAAATTATACGACTGGATATCCGGGTTGAAAGGGCCTTTATATCGCTTGCGCTGCACCTGGTTGCTGCTTTCCCAGGTATCATTGAAGAAAATTTCGCCGGAAGCAGGATGCTCCACCAGGTTATGATCATACTGGAAAAAATAATTCCCGAACACCCGCTGCGGGGTGCCGCCCGTGGCGCTTAGTTTAAAGCCCGCGGTCTGCCCCATGCGGTTGCTGTTGAAATAAACGGACTTTGAATCCCAGCTCCAGCTCGTCACTTCGTCGTTGGCGCTGTGCCAGGTCAGTTGCCGGATCTCGCCCCCGTTCACGGGCATCACATATACATCGGCGTTATTGTATTGCCGCCCCGAAAAAGCGATCCATTTCCCGTCGGGCGAAACGCGGGGAGAAGTTTCATACCCCTGCATCGCCGTGAGGCGAACCGCCTGGCCATCATTTACATTTGCTTTCCAGAGATCGCCTTCAAAACTGAAGATCACATACTGGCCATCGGGGGTCAGGCAGGGATTGCCAAGAAAATAGACCTCCTGTTTTTGAGCAATGGCGGAATGAATACCTATGCATAAAAGCAGGAATGCAAGCAGGATTTTTTTCATACGCGGGGTTTTAGCCCCGGAAATTACACGGTCGGTTCCATCCGGCAATGCCGCTGGTAAAAAAAGGCGGGAATCAATCTTTGGCCTATACTACCACGTTGATCATCTTGTTCTTCACATAGATAATCTTCTTTGGCATTTTTCCCTCCAGCCATTTTTGCACGGTGGGATCTTTTAATACGATTTCTTCCACCTGTTCCTGCCCGGCGTCGAGGGCGATGCTGAGTTCGGTTCTTGTTTTACCGTTGATGGCCACGGGGTATGTCTTAGTATGCTCCACCAGCAGGGCGGGGTTATAGACGGGGAAGGAAGCGTTGACAATACTATCCGTATTCCCCAGCAAATGCCAGAGCTCCTCGCTGATATGCGGGGCATAGGGCGCCAGCGTAACCAGCAGGGGTTCGAGTATTTCCTTTTTATGGCATTTCAGGTCGGCAAGTTCATTCACGCAGATCATAAAGGCGCTGACAGCGGTATTGAAACTGAAACGCTCGGTGTCCTCCCCTGTTTTTTTAATGGTCTTATATAAAATTTTTAATTCTGCATCCGTTGCCTTTTCTTCATGCCAGATCTTTCCTTTCTGTTCATCATAAAAAAGGCGCCAGAGTTTTTTGAGGAAGCGGTGCACCCCTTCGATCCCCTTGGTGTCCCATGGTTTGCTCATCTCCACCGGGCCGAGGAACATTTCATACATCCGGAAGGTATCGGCGCCGTATTTCATGACCAGGTCGTCGGGGTTCACGGTATTGAACTTGGACTTGGACATTTTCTCGGTTTCCGCACCGCAGATGTATTTCGCCTCACCCCCGACCCCTCTCCTGCCGGAGAGGGGAGCGTTCACCGATCCGTCTTCGCAAATAATATA
>CAYNSL010000030.1:8497-24429 GCA_964399755.1 uncultured Chitinophaga sp. | reverse complement strand
CCCCTCTCCTGCCGGAGAGGGGAGCGTTCACCGATCCGTCTTCGCAAATAATATAGGCGTTGGCGTACTCCCCGTTTCTCCATTTTCTGAATTCTTCGATATTCAGTTCTACACCATCAACAATATTTACATCTACATGAAGCGGATTAATAATTGACTTCACTATAGAGAAATCTGAATGACCCGTTTTTGTGGAAAAAATTTCTTTTATAATCACGATAACTTCCGGAGTAAGATTTTCAGAAACTCCTTTCGATACGAAAATTTCAGGCAGATGTAATGAATCAAAATCTGCAGTTGCTGGTTTAAGTACCGCTGACACACGGTAAACAAAGCGAGATGATCCCTGTATCATCCCCTGGTTCACCAGTCTTTTAAAGGGTTCGTCGTGCCCGATCCATCCCCTGTCGAATAAAAATTTCGTCCACATGCGGCTGTACAGCAAATGTCCCACCGCGTGCTCGGTGCCGCCGATATAAAGATCCACCTGCCCCCAGTAATCGCTGGCTTTCCGGCTGCAGAATTCATGATCGTTTTCAGGGTCCATATAACGCAGGAAATACCAGCTGCTGCCGGCATAACCGGGCATGGTGTTGGTTTCGTAGCGCCGGGAGGTCCATTCCGGAATATTGGACAGGGGTCCTTCCCCTTCCGGTCCGGGTTTATAACTGTCTACATGCGGCAATTCAAGGGGCAGCGCGGCTTCATCCATCGGAACGGCGATGCCATCGATCCATTGTATGGGAAAGGGCTCGCCCCAGTAGCGCTGCCGGCTGAAGGCGGCGTCGCGCATTTTATAATTCACTTTTCTTTTCCCGATCCCCCTTTCTTCCACTTTGCTGATCACCACATCGATCGCGTCCCTCATCAGCATCCCGTTGAGGAAA
This sequence comes from uncultured Chitinophaga sp., assembly GCA_964399755.1. GTDB lineage: Bacteria > Bacteroidota > Bacteroidia > Chitinophagales > Chitinophagaceae > JJ008. Next base: position 23,542 of record CAYNSL010000030.1, on the reverse strand, counting down.
TCGCTGTTCTCCAGCACCGCTTCCCTGGTGGGGTTGGCTTCCTCTCCGTTATAATGCGACCCGATGATATTGGTAATGGGTATATTGAAATGCCGGGCGAACTTATGGTCCCGTTCATCCCCGCAGGGCACGGCCATGATGGCGCCCGTGCCATAACCCGCCAGTACATATTCAGAGATCCAGATGGGAATTTCCCGGTTATTAAAAGGGTTGACCGCGTAGGCGCCTGTAAACACACCGCTGATCTTTTTTTCAGCCATCCGCTCGCGTTCACTGCGGCTTTTTACATAGGCGAGATAGGTTTCCACCTCCGCTTTTTGCGCTTCCGTTACAATACCGGATACGATTTCATGTTCCGGGGCGATGACCATAAAATCTACGCCGAAGATGGTATCGGGGCGGGTGGTGTATACGCGGAGCACGGCCTCATCCCCTGCCCCCTTCTCCTGACGGAGAAGGGGAAGCTCCGCCTCCGGATTTAGCCGCTTTCGCTTCCGTTGGATTATTTCTTCTTTGATTTTTTGAATAACGGTTGCCGTCCGCTTTATTACATCATCATTTGTAAAACGAATAAGGTCTATTCCCAATTCATTAAAAAAAGTGGTCCGGGCTTCGTCATATTGGCGTTGTTCATCAGTATTGTGATATTCACCATCTATTTCTATCACCAGATTTACTTCAAGGACTGCAAAATCAGTTATATAACCTTGAATGGCATGTTGTCGCCTGACTTTCGCACCCAATTGATTATTACGCAACCGCTGCCATAATATGTCTTCTGCTTCTGTTGGGTTTTTCCTGTTTTCCCGTCCGTATTTTTTTAAAATACCCCAAGAACGCTTATCTACTGTCTGGAAATGCCGGGCGCCCATTCCCCCCTCTCCGACAGGAGAGGGGCCGGGGGTGAGGCGAACTCCGAACTCTATCTCTGCCCCGCTGCTCTTCCCGATCCAGTTCGTCTGCATCTCTTTCATGGCTTCGCTGAAATCCACGGTCGATAATCCTTCCAGTAAGCGGTCGGCATACTCGGTGATCCGCAGGTACCATTGCCGCAGTTTCTTTTTTACCACGGGATACCCGCCCCTTTCGCTCACGCCGTTTACCACTTCATCGTTGGCCAGCACCGTGCCCAGGGCCTCGCACCAGTTCACTTCACCGTAACCGCAATAGGCCAGCCGGTATTCCATGAGGATATCCTGCTGCTGTTTTTCGCTGAATGAATTCCAGCCGGCCGCGGAAAAATTGGCGGGACTGAAATTCCCGTCGGGTACGGGATGACCGGCATTTCCTTCCGCTTCAAAAATCTTTACCAGCTCGCCGATGGGTTCGGCCTTATTTTTTTTCCGGTTATAAAAACTGCCGAACAGTTGCAGGAAGATCCACTGCGTCCATTTATAATAACCGGGTTTTGACGTGTTCACTTCCCGTTCCCAGTCGTAGGAAAAACCGATCTTGTCGAGCTGGCTGCGGAAATTTTTAATATTGTTCTCCGTGGATACCGCCGGATGAATGCCGTGTTCGATCGCGTATTGTTCGGCGGGCAGGCCGAAGGCGTCGTAGCCCATCGGGTGCAGCACATTGAAACCTTTCAGCCGCTTATAACGGCTATAGATATCCGAAGCGATATAACCCAGGGGATGACCCACGTGCAGCCCGGCCCCGCTCGGGTAAGGAAACATATCGAGCACATAGCATTTGGGCCGGGCGCTTTCATGCGATACCCGGTATACGCCCGTTGCTTTCCAGCGCTGCTGCCATTTGTTTTCAATATCCCTGAACTGGTATTCCATCTGCTTCTTTGGTAAAAAAGATGATCGTTATATAATGATATGGATGGGGCTTTGTGAAAGAAGCCTTAAAACCGTCTTCTTTTGAAATCCCTGGCCCCCTTACTGAAATATCAGCGGCGATCAATCGTTAGATGAGGGGCAAATTTACGGATTGCAAGCCTAAATCCGTTACATTTGCCCGTCCCGGCTGCCGGTAACTTGTTGTATCGTAACAGGTAATTACGCCAGCGGGACCAATCCGATCATCCCCGGGGCCCTTTTCCCCGGATAAAATTCAACAGGCATGTCCCAATCCGGAAAAGCTTCTATCAAACGCGGTAAGCCTTCGTATTTTATGTCGGTGCTGGGTGTTACCCTGGTGCTCTTTCTGCTCGGCATCATCGGCTGGCTGGTGATCAACGCCAATAAACTGGGCGATTACTTCAAGGAAAACGTGGAAGTGCGGGCCTACCTGCTCGGGAACCTGAACCCCAAGGACAGCGTGGCATTGATGAATTACGTATCGGCCAAGCCTTATGTGAAATCCATCCGTTACGTATCGAAGGAAGAAGCCAAGAAGATCTACATGCAGGACGACAATGAAGACTGGAGCAAAGTGTTGTCGGATAACCCCCTGCCCAACGCCATTTATTTCCGGATCAAAAAACAATATGTACAGCTCGATACCCTGGCCAATATCAAAAAAGACCTTGAACAGCAAACCTGGGTGAGCGATGTGAAATATCCCGAAGCCCTGGTCGGTAAACTGAACAAGAATATCCGGGTCGTGAGCATCGCCCTACTGGTACTGGTGATCATCATTTCGCTGGTGGTCATATTCCTGATCGACAATACCATCCGGCTGGCCATGTTCAGCAACCGTTTTTTGATCAAGACCATGCAGATGGTGGGCGCTACCCGCGGGTTTATCGCCAAACCGCTGAATATCCGGGCTATCATCAACGGGGCCCTCAGCGGGGTGATCGCCTCCGCGGTATTATATATTATTATACTGATACTGGAGGGTTCGGTAAGCTGGCTGCGTACCATCCACGACACGGGCCTGCTGATCATGCTGTTCCTGATCCTGATCTTCATCGGTATCGGTATTACACTTTTCAGCACCCATCGCAGCGTGGTGAAGTATTTGAAGATGAAGCTGGACGACCTGTATTGAAACTTCCATGTGCAATAGGCAATGCGCAATAGTCAATGTGCAATAAGCAATTGGCAAATTGGCGTGATGCTCAAAATGTACATTGCCTTTTGTTAATTCTTTTAAATTCAATTGCGTAAAACAGGACCACAATGGAATGATTGGTTCCGGCAATTGCCCTTTGCCTATTGCCTATTGCCTTTTGCCAATTGTCCATTGCCTCTCCCCCACTCTCCCCCAAATTCCCTATATTGCAACTCCAAAAAAACAGGATATGAGTGAGAAAACCGCAACCCCCTCTATGTTCACCAGGGACAATTACCGCTGGATGCTGATCGGCCTGCTGGTGATCGCCGCCGGTATGATCCTGATGGCCGGGGGTAGAAGCAATGTGAACCCCGGGGAATTCGACAAGGACGCCGTGTACAGCGCCCGCCGCATTACCGTCGCCCCCATCCTGATCCTCGCGGGCCTGGTGATCGAGATCTTCGCCATATTCAAGAAAAGCAAAACAGCAGGTTGATGGCTGTAAAATGAATAACGGTAAAGCGGTTTGCTCGCAAGCCGCTTTCTTTATGTCAAACCGTTTCCTGAACGCCAACCGCAATTACGCATGAGCATCACCGAAGCCATTGTTATAGCAGTCGTCGAGGGCCTGACCGAATTCCTGCCGGTATCTTCCACCGGTCACATGATCATCACCGAAAGAGCCCTTGGCATGCAATCCACCGATTTCACCCGCCTCTTTACGGTGGGCATTCAACTGGGCGCCATCCTGGCCGTAGTGGTATTGTACTGGAAAAAATTCACTGCCCCCTTTACCCGGGGCGCCGGGGGCTGGAATTTTTACCTGAAACTGATCGTCGCCGTTATACCCGCTATCCTGCTGGGATTTATTTTTTCGGATAAGATCGACAGCCTGCTCGACAGTCCCCTCACCGTGGCCATTACGATGGTTGCCGGCGGGATCCTGCTGCTCTTCATTGATAATATTTTCAACAGGCACCGGATCGAAACCGAAGAACAGGTCAGTTTCCCGAAAGCCTTTATCATCGGCATCTGGCAGTGTATCGCCATGATCCCCGGCGTAAGCCGTAGCGCGGCCAGCATCATCGGCGGTATGCAGCAACAGCTTACCCGTAAACTCGCGGCGGAGTTTTCCTTTTTTCTCGCCGTGCCCACTATGGCGGCAGCCACGGGATATAAACTGCTCAAAGGTTACAAATCGCTGAATGCCGCCGATATCAAACTCTTCGCCATCGGCAATGCCGTCGCTTTCGTTGTGGCCCTGCTGGCGATCCGGTTCTTCATCGGTTTCCTGCAAAAACACGGCTTCCGTTTATTCGGCTGGTACCGGATCATTGCCGGGATCGCTTTGCTGATCCTGCTGGCCACCGGCGTGATCAGGGGGTAAAGCCTTTTATCCTTATTTTTATCCAAAGCAGCGATCATGCAGACGGCTCCGAAAAAAGTAGTGAACGGCTGGGCGATGTACGACTGGGCCAATTCGGCCTACAACCTCGTCATCACCTCCACCATCTTCCCTTCCTATTTCGAAGCCATCACCGGCGATGGCAACGAAGCCACCAAAACCGACATGGTGCATTTCCTGGGTCGCGATTTCGTGAACACATCCCTGTACAACTACGCGCTGGCCTTCGCCATGCTGATCGTAGCTTTCATGTCGCCCCTGCTATCCTCGATCGCTGATTACCGGGGCAGCAAGAAAAGTTTCATGAACTTTTTTCTCACGCTGGGAAGTATGGCCTGCGTGACCATGTTTTTTTTCGACAAGCATACGCTTGGGCTGGGCATCGCGTCCATGATCATCGCCTGTATCGGGTTCTGGGCCAGCATCGTTTTTTATAATTCCTTCCTTCCCGAGATTGCCGCGCCGCAGGACCGAGACCGGATCAGCGCCAAAGGTTTTTCCTACGGATATATCGGGAGCGTGATCCTGCAGGTGATCTGTTTTGTATTCGTGTTCAAGCCGGAATGGATCGGTGGCGATAAGGACAGCACGATCCAGTACAAACTTTCTTTCCTGCTGGTAGGCATCTGGTGGTGGGGTTTTGGCCAGTTCTCCCTGTCGAGACTGCCGCGCCCCGTTCCCGCCGGTACCGGTGACCTGAAAAAACAAATTATCACCAAGGGTTACCGTGAATTACAGAAAGTCTGGAAGCAACTTAAAGCGCTTCCCGCGCTGAAAAGATTCCTGCTGGCATATTTCTTTTACGACATGGGCGTGCAAACCGTGATGCTGGCGGCCGCGCTGTACGGGAAAAGCGAACTGCAGATCCCCACTTCCAACCTCATCATCGCCATTCTCATCATCCAGCTCATCGCCATCCCCGGCGCCTATGCTATTTCCTGGCTTTCGTCGCGCACCGGCAACCTCCGCGCCCTCATGATCGTTACCGCACTCTGGATCGGCATCTGTTATGCAGGGTATATGATGCCCGTAAAAGGGATCTATGAATTTTATATACTGGCCGTGACCGTGGGATTTGTCATGGGCGGCATTCAATCCCTGAGCCGTTCCACCTATTCCAAGCTGATGCCCGTTACCAGGGACACGGCTTCCTTTTTCAGTTTCTTTGATGTCACGGAAAAAATCGCGACGGTTCTCGGTATTTTCAGTTTTGGATTCTTTACCGAACTTACGGGATCGCAGCGCTCATCGGTGCTGGCCCTGATGATCTATTTTATCCTGGGGCTGCTCTTCCTTTTCTACGCGGCCTCGCTCAGGAAAAAAAACATATGAAGCTCTATTCCATCAATACCGGTTATTTCAAACTCGACGGCGGCGCCATGTTCGGCGTGGTGCCCAGGAGCATCTGGCAAAAATTAAATCCCGCCGATGATAACAATATGTGCAGCTGGGCCCTGCGCTGCCTGCTGATCGAAGACGGCGGGCGGCTGATCCTGGTCGACAACGGCATGGGCGACAAACAGGACCCGAAATTTTTCAGTTATTATTATATGCATGGCGACGATACCCTGGATAAATCGCTCGCCCGCTACGGGTTTCACCGCGATGATATCACCGATGTGTTCCTCACCCACCTGCATTTTGATCATTGCGGGGGCAGCATCATGCGGGAAGGCGATAAACTGGTGCCCGCATTTAAAAATGCCCTGTACTGGAGCAACCCGGAACACTGGAACTGGGCGGTATACCCCAACGACCGGGAAAAAGCTTCTTTCCTGAAAGAAAACATATTACCCATTGAAGAAAGCGGGAGGCTGAACATGGTGCAGGTCACCGCGGGAACCACGGGACGGCTGGGTGAAACCGCGTTTGCCAATGCTATTTCCGTCCGTTTCGTGAACGGACACACGCAGGCCATGATGCTGCCACAGGTAAAGTACAAAGACAAAACGATCGTGTACATGGCCGACCTCCTGCCTTCGCAGGGACATATTCCCCTGCCCTACGTGATGGCATATGATATGTTTCCCCTGACGACGCTCCACGAAAAAAAATCATTCCTGCAGGAAGCCCTGGCAGGAGACTATATTCTTTTCTTCGAACACGATCCCGTATATGAATGCTGCGACCTGCAGCAAACCGACAGAGGCATACGCCCGGAAAACTTTTTCAGGCTGGATGAGATTTGATCAAGATGGCGGTACGGGAGCGGGCTGCTTCCCGCCCACGATCCTGCGCATGCGAAGGATCAGCAGGCTGCCGATCACCGCGGGCAGGATCAGGTTGACAAACCAGATCGTGGCCGTAGCCAGGGTCATCCCCAGTTCATTCGCGCTGAAAAGCCCCACGATGGCCGTCACCACTTTCCCGCGCTGCGCCAGCTCCGCGATGGCGATGGTAGGGATCACCGCCATCACGAGAAAGGAAACGCTGACAGACCAGAACACCGGCCACCACGACAGCGGCACATCGAATAAATGAAACAACAGGTAATATTGAAGGATGAAGACGAAAAAGCGCAGCAGCGACAACCCGAGAAGACGCAGCAGCATTCCACTGTTAAAGTCCTCCAGCGCTTCCACGAGGTAGGCAAAACGTTTGCTCCCGGGCAGGCGGTCCACCCATCTAACGATCCAGGATAAGCGAAAATAAAACAGCAGGAAGAGTATGGTCACGGCGATCGCACCGCAGAGGATGACGTTCATCCACAGGGGGCTGACCAGTCCATCCGATTCGATCCGGTGCCGCAGCAGCAGTAACCCCGCGCAGCCGGCCAGCAGCGTAATGATCAGCTGGCTGATACTGCCGACAATGGTGATGGAAATTGTTTTCAGCCGGTTACCTTCTTTCATATAAAGCAGCCTTCCCAGGTATTCGCCCATGCGGTTGGGTGTGCTCACGGAAAATGAAACCCCTGAAAAAACCGCCTGCAGGGCGCGGAAAAAACCGACTTCCTGTACGGGGCGGACGGAAATTTTCCATTTCACGGCTTCGATGCTCCAGTTCACTAACATTAATATCACTACGGCGATAATATTCCACAAGAGAGTTCCCCCCAGCGAATCCCGGATCCGCTCCCAGGCTGTTTCAAGTCCTGGCTGATGAAGTATCTGCCGGTAAATGGACCATGACAACCAGACAAACAATAAGGGACCGAGGAAGTAGTTGATGAAGATTTTGCTATTTCGGTTCCACTTCATTAATCTTGTAAAAATACAGTCCTGCCTGCAAAAGCCTGATAAAATAATACTGGGTATCGATCCCGGCACCCTGGTCATGGGGTACGGACTGCTCCGCATTCACAACCACAAAGCCTCACTGCTGGAACTCGGTGTGCTGAAACCGGGCCGCATCAAAGACAATTACAAAAGGCTGCAACTGATCTTCAATACCGTCAGCGGGCTGATCACCAAATACCAGCCCACTGAATGCGCGATCGAAGCCCCCTTCTTCGGCAAAAACGTGCAGAGTATGCTCAAGCTCGGAAGGGCGCAGGGCGTGGCCATCGCGGCCGCCATGCGGCATGGTCTTGCCGTAACGGAATATTCCCCCAAAAAAGTCAAGCAGTCCATCACCGGCAATGGTAATGCGGATAAGGAGCAGGTGATGAAAATGCTGCAGACATTATTAGCCTTCAAAGAAATCCCGAAACAATATGATGCCACCGACGCGCTTGCCGTCGCGCTTTGCCATCATTTCCAAACCGGCAACCCGGTTACCCGCAGCGGAACCGGGCTGAAGGGATGGGAAGATTTTATCAAAAAAAATCCGGGACGGATAAAAACCAAATAACTACTGAAGGGTATTTGCATTTATACCGGGAGCCCGCGTCCCGCTGCCCATAGCTCATAACCTGCAGTTAATATCATTTTAGTTTCCTTCCCCCATGGCCGCCAGTATTCTCTCCTGCACTTTCTTTAGCAGGTCATCCGAAGCTTTCGGTTTGGGCCGGGTAAAATTGAGGTCATCGGAAGAGTTGATGGGAACCAGGTGCAGGTGCGCGTGCGGCACTTCCAGTCCCAGTACGCTGATGCCGCAGCGGTTGCAGTCGAATGCCTTTTCAATAGCTCGGGCGATTGGGCGGGCGAACAGGAGCATTTCGCCCAGGTATGCGTCGGGCAAATCGAATAATTTATCCGTTTCGGTTTTCGGCACCACCAGCACATGCCCTTCCCGCAGCGGGAAGATATCGAGAAACGCGAAGAAGCGTTCGTTCTCCGCGATCCTGTAACTGGGTATTTCTCCCGCGATGATCCTTGAAAAGATGGTCATACGTCCAAATAGTTTATATAAACGTTGTAGGAAAAAATATTTGATCCGTTTCCGGTTCACCCCGCAAAGCTAAAACGGGAGAAGGCATAAAAAAAGTTCCGTATTACACGGAACTTTTATGATCTCATTTCATTCTTTTACGCAGAGATTTCTTCGATGCGGAATTTCAGGGTTCCGGCCGGGGCCTGCACTTCGGCGGTGTCGCCCACCGTTTTCCCGAGTATGCCTTTACCGATCGGGGAGGTCACCGAAATTTTACCGGCCTTGAGATCGGCCTCTTTTTCGCTTACGATTTTATACGTAACCTGTTTTTTGGTGTTCAGGTTGGTCAGGGTAACCCGGGTCAGTATGGACACTTTGCTGGTGTCGATGCTCGATTCGTCGATCACGCGCACATTGGCGAGCGAGCCTTCCAGCGCGGCGATCTTCGCTTCCAGCAGACCCTGGCTTTCCTTGGCCGCGTCGTATTCGGCATTTTCCTTCAGGTCGCCTTTTTCCCGGGCGTCGGCAATGGCCCGGCTGGCGGCGGGGCGGTCCACCGTTTTCATCCGCTGCAGTTCCAGCTTCATTTGCTCCAGCGTTTCCTTCGTCACGTATTGAATATCGGACATGGCACCTCCTTGGTTATAAAAAAGAAAAAAATAACAACGCCCCAGACCAGGCTGAAGCGTTGCAATATTGTATGACAAATATAAAAAAAATCCGGAACAAATGCACCGTAATAATACCGTCACTTTTCCCTGAAACCGGCTGGTTTTTTACTGGTAACCAAGTTTTTCCAGCAGCACGACCGCCATTTTATAAAAGGCCTCGTGGCTGTACCCGGCAATATGCGGCGTGATGATGACCTCCGGCCTTGCCAGGAGTGCTCCCAGTACCGTCCTTTCATCCGCGCCAAGCGACTCCAGCTTTTCATTTTCCAGCACATCAAGCCCCGCCGCCCTGACCCTTCCCCCGGCCAGCGCCTCTTCCAATGCGGGCAGGCTGACCACAGGTCCGCGCGAAGTATTCAGCAATACCGGCTGTTGCTGCAGCGAATTAAAAAAAGGGGTGTCTGCCATGTGATGGGTTTCCGCGGTGAGCGGCACATGAAAACTGATCACATCGGCATATCGGCATACCTGTTCGAGGTTGGCCTCTTTGATATAACCTGACGCAAAACCCGATTTGTATTTATCATAGGCCAGCACGGTAAGTTCAAAGGGTTGCAGGAGCCGCGCAAAACTGCTTCCGGTGTTTCCGAAACCGATAATGCCCACGGTTTTGCCGCTTAATTCTCTTCCCCTGTTCTCATCACGACGCCAAATTCCCTGCTGCAGTTCCGCGGCGGATGAACTGATCCGGTGCAGGAGGTTCAGCAATAAACCGAGCGTATGTTCGGCTACGGCGAGGCGGTTGCCTTCTGGGCTGGCCACGCATCTGATCCCTTTTGATTCGGCATAGGCCACATCCACCAGTTCCATCCCGCTGCCCAGGCGGCCGATCCATTGAAGGGATGAGGCTTTGTCGATCAGGGCGCGGTCGACGGGTATGCGCGTAGTAATAATCAACCCTTCCATTTCCGCGATCACATCCATCAGCCCTTCATAGGTAATGTCCGGGTGGTACACGACTTCATACCCCTGACTTTGCAGGACGGCGGCAAGGTGATCGTGCGCTTTGGCGGTGATGATTACTTTTTTCATGGTATCCGGAAACTCAGGGCGGCAAACTCCTCCACGCTCAGTTGCTCCGCCCTCTTATTAAACATTGGTTCCTGCAAAATAGTTGCCTCCAGTAATCCTTTCAGCGCATTTCGCAACGTTTTTCTTCGCTGGCCGAAGGCGGTTTTAACAAGCCGGAAAAAATCAGCGTCGTTTTTAACCGGCAGTGCTTCTTTGCGGGGCAGTAACCTGATCACGCCGCTTTTCACTTTGGGCGGGGGATCGAAGGAGCCTTCCTGCACATCGAAAAGATATTGCACATCATACCAGGCCTGTACCAGCACACTGGTTACCCCATATACCTTGCTTCCTTCTTTCGCCGCGACCCTTTTGGCCACTTCTTTCTGGAACATGCCCAGCATGCAGGACACATCATCTTTCCATTCCAGGATTTTAAAAAGGATCTGCGTGGAAATATTATAGGGGAAATTACCCACGATCGTAAAGGGACCGTTAAAGGGCTTATCGATATCAAGGAAGCTTTGATGAATGATGCGGTCTTTCAGGGAAGGATACTGGCCAAGCAGGTAATCCACTTTTTCCGCATCCAGCTCCACGGCTTTAAAATCAACCCGCTCCAGTTCCAGCAGGTATTTGGTCAGCGCCCCGCCCCCGGGCCCCACTTCCAGTAAACGCGAAAACGGGTATTCCTTCAGCGCGGCGATGATTTTCCGGCATACGTTTTCGTCTTTTAGAAAATGCTGGCCCAGCGATTTCTTCAGGGTGTACATCGCCACAAATGTAATGTATCGCCGCTCCCGGAAAAAAATCCCCCGACTAACCGGACCTGGATGTGCAGTCATTAACTGCTTTCATCACACGCTACCTATTTAATAATGGTAAAACGGCTTGTATAAATCCGTTCGCCGCAGTTCAGCCGCAGGTAATACATGCCGGGGGGCAGGCTGGCGGCAAGGCCGCAGGTAAATGTGTTGCTGCCGGGCTGCAGGGTTTGCCTGCCATGCTGCAGTAATTTTCCGTTCGCATCCAGTATGGTAAGTTCCGCAACACATACAGACGCCGATGCTACCGTGACCTGGAACTGTTGTTCACGCACGGGGTTTGGCGATAGCTGCATATCGGTGATACCGGTATTGTCGTTCCGGATTACAATGATATTGCTAATGCTGATTTTTCCATTGTTGTAAACGCTGACCAGCCTGTAAAAGAAACGGTCGGCCGTTAGCTGTGCAATATTATCCGCGGCCGAATAGGATTCCGCCTCCAGCGGGTTCACACGTCCCGGCACCGCAGCGATATCAGAGAAATTAATACGGTCCGTACTGCGCTGCACGATAAAATGATCAATATCCTGGCGGCAGAGCGCCGACCAGTTGAGTTGCACCACCTGGTGAAACAGCACCCCCTTAAACACCGTGATATTGCAACTCAGGATATAGGGCACACAACGCCAGTCTCTTTCGGAAGGGCAACCCATAAAGTTCGCCACCCATGTATGCTGAACCGTGGTGATCGAACCCGGACTGGCATCACCCGACAGGGATCCGCCGTTACCCATATAGGCCGAAGTGCCTTTTTCATTTAAATTACTATTATCAAAACGGTTATCCAGACCGTCGCCGTCAGTATCGGAGCCCGTCAGCGTTACATTATCATCGGCGAGGCCGTTCAGATTCAGGTCATTCCCTTCGATGCGGTCAATCAGCCCGTCGCCGTCCGTATCCGAATCCATATAATCCGGTATACTGTCGCCATCCGTATCCACCGGGTGTATGCCATCACCGCCGAAACCGTTGAAATTATCATAGGTGTTCAGCAAACCATCTCCATCCGTATCTGTCGCTCCGGGTAATAGATACCCAAGCGTGGTCATCCCTTCCACATTATCCGGAATACCGTCGTCATCGGAATCAATATCATAAGGATTGGCCCTTCCTGTTCCGTCGGTATTGGGAAGGCTTAACGAACCCATCGCGGCAATGGTCGTACTCCATCCGTTTGAATTGATACTGCCATCCTCCTGCCCGTTCCAGTTCGTATCGCTGAACCCCGCTTCTTTTACATCGGTGATGCCGTCGTTATCGCTGTCCAGATCATAAGGATTAGGCCGGGTATCGGAGTCCATATTTTTATTGGGCCATGAATCGGTGCGGCCGTCATTGTTCCCGTCGGTGCCGGTTAATAATAATCCCGCCGCTGCATTTTCAGCTGTTCCGTCATTCCCCACGTCGCCATCGATCGCATCGGCCAGCCCATCGAGGTCATTATCGGTAAATACATCCACCATGCCGTCGTTGTTGGCATCGGTGCCGTATACTTCCACGATATCGGGGATACCATCATTATCGCTGTCGAGATCGAGATAATTGGGTATACCATCCCCATCCGTATCTATTTTACCCAGGCCCAGGCCCGAACCATAAATACTCGTGGCGCCGGGACCGCTGGCATCCACGTTTTGCGAGAGGCCGTCGTTATCCGAATCAGAGAAGTTATCGATCTTGCCGTCGCCGTTGGCATCCACCCCGAAACTTTCCACGGTATCGGGTATGCCGTCGTTGTCGCTGTCGCGGTCAAGGAAATCGGGAATGCCATCCTTGTCTTTATCAAAATTATCGTTAACGCCATCGCCGTTGCTGTCCACATAACCGGGCCAGTTGGGGTCCATGAAATTCACGATTCCGTCGTTGTCTGAATCCGCGCCCGGATCGAAATTATCATTCAAACCGTCGGAATTATTATCCACGCGGCCGGGGTAATCAAGGTCATACCAGTTTAAAATGCCATCGCCGTCGGCATCCTGCAGCGCTACGGGGTCGCCCAGTTCGACGTAATCGGGAATGCCGTCGTCATCTTCGTCAAGGTCGGGACAATTCTGGTGCAATACGGTAATCCGTATGGTATCGGAACAACCGGTACCGGAATTGAAATAAGCATAATAGATACCCGAGCTGCTGATCGCCGTTCCGGGCGGCACCACATTACCCGCGGTAAACGGCATCCCGCTGTAAAAGGTATAACCGGCATACCGCAACCAGGGCAACTGGATCGAAAGCGTGGGACAAATATTGATCAGCGTGGTATCGCCGGGGTTTGAACAACTGGGCGAATATCCGTTTGCCACGGGACCCAGGGCAAAGCAACTGCCGCCGGTATCATAATAACTGGAGTCGTATAAAACCTGGGAAGTGGTTTGCCCGGTATAATCAATGCGCGCGCTGTTACTGAATGAAGCCCCGACGCAATTGGTGATCACGCAGGAAGAAGGCATATACACATCAAAGGAAACCGTTCCTGATGCGCCGGCGGCTACCGTACCGCCCACTGCGCTGGTGGCGCCGGTACCGATGCGGAAAGTCACTTTACGAAGGGCCGCGCTGTATTCGGCCTGGTCATCGCCGCTGCCATCGGTTTTGGCTACGCCGTTTATCTTGAGACTGCCCGGCACATAGCCGGTACCCATAGGAAGAAAGTCTGTAATAATAGAACCGGTGCCCCCGTCGTTACCCACATTATTATATGCGATAGTATAACGGAGAACATCACCCGAAACCAGGGTGCCCCCGTTCACGTCGCTCGCTGTTTTCTGTAACGGTATCGATGGGTTGAACTGGGTGATGGAGGTGGTCAGCACCTGTACGAAATAGTTTTCGGAAGTAGAAGAGAACTGTACGATGGCTGAAGTCTTATTATTCCCTAACTGCGCATTGCCGGCATTGGGCAGGTCAATGATCTTGGAATCGTAACCGAGTGTATTCTGGAAGGCGGGACTCCTTGTTGTCACCACGCTGCTCTTGTAGGCGATCACACTGTTCCACGCATCACCGGCGCCAATCAGGGGGATCGTGGTAGTAGCCAGGTCGTAAAAACCTGCCGCCCCGTTTTGTTTGAATTTCCAGGCATCCGCGGATCCGCGGTCGCCGTCAAACACCACGGCGCCCAGTTCACAGCTAACGGTACCGCTGGCCGGGGTGAGGAAACCCGTAACATTGACATCAACGGCGGGGTCGCCGCTGTTGATGATCGCTTCCCCGTCAAATACCGTAATATTGCGAGGAGGAAGCGTGGCATTCGAATATACAATGACGATGGTCCAGCCCCCGCAGGCATTGGTTACGCCCGAGGGACATATCACATTGGCCACCGCATAGGTGCCATTGGGACTGTTGGCATTGACCAGGGAAGTGATATCCGCAAAACACATATAACCGGTATGGCCAAGCGCAGGGGAATAACCGTTGCTGTGCCTGTCGGTTTGCGTTGAAGTAATGGTTTGATAAGACCCCCCGGGGATTTTCAGCTTACAGGTATTATACCCGGCGGTGATCCAGGTGCTGTCTGTACCCGAACTTCCTTCGTCGGCGCCCCAGTATAAACCCGCAAATAAGACCTGGTTACAACCTGAAAGGCTCAGGTCGGCCGTGGAAGAGCTGAATGTATTTTCAACATCTACCGGAGTTGCCTGTAATTCCATGTCAAACGACATATCGGCGGCATTAGCCTGCCGGAGATGCAGTTCCACCGCTATGGTGTTATTACCGTTTACGAAATTGGTCGTCGGGATCGTAGCAGAATAATTTTCTGCAGCCCCCGGGGCTACATTGGCGCTGGCCAGTGTAGCATGTGCCGGCGCTCCTGCCGGCATATTACTCCGGGTCACTTCCACCCCGTTTACATATACCACAACACCATCATCCCTTTTCAGGTTCAAAATAAAATTCGTATACGCAGCTACGCTGGGAATATTCACCA
>CAYNSL010000030.1:6540-8397 GCA_964399755.1 uncultured Chitinophaga sp. | reverse complement strand
CTTTTCAGGTTCAAAATAAAATTCGTATACGCAGCTACGCTGGGAATATTCACCACTTTTCTGAAATAAGTCGTGATGTATTTATTGCAGGCAGCCGCTGGCGTACAGATCGGCACACACCCGGAAGTGATACAGGTAACCTGGCTGGCATTATACCCGAATTTCCCTACGTTGGAGGCCCAGGCCGCATCATTATATGCCACGGTGTTCCAGTTGGCCGGACGGGTGTTGTTGTCGAGGTATTTCCAGGTGGATCCGTAAGTGAAAATGGTTACCGGCGGGGGATCATCCACATCAAGGTATAACCCCGTGCCGCTGTTATTCCGGCTGGTACCGGCCGGAGGAACTTCGCCGGTACCCGGGCTGCCCGAACCGATACCATTGGTTGAAACAATACTGTTGGCGATAAATACTACGTTCCCCCGAAGCGAAGAATTATAATACCGGGCCCCGAACGGACGAATGATCTGGGCGCCGGCGCTGATACCGGCACAGAGGGACCACAGCAGGATGATACTTAATTTTTGTTTCATAGTTCCGGACTAAAAAGTTCGGCTCGTGTTACTGGATACTGATCTTGTTCGATAACTTCTCGCCTTTCTCGTTACGCAATTCCCAGATATAAACGCCTTTGTTCAGGGAAATTTCCTTTCGGATGGATCCCTGTCCCATCTCGAAGACCTCGCTTTTCCATTTCCTGCCCAGCATATCATATATGTCGAGCTGGTAGACGCCCCGGCTGCCCGAATGGATCTGCAGGACAAGGGTGTTGTTCTGGGCGCCCGTTACCTTCACATCAAAATTCGTCAGGGGATTAAAGTCGATCCGTTTGATCCCCATATATTCCCGGCGGTTATCAAGATCCGTCTGGCTGAGCCTGTAAAAACTTTTACCCGTAAGCGGGAAAGAGTCAACACAGCTGTAGGACTGCACCTGGCTGGAATTACCGGCGCTGTTTACCGTTTTAAGTGCGGTAAAATCCCTGCCATTGGCAGACCGCTCAACGGTGAAATATTGATTGTTGTTCTCGGTTACGGTCGACCAGTTGATATTGACCTTTTTATTGGCCAGCACCACATCATAAGAAAGTAATTTAACGGGCAGGGTATTGGAGGCGGTTACCGAAAACTGATCCGTAATACAACCAAAAGCATCCGTTACGGTGTAATTGGTCGTGGCATTACTGGGCGGCACCACATCCACGGAGTTCGACGTGCCAATCGAAGGCGTCCAGGTATAATTACCCGATTGCGGCCATGAAGCAGTAAGCTTTACAGAACTGCCGTTGGCAACTGTATAGTTGGTCGTTTTGTTTGCATCCTTGATAATGGTGAACTTATCGAAAATCGTTCCGTTTTGCCGGATCATTTTAGCGTCCAGCCTGTTGTCTTCCACTTCAAAATAAAACACGCCGCCATCGTTCACGGAAAAAGGAAATCCATACGCGTCAAAATTTGTATTCGTCGTTCCGCTGGCACCGGTAGACCCCGCCACTACGTACATCGTTCCGTGATTGGCCGGAAAGCTGCTATAGACATAGGGACATGTGGAGCCATTGATATATTCGCCGGTAGAAGAACTGATGGCATGGGTTCCGACGACAAACGTGTTCCAGGCCGTGTAAAAATTTTTGATGACATAACCCCGCTCGTATCCGTGGCTGTGCCCGCAAAGGATCATGTCCACGCCCCTTTTCTCCAGCGCCTGGATAAATTTTGTGCGGATATTGACCAGTTCCGTTTCGGAATCCGAATTATGACTGGCTTTTGTGTAGGGCGGGTGGTGCCAGTAAGCGATCACCCATTTTTTGGTGTTCGCGGCCAGGTCGTTTTTGATCCAGGCGAACTGGGTATTGGG
>CAYNSL010000030.1:0-6440 GCA_964399755.1 uncultured Chitinophaga sp. | reverse complement strand
ATTTTTTGGTGTTCGCGGCCAGGTCGTTTTTGATCCAGGCGAACTGGGTATTGGGTGATGTGGTATCCTGGCCGATATAAGATCCGTCTGCTTCGGTTCCCCAGGAATCCAGGGAAAGGAAGTGAATATTTCCCACATCAAAAGAATAGAAATTCGGTTTATTGGAAGCTACACCGCCGCATTCCCCGTTTTGCGGAACGCTGAAATTGCTATAATACGGCATAGCCCGCGAGGGCTTGTTCGCTGCGTTATTGCCGTAATCATGGTTGCCTGGCGCCGGGTACAATTTATGATTGCGGAGAATATTTCCGCTGTAGATATTAAAAAAATTGGTGGTGTACTCGGCATCCGAACCGGTCGAATAGGCATTATCCCCCAATAATATCCAGGCATCGGGAGCATCAATACTATTGGCGGTAAGATAATTTCTGTACGATGTCAGGTTATTGTCCTGGTAGGTGGAACTGTTACGCCCGCAATCCCCGAATGCGGCGATCCGGATCTTCCGGGTCGTATTGGAAGGTGGTAATGTTTGGAAAAAGTAATCGGTTCCACTTTGCAAAATGGTCGTGGATGTCCCGATACTGTAATAATACTTTGTGTCAACCGTCAGCCCGGAAACGTTAACGATGTGTTCGGTAACAGAGGATGCGTCATCCACGATCGTGGTATAAGCGCCGCCGGCAATATAAGAAGTGCCGATACGAACCCTTGAATTGGACGCGACATTGGTCCTCCAGCGAATGGTGATGGAAGTCTGGTTCCCTTTCTGAAGGTAGGGACCACGGGTTACAGTCTGTGCTGAACTGGTGGTAAAAAACTGACCGAAGAAGAGCAGGGGCAGTAAGGTGAATTTTCCGAATAAAGATGGCTTCATTAGAATTGGATTTAATTGGTAGTATAAAAATGCATAAAAACATTCTCAGATGCAATACATGATTTTGAGAAAAAATACTTTGGTTCAATCCGTTAAGTACAGTTTTAACTTAAAGGGCTGTAACTTAGCGCGAAAGCAAATATTAGTGAAAGCACTTAGCGCTGACAAAAGTAGATTTCGGGTAAAAATACCTCGCAAGAATACGTGGACGGTTGCAGTTTTCATCACCCTCATCTGGGCAGCAAATCTGACCCGCAACAGGACCGCATTCCCGGATAAAATTGATCAGTATTATCTCAGCCAGTTGCATGGTCTCAGCAACCGGATTGGCTATTTGAAAATACTGGCAGGACAAAATGCATCTGCCGGTCAGTTACGGCAAGCTTTTTACCAGTCCAGGCTGGCTTACAAAAAAATAGCCCTGCTAACTGAATATTATAACCCCCTGGAAACCTTCTCGCTGAATAGCGCCGCTATCGAAAGGGTGGAAGATGATAATCCGGATATCATTATTCCCCCCAAGGGATTTCAGGCGGTTGAACAGTTATTGTTCGAAGGATCCTACGGGCCGGAAAAAAAATTATTAGGGACGCTCCTGGATAATATGCTGAAAGTCCTGACCGATCTTGAAAAGGAGCCGGGCAGAAAGGATAAATTCAGAAAAGAACTGGTTTGGGATGCGGTCCGGTCAGGTTGCATAAGATTGATGACCCTCGGGATCACCGGTTTTGACTCGCCTGTTGCGAAATATTCCCTGCCCGAAGCCCGCAGCACCCTTGCATCCATGAAGGACCTGCTGATCATCATCGCGGGATCGGAAAATAAATCAGGCCAGGCCGCTTTCCGAAAACTATTTTCGGCAATCGACCAGTCGAATAATTACCTGGGCAGCCACACCGGGTTCGACCGTTTCGACAGGCTGGCATTCATTGTCAATTACCTTGACCCGCTGTACAAACAACTGCATGATACCCGTGTGCTGACCGGCGTACCGCCTCCTGAAGGCAGGAACCCGGTGAACTTTAACGCTGCTTCCATTTTCGCAGCGGATGCCTTTGATGTTAATTTTTATTCCCCGCCCAAAGAATACTGGAAAACTGAAAAGCGGGTGGCGCTGGGTAAAAAACTTTTTTTCGATCCCGTTTTATCCGGTACGAACAACCGCAGCTGCGGCACCTGCCACCAGCCTGAAAAAGCCTTTACCGATGGCGTAAAAACACCACTGGCCCTTGACAACAAAACTTTGCTCCCGCGCAATACGCCGACACTCTGGAATTCGGCCCTGCAATCAAAGCAATTCTGGGACAGCCGCGCGGATATACTGGAAAACCAGTTGGATGAAGTAGTGCACAATGAAGCTGAAATGCGGGGGTCCCTGAAAAATGCCGTTATTTTCCTGAAACAATCCCCGGTATATGCTCCGCTGTTCCGGCAGGCCTACCCTGATGAACCCGATCCCTTTACTCCCTTCGTAGTCGCCAATTCCATCGCTTCTTATATACGTTCCCTCGTGGCATTGAATTCCCGTTTTGACCGGTATATGCGCGGGGATAAAACACAATTGAATGCGGATGAAAAAAATGGTTTCAACATATTTGCGGGGAAAGGAAAATGCGCCACCTGCCATTTTATTCCTTTGTTTAACGGCGTAGCCCCGCCCGTTTTTTCTGAAACGGAATCCGAAGTGATCGGCGTGCCGGAAACGCCAGATAAAACGCGTGCTTTACTGGATCCGGATGAGGGAAAGTACCGCTTTACAAATTCACCGGTGCATAAATATGCATTCAAAACGCCTACCCTGCGGAACATTGCGCTTACCGGCCCCTATATGCATAACGGAATTTATACCACCCTGGAAGAAGTGGTCGAATTTTATAACAATGGTGGC
The DNA here is from genome assembly GCA_964399755.1 of uncultured Chitinophaga sp. Lineage (GTDB taxonomy): Bacteria > Bacteroidota > Bacteroidia > Chitinophagales > Chitinophagaceae > JJ008. Next base: position 3,675 of record CAYNSL010000030.1, on the reverse strand, counting down.
GGGAAAGGGCTGAAGATCGCGCCCCCCAACCAGACCCTTCCCTTCGATAAGCTCAACCTGTCAAAAAAAGAAAGCGCCGAACTGGTCGCTTTCATGCGCGCACTGACCGATACCGCTTACCGGGATCCCGGCCGCTGAGAACGCCGAATTCTGTATTTTTACCCTTCAAGACCTACTTTCATGAATACCATCAAACCGGTCATCGGCATCAGTTGCGGCGATATCAACGGCATCGGCATCGAGCTGATCATTAAAACCTTTTCTGACAACCGGATCCTGGAACTCTGCACCCCCCTGATCTTCGCTTCCAATAAGGCGATCAATTTTTACCGGAAGTCAATCCCCGATGTCAATTTTAATTACCAGAGCACCAAAGAATATAACCGCATCAGTCCCCGCCAGCTGAATCTCTTTAATTGCTGGGAGGAAGATGTGGTGATTACCCCGGGCGTGCTGAACGAGACCGGCGGCAAATACGGCGTGCTCTCGCTGCAAACCGCCGTGGCGGCGCTTAAGCAAAAACATATCGACGGACTGGTGACGGCGCCGGTGCATAAAAAAAATATTCAGTCGCCCGAGTTCAGTTTTACGGGGCATACGCCTTATTTAAAAAATATATTTAATGTACCAGACGTATGCATGATGCTTTGCGCCGGGAATTTCCGCGTGGCGCTGGTTACCGAGCATGTTCCCGTTGGTGAAATCGCTAAACAAATCACCAAAGAAAGGATCACCGGCAAATTGTCGATCCTGTACCAGAGCCTGCAACGGGATTTCGGGATCGACAAACCCCGGATCGCCGTACTCGGGCTCAATCCCCATGCCGGTGATGAAGGTTTGATCGGCAACGAGGAAGAAACGATCATCAAACCCGCCATCAGGGATGCCAGGAATAATAATATGCTGGTGGTAGGTCCATACAGCGCCGATGCGTTTTTCGCCCGCCGCCAATTTGAAAAATTCGATGCCGTGCTGGCCATGTACCACGACCAGGGTCTGATCCCCTTTAAAACACTGGCCGTAGGCGAAGGCGTGAATTTTACCGCGGGGCTCCCCGCAGTCAGGACTTCACCCGATCATGGAGTGGCTTTCGATATCGCGGGTAAAAATAAAGCCGATACCTCTTCCTTTGTTACCGCCCTGTTCGAATGCATCGATATCATCAACCGCCGCCACGAGTACGAAGAGAACCGCCGCAACCCGCTGAAAAAAATGACGCCGTCGATGCTGGCCAACGCGGTGGATGAAAAGATTGATGAATAGGTGATGCGGGTAAGAAACCCCTTTTTCGACATATTTATTAACCACGGAGAACACAGCAGTTCGATGCTGCGAATCTCAAGTACAGCGATCAACAAGTAATTTCAGGATCTTTAGGCGACAGTCGCATATCACGCCCAACCCTAAACGATAAACTACAAACTATAAACTCCTTTTCACGCCTCACCTAACACTTAACACTTAAACCTTAACACCTTTCAGAAACTTAGGCGACCAACGCATAACACGCCTAACCATAAACCACAAACTACAAACTATAAACTCCTCTTCTCTCTTAACCTAACACTTAAAACTTAACACTTAACAAGCATATATCCGTTGGTTCGATGCCACGTACCCGGGGGGTAAACACGATCATTGAAAACGCAGCAGGCCATTATTTGAACACGGAATCCGGAACGCCTTTATTCACCTGGTAGGAAGTATAGCTGATCTCCACTTTACCTTTTTTGTTTTTGATCCTGTCGGGAGGTTCTTTTGACTTGGAACCGTTATCATAATCAAAAGTCACGCCTTTGGGTAGTTTATAATCTTTCGTGTTGAAGGAAAAAACCACTTTATCTGCCAGCCCGTACCCGGCATATTTCCCGTAACTCATTTCCAGTTCGTAGGTCCCGTTCTCGCGGGTGGTTGTTTTGGCCCTGCGGATCAGGGATTGCGCTTCATCGATGTATAAAGTGGAGAGGACCACATCCGATTCCTCGGCCCTGGGCAGCAGTTTAACGACCCGCAACCCGGATCCTCCCTCCTTTCCCGCATCGATGATGTCATAGCCGTCGGTATTCACGAAAATGGTGTTCAGGTTGATATTGACCGATCCCTTCGGGATAAAGGAGATTCCGCTTTCATTGTTGATCCGCATCTTGTTGGGCTTTTTGTAATAAACCCGCACCCGCGCCACCGGCGCCTTGATAAAAATCACATTGGTCTTCATTGTGCCCCTGGCTTCATAGTCATTTACCCTGTCCAGTTTTTCCCGCACCGCCCGAACGAGGTCTTCCGCCCCCTGCCCGCGGACAACCTGCAGCGGCGCAGCAAGAGAGATCAGCAACCATACCATGAAATTTTTTTTCATCAGCTTAAAATATTTTTCTTTCTGAAATAAACAGTGGCGATCCCCATGAACGTAAAGGAATAAAGCAGCAGGATGATCCCGCTTTTGATAATGGCAGTTACATTCTCAACGGATCCGTTCAGTGTAACGCCCTCGTTTCCCTGTACATAAAAGAATCCCTTCCACCCCAGCATATGCGTGGTGAACAGGTAGGGCTTGATGGTTTCGTCGTAAAAAGGGATCTGCATTTGCGTGAGCACCGTAAACACGATGATCACGCAAACAGTAGCCACCACGGGCCCGATCGAGTTGTCGGCGAAAGCCGAGAGCATGAAGGCTAGGGAAGTAACCGTAACCAGTCCGATGGCGGCGAATCCGAAAGCGGCGAAATAGCGCCAGAGCACATCCGCGCCCGCGATGATATTCGAATTGGTCTCGCGTGCGACAAACAGGTCGTTGGTGCCAAAGAGCAGCACGCTCACGCCGAGCGACAAGAGGGCCACCCAGGTCAGCAGTAGCAGGGTATAAATACAGGATGCCGAAAATTTAATGAATAATAATTGCGTGCGTCCCACCGGTTTGGAAACCAGCAGGCGCAGCGTTCCCATATTCGCTTCTCCCGAGATCATATCCCCGGCCACCAGCGCCACGAGGATCGGCACATGCACCAGCAGGAGATTCAGGATGATATAACAAACAAGGTATCCATTGAGCACTTCATGGGTCGGCACGTCAAATACCCCGTTCACCCCGCTCATCAGCAAGCCCACATATTCTTCGCCCCCGAATTTCAGCGCCACCTGGATCAGCAGGATGATCAGCGCGATTACGGCAAAAGCAATATAAGTCCGCGGTCGCCGGAAAATTTTATATAATTCTATTCGCAGCAATTGAAGCATCGGTCAGGTATGCGCGGTTAATGATAAAAACAAATCCTCCAGCGAATGCCGGGGCCGGATCGAAAGGACCGGGATCCCGTTTTCCACCAATGTCCTGTTTAATGCGGGGATGGCTTCACGTCCCAGCGAGAAAAGGATACATTCATCTTTCCCTTCTTCGAGGAAGGCCCCCCATTCTGTAGCCCTGATAACAGACAGGGCCGCCGCCTTGTCGGCCGTTACCAGTTCCACCTGTGTGGAAGCGGGATGCAGCAGTTCTTCCTTTTTGCCTTCCGCCACTTTTTTTCCCCGGTCAATGATCAGCATATGCCCGGCGATCATCTCCATCTCATGCAACAGGTGCGAGGAAATGAAAATGGTCTTGCCCAGGTCGCGGCTTAAATGCAGGATCAGGTTCCGCACATCGGCGATACCCTGGGGATCGAGCCCGTTGGTGGGTTC
>CAYNSL010000029.1:27342-29725 GCA_964399755.1 uncultured Chitinophaga sp. | reverse complement strand
TAAATTTCACCGGTATCTTAAACTGGTTGGCGATGGCCAGCACCACGCCGCCTTTCGCGGTTCCGTCGAGTTTGGTAATGGCCAGCGCCGTTACTTCCGTGGCCGCGGTAAAATGTTTGGCCTGTTCCAGCGCGTTCTGCCCGGTTGATCCGTCGAGCACCAGCAATACTTCATGCGGCGCCTCGGGTATCGTTTTTTGTATCACCCGCCTGATCTTGGAAAGCTCCTCCATCAGGTGAGCCTTGTTATGCAATCGTCCCGCCGTATCGATCAGCACCACGTCGCTGTGTTTGGCCAGCGCGCTTTGCACCGTATCAAATGCCACAGCCGCGGGGTCGCTGCCCATATCCTGTTTTACGATCGGCACACCCGCCCTTTCGCTCCAGATGGTCAGCTGTTCGACGGCCGCCGCGCGGAAAGTATCAGCCGCGCCCAGCAGTACCTGTTTGCCGGCATTTTTAAAATTATACGCGAGCTTACCGATCGTGGTCGTCTTGCCCACGCCGTTCACACCCACCACTAAAATGATATAAGGTTTGGCCGGCAGTTCCGAATCAAACGCGTAACTGTTGGCCGCGGGCGCGTCCACCAGCAATAGTTCAATCTCTTCCTGCAGCATTTTATTCAGCCCGGCCGTGCTGGTGTATTTGTCACGGGCCACTCTTTTTTCGATACGGTCAATGATCTTCACCGTAGTTTCGATCCCCACATCGGCGCCTACCAGCGCTTCTTCGAGGTTGTCGAGCACTTCTTCGTCAACCGTACTCTTGCCCGTGATCGCCTTGCTGATCTTCGCAAAAAAACCTTCCTTGGTCTTTTTGAGGCCTTCGTCGAGGCTTTCTTTTTCTTTTTTGCCGAAGAGTTTATTGAAGAATCCCATAGTTGTAAAATCAGGAAGTGGTATTTGTCAACACGGTCAAATAGGTCATATCAGTCATATCAGTCACATCAGTCATATCAGTCACATCAGTCATATCAGTCAATTGGGTCATACAGGTCGCATCGGAAGCGGCAGTATTGTTAAATCAGAAAAAGTTTTCGTATGACGCTTTTGATCCAATTGAAAAATTCGGCTATTCAGGAGCTTAAAAAAATAAAAGCCATTCGTCAGCAACGAACAGCTTTCAAATAATGTCGGACGCTACGTTTATTTCTGCGCCAGGAAATCCTTCACCTTGTCCTTGTGCACCATTTGTTCCTTGAACGTATAAGCGCCTGTCTTGGGGCTGCGTACGGCCTTGATCACTTTCGACCAGTTCTTCGCTTCGGCTGCGGCCTTTTGGTCCTTCGTCTTGATAGCGGTCTTTGCTGCTTTTGCCATGATTAATTAATTTGAAAATTGCTCAATTACTCAATTACTCAATTACTCAATTGCTCAATTGTCGAATGGCGTTATTGAGTCATATAGCCATTGCGACATTGTCACATTTATTTGATTTCTTTATGTACCGTCACTTTCTTCAGGATCGGGTTGAACTTCTTTAATTCCAGCCGCTCCGGGTTGTTTTTCTTGTTCTTTACCGTGATATAACGGCTGGTGCCGGGCTGCCCGCTGTTCTTGTGTTCGGTGCATTCCAGGATCACCTGTACACGGTTGCCTTTCTTTGCCATTGTAGTTTATTTATTGTTTTCGACTTCTTTAATTAATAATACCGTTATTCCGGGATAAAAAGGGATCAGATATGCTCGCCCCTGGCGCGCAGTTCTTTTACCACGGCATACAGGCCTTTCTTATTGATCGTGCGGATAGCGTCTGTCGACACTTTCAGCGTGATCCATTTATCCTCTTCCACCAGGTAAAAACGCTTTTTCTGCAGGTTGGGCAGAAAACGACGCTTGGTCTTGATATTGGAGTGCGAAACTTTATGTCCCCCGATCGGTGTTTTACCTGTAACCTGACAAACTCTGGCCATGATTGAAAATGAATTTTGGACGGCAAAGGTAGGGGAAATCAGCCAATTAGGGAACCATGACCGGGTATTTTTTAGCAAATTTCTTCACAGGTTGTGGAATCCCGGACCGACCTGGTTTCCAGGGGCGAAATAATGCTTTTTTACACGGCGTTTATACCGGTTTGAGGCATGGCCGGGGCAGCTTTCAACAGTCTGCGTTTCTTATCCGCCACCCCGCCGATCTTTGCTGAATGGCTGTTTTCCAGTAGCTTCGCTGCGCTTTACAGTCAGAGAGGTCATATCAGTCATATCAGTCAGAGAGGTCATATCAGACCCTTCCGTAGGGAGGATTGTACGAGTTAACTGCTGCTACGAAATGACTCATTTGACCTATATGACTCATTTGACCCATTTGACCTATATGACTGATTTGACCCATTTGACCTATATGACTAATTTGACCCATTTGACCATTCTACTAAAACCCTAAT
>CAYNSL010000029.1:10233-27242 GCA_964399755.1 uncultured Chitinophaga sp. | reverse complement strand
CATTTGACCTATATGACTAATTTGACCCATTTGACCATTCTACTAAAACCCTAATACCCAATAAACATGGCATACGATATCGTAGTTCTCGGCAGCGGCCCCGGCGGTTATGTGGCGGCGATCCGCGCAGCCCAGCTGGGGTTTAAAACAGCAGTAATCGAAAAAGAATCCCTGGGCGGTATCTGCCTTAACTGGGGCTGTATCCCTACCAAGGCCCTGCTCAAAAGCGCGCAGGTTTACGAATACATCAAACACGCGAAGGATTTCGGCATCACGGCCAGCGGCAACCCCGACTTTGAAGCCGTCATCAAAAGAAGCCGGGCCGTAGCCGAAAAGATGAGCAAGGGCGTGCAGTTCCTGATGAAGAAAAACAAGATCGATGTGATCATGGGTTTCGGCAAACTGGTGGCCAAGGGCAAACTGGAAGTAACGGACAAGGACGGCAAATCACAAACCGTGGAAGCCAAACATATCATCATCGCCACCGGTGCGAGAAGCCGCGAACTGCCTGCCATGAAGATCGACGGTAAAAAAATTATCGGCTACCGCGAAGCCATGGTACTTCCCGGGATACCCAAATCCATGATCGTAGTGGGCAGCGGCGCTATCGGTGTTGAATTCGCCTATTTCTATAACAGCATGGGCACAAAAGTCACTATTGTGGAATTCCTGCCCCGCATCGTACCCGTGGAAGATGAGGAAATCTCGAAAGAACTGGAGCGGCAGTATAAGAAACAGGGCATCACCGTCATGACCAGCAGTGAGGTAACAGCCGTGGATACCTCAGGCGAGGGAGTGAAAGCAACCGTTAAATCAGCTTCCGGGGAATCGGTGCTCGAAGCGGATGTATTATTGAGCGCCGTTGGGGTTTCCGCCAATATTGAAGGCATCGGTCTCGAAACCCTGGGGATCAAAACCGAAAAGGGAAGGATCATGGTGGACAAATACGGGCAGACCAATGTACCCGGCGTTTACGCGATAGGCGACTGCTCTCCGGGGCAGGCCCTGGCGCATGTGGCCAGCAAGGAAGGCATCGTTTGCGTGGAAGCCATCGGGTATAACGAAAACAAATACCACCACCAGCCCGAACCGATCGACTATAACAATATTCCCGGCTGTACTTATTGCGTGCCCGAGATCGCTTCCGTGGGTTATACGGAAAAACAGGCGAAGGAAGCCGGTTTCGAAGTGCGCGTGGGTAAATTCCCGCTCAGCGCCAGCGGCAAGGCTTCAGCGGCAGGCCACCTCGAAGGATTTATCAAAGTGATCTTCGATGCCAAATACGGCGAATGGCTGGGCACTCACATGATCGGTTATAATGTTACCGAAATGATCGCCGAAACCGTAACGGCCCGGAAACTGGAAACCACCTACCACGAAGTCCTGAATGCCATACACCCCCACCCCACGATCAGCGAAAGCGTGAAGGACGCGATTGAAGTGGCGTATGGAGAAGCGATCCATATATAATCGGGATTTATAAGCCAGGGCCGGGAGTCAGGAATGCTGCGTGTAATTTGTCCATTCGGCAAAGACTTCAATAGCGGGGTGAAGCGGCAATTGAAGTCTTACATTGTATTTGGTGAAATAATCCCTGAACAAATTTTTGGAAGCTCATGAATTCAGAAAACAAAAAGCCCCGGAGGACCCGGGGCTTTGCTTGCCGTTAGAATATATTGGTTGCGACTCAAAGTTTGATAAACTTCAGTTTAATAGACTCTCCGTCATCCTTTTTCGCTGCAAAGAAATATACGCCGGGTTGAAGGCGGCTTATATCAATCTGTTGTTTTTTGGATGCAACAATCACATTCATAACCGTTTGACCCATCAGGTTGGTCACATAAATATTTTTACCCAACCAGCGTGAATCATATGCCAGGTCGATCGTTACTGTATTTCCCGCCGGGTTGGGGTACAACTGGGGGTGCAGCCATTGCGGGTCGCTTTCGGGAAGCGGGCTTTCAAAAATCAGCGGTGTACTCAGTCCTTTTGAAGTCAGCAGCGCATAGCGGGGTCCCCCGGGCTGGAACTGGGCGCGCATCCTTTCTTTTTGTCCTTTCGTGAAAATATTCATACAGGCGTCGCTGGTAAAATCCATATAGTTCATGTACATATCCCCATAAGGCCCGTTGCCGCAGGTGATATTGATCACATTGGGACATTCAATATTATAACCTGCCTGTTTCGGGGTATCGGCCACGCCGTCGTCGCCGCAATAATCATCCCCCCAGATATGTTTTAAATTCAGCCAGTGCCCCGTTTCATGTACCGCCGTCTTGCCCATCTCATAACCCGACTGGGCACTGATCGTCCCGAATGCCGGGAACCCGATCACGATCCCGTCTTTCGAAGCAGCATCTCCCGGAACGCTGGAATAACCGGCCACGCCATCGAGATTGCAAACCCAGATATTCAGATAACTGGTGGGATCCCATGCGTCATCCCCCATCTCAGCCGAGAATTTCATTTTATCATCCGCCGCCCACCGCGTCACGGGCGTATATTTCCGGATGATCCCTGTCGTTGAATGACGCTTCGGATCCGATACGGCGAGCTGGAATTCAATCCCGCAATCGGCAGCTACCGGCCGGAAATATACAGGTGTTTTCACCGAATCGGCATTCCGGCGGCGAAAGCAGTTATTCAGCGCCGTTAGCTGGCTCTGCACCACGGCGTCGCTGATCTTTTCGGAGGGATAGTGATAGAGTATATGCACGACGACCGGAATTTTGATCACGGTCTCTTCCGCGCCGTTGGCACCTTCGCCGCGCTGGGCAAGCTGTTGCGGGACGCTCAAACGCTCTATCTGACTGATCTTATTCTTTAATATGGGATTATTAACGAGTTGTTCTTCCCGGTATTCCCGGAAAACACATTTTTTCTGTGCCTGCAGCTGATAACCGATAACCAGCGGGATGAGTAATACGAGTAAGCCCCCCTTCATAGTTTCCAGATCGTTTTGAGTTACGGCATGGCGTAATAGCACGGCCATGAGTCGTTCAGCAGAGATTGGAAATAGTAAGGATAAAGGGAAACAATGAGGCGTTCAGGGGATACGATTTCAGGAAGAATTTCCGGGCCGGACAGGGCTTATGGTCATCAAATATAACCTTTTTAAATTGCTGTGCAAGACCCCCTTGCATCGTATTTTCCCGATACCTCCCTTTTATCACTGCAAGCTTTAACAGGGTCATAATTTTTCAGACCTTATTTTTGCGTGAAATCAATGTGTTGGATGAAAAAACTCCTTTTTGCCCTTCCCGTCCTGGCATTTTTCTCCTGTAAGAATAAAGACAAAGACGGCCCGGAAAAACCGGACCCGAACGCCACCCGGATCATGAACTATTCCATTCTCAGTACGTTTCCGCACGATACCTCTTCCTATACCCAGGGCCTGCTGATCTATAAAGGCGAGATGTATGAAGGCACGGGTAATTATGGTTTTTCCAAACTGAAAAAAGTGGACTGGAAAACAGGCAAAACCCTGCAGGAGATATCCATTGATAAAAAATATTTTGGCGAAGGCATCACGATCCTGCATGACACGGTGTACCAGCTTACCTGGAAGGAGAAAACCGTGCTGGTATATACACTGAAAGATTTTAAAAAAGTAAAGGAATTCTCCATCGACACCCAGGGCTGGGGACTGACCAACGACGGGAAGCAACTGATCGCCAGCGACGGCTCCAGCACGCTCTATTATTATGATCCCGCAACGTTCAAACTGCTCAAGACGCAGGATGTGACCGAAGGCGGGAGCCTTTCCTACAACCTCAACGAACTGGAATTTATTGACGGTTACGTATATGCGAACCAGTACATGGCGCCCTATATCTTCAAGATCGATCCCGCCACGGGTTCTATTGTGGCCAAGGCCGATCTCACCACGATGTGGGACCGGATCCGCGCCATCGATCCCGACGCCGATGTTCCCAACGGGATCGCCTTTGATCCATCCACAAAAAAGATTTATATCACGGGCAAATGGTGGCCCGAATTGTACGAAGTGCAGTTCGCGCAGTAGCCGGCATTTATTTCCCGATCACATAGATCACCGAACTGCAGCGTTTTTTGTCGCCAAGGGCCGCCAGGTTCGAACGCAGCCCGTTGAAAAATGCGCCGAAGAAATTCGTTTTCCCGTTTTTGTATTTACTGCTCAGCAGCGAGATATAAAAACTGTCGTACCACATGGGGTGGTACTGCAGGATCTTCATCCCGTTTCTTTCCATCAGCGTTTTCATCGACGCGGGGGAAAAATGATACAGGTGGCGCGGCACGTCATAGGCGGCCCATGAATCATGATAAATGTCCGAGTCCTTCGATGTATAATTGGGAACCGCAATGATCAGCCGCCCGTTTTCCTTCAGCAGGTTTCGGCAGCGTGATACATAACCCGGCAGGTCGTGCACATGCTCCAGCACATGCCAGAGGGTGATGGCGTCAAATACGCCGTCCCGCAATTCATAAAACCAGTTGATTTCTTTCAGCTCGGTATCGAATTGTTCCCGGGCAACCACCCGGGCCCCTTCATCGGGTTCCAGTCCCATCACCTGCCAGCCATGCATGACCATTTCCCGTACAAAGGCCCCCGTGCCGCTCCCGATATCAAGCAATACACCCTTTTTTATACCCGTTACCCGGCCCACCAGTTTTCTTTTTTGCTTCAGCGTGCGTTTACGTACGGCCTGGTACATCCGGTTGATGATCCCCTTTGCTGTATTGCTGTGCGAAATATAATTATCCGACCGGTAATAAGGGATGATCGATTCGGCATCCGGTATGTTTTGCGTGAACCGCAACCCGCACTGGCCGCATTCGTCAACGGGAAATGTTTCGCCGCTCACACTCTTGTCTTTTACCGATAAAACATTCTGGATCGCGGTGGAACCGCAAACGGGGCATTGGGTGTATCGAATCGTGGTGCTCATGGCTGTCTGCGCGGACGCGGCATGGCAAAATAAATTGAAAATGGGAATATCCGGGATAAACTTAAGGTACCGGCGTATAGGTTGCTGTTTCCGTAGCGGGCAGGACAAGCCGGGAGGTATTGGCGGTAGAAGTAATGTCCAGCCCGTTTTCCGAAAGATACCAGCCGATAAAAATAACGCAAAGCAAACCAAGGCCCAGCGCCCAGGCCCACCAGGTTGATCTTTTATTCTCCGTGCGGCCCAGCATCTCGGTCATCTGTACGGATGTTTTTTCCTCTTCCCCTACCCGCACCGTATGTTCGGCCTTTTCCCTGATCACCTTATTGGCGGGAACCGGTGATTCCTGCACGGATGGTTCATCGGGAGTGAATGTAATGTTACCTGCAGGCCCTTTTTCAAGCCGCCCCAGCCCGCTCCATTGCACGGTATCGCCCGCCATCAATTGGTTTTTCAATCCCGAAGCGAAAGACTGGAATAAACGCTGTGCTTCCTCCTGTGAAACCTGCAAAAAGGCGGAGAGCCACCCGGAAAATTTTCCCGTTGGGGGCGTTTCCGGTGACTGCAGCGTGAAATGATAAGCCGGGGGCAGCGCCTGTTTTCCCGGAAAATTGATTTGCGCGGGTTTCCGTTCCAGGATAATTGTCCCGATCCCCGGCAGCGCCAGGCGATGATGCCGTAACAGATACTGGAAAATCGGATCGTACATTACTTGTTCTTTTGGTCGAACGAAAATACGATTCCGCCGGTAAAATTGAACCCGTACACGGGATACTGGTTCCAGCGCTGGTATTCTTTGTTGAATATATTATTAAACTGCGCCCAGAGGTTCAGGCTCTTCGTGATCTTAAATTCAAGGCCGGCGTTGAGATCTGTCGCCCCGTCGAGTTTGCCCGGACTTCCATCCTTCTTCATATAATGCGGACCGCTCCATGCAAACAGGTCGCCTTTTAACCAGAGGTCTTTGATGATCTGTAGCCGCATCGTCGTTTTGAATTCCAGTGGCACCAGTCCCCAGGCTTCGGCATTTGCCTGCAACCCGGTGTACTGGTTAAAGGTCAGCCCGCTGATCAATGAAAATTTTTCCTGGATGGTAAACCCGACCTCGCCTCCGAAATTCACGACATTGATGCGGGGTTCGTTGACCACGCGGAATGATTTCAACCCGTCGCCCGCCGTGATCGTATCATTGATGAACAGGGGCTGGTTGTTCCATTTATTAAACGCCACTTTGGCGGCATAACTGAAATGATCACCCACCGAACCCTTGAAACCGGCAAAGCGCTCTTCGATCCAGGTGTTTTTGAAACTGGCCGGCATACGCAGCCAGGGATTCTGCGAAGCGAGGTATTGATAGGTCGTTTTTCTTACATAACCCGTCCACCCTGCCTGGAAGGAGATCCGGGAATCGGGCGAACTGATCACCGCAAGCACATTCGGGAACATTTTAAACGTCCGGTTGTCCCACGAGGGCCTGATACCCGCCTGCACATTGATCTTGGAGGTCTTGTACAGCACCGAAGGCGAGATATAATACATGGTGTTATTGATCGCCGATTTATTGCCGGGTGAAACCCGGGTGAGATCGAATGTCAATCCCAGGTTGACCGCGAATTCCTTGCCGATCGTTTTTTCCAGCGGAAGGTTTACCACCGTATTGCTCTCCGAATTGTCATGGTTATCGCTGAAGATATCAATCTTCACTTCGGGTGAGTAGGTAAGCCCGAAAGCGGTTTTCTCGATATTGTGCATGCCCAGTCTTGCGGCGATGGTCTGGAAATTCTGTTTCAGCGAATCATTGGGAAAGGAAAGCGTTTGCGGCTCGTACCCGTATTTATAGGTACGGTCCTGTTTCATTCCGATCCCCGCATTCCATTCCAGGTTATTCCCCGATTTGAAGAACCCCGTAAGCCGTATATCCGTTTTCGAAAATTTCTGGTAATCGCGTTTTCCTTCCGAAGCCACGTGTTTCGCGTAGATATTCAGCCCGGCCGTATTCCCGTCGCCAAAAGAAATGCCCGCCTGCACAAAGGGTGTGCGCAGGCTGCCGAAACCGGCCTTAATATAACTGCTGTTATCAAATTTGCCGCTGGTATCGATATCCAGGGCCAGCGGTTTCAGGGAACCCGGCTGGTAAGCGAATAAGAGGTTTTGATTGGGAATGGTATAATCCAGTTTTGCCTTTGTGGTGTCGGCCGGTGGCGGCGAGGCATTGAAATTGATCTTGGCAGCCTGGCGCAGCACGGGTTTAAAGCTGGAGATAATATCAATCCCGCCCTTACCCAATGTATCTTTTTGCGCAAAGACGCTGCAGGCGGAAAATAAACCCAGTAGCAGGAAAAAAATATGCCGTAATGTGTTCTTCATGTCCTTTGTTCCTTAATTATTTACTTTACTTGAACGTCCTTCTTCTTCCGTAACCCGGTTCAGTTTTTCCTGCGCCTCGCTTTTCAGTTCGGCGTCCACCGTGTTGTCCACCACGCTCTGGAAAGTGGCTTTGGCGTTGAAATAGTCCTTTTGTTTGAAATAGATATCGCCAAGCAGGATATAAGCCTTCGTGATCCAGTAATCATAGGAACCGGATTTGTTGATCGTTTCGAAAGCCGCCTTCTCCGCATCGCCCAGTTTGTTCAGCTGGAACCAGCAGGCTGCGATCTCATAGCGTGCTTCCGCCGCCATGGCCGCCTTGTTCAGCTGTACCACCGATTTGAAATTGGTGATGGCGAGGTCGTACTGGCCCGCGATCTCGTAGGATTTCGCGATGGCCATATTGGCCAGGGTTTTGTCGTCGTTGCTGCTCCCCTTCGCGGCCGTAAGTTCCTTCGCGTTCTCCGCCGCATCCGACCATTGCTGCAACTGGTACTGGCAGCGCAGCAGGCCCCGCATGGCCTCCAGTTTGTTTTCCTGGCTGGCGGTGATCTGCTTTAACTGGATATAGAAGGTCTCCGCCTTGTTGTAGTTTTTCAGTTCGAAGAAATTGATCCGCGCGGCGGTGAGTATGGCGCGTTCGGCATAACGGTTAGGCGCATCCGCAGCTACGGCTTCATAAGCAGAAAGGGCGTTGTTCCAGTCTTTTTTCGCGTTATAGATCTCGGCGCGGTTGAACTGCGCATCCAGCGCGTAGGCCCCGTCCGGGAACCGCTGCAGGTAATTATTAAAGGAAGCCAGGGCTTCGTTGATCTTCTGGTCATCATACAGGTTCTCCGCGGCGGCATAGGTAAGCGAATCTTCCGTGTTCACGCTCAGGGGCCGGCCGGCCTCCCGCATGAAGTCGGCGTACTCGTTGGGCTTGCCCTGCTCGATATAGATGGTCTTGATATTGTCCAGCGCGTCTTCCGCTTCAGGCGAATTGGGGTATTTATCCACCAGGAGCTTGAATTGTTTCAGGGCTTCATCGTTATTATCGATATTATAATAGGAAGTACCCATTTTCAGGTAGGCCTGCGGTACCAGGCTGGTATTGCCGCTGGTTTTGATCACATTGGCCAGGTAAGGAATGGCTTCGCGGAATTTTTCATTCCCCATATAGGTGTTGGCGATTTCCATATTGGCGTCGGTCACCAGCGGTGATTCGGGGAATTTGCGGATCATCGTGTTCATGCCGCTGATCTTGTCGGCAGCGCTTCTCACCCCGGCCAGCATGGCGATCTGGAAAGTGGCATAGTCTTCGGCGGGCCAGGAAAGTTTGATCACGTTATCGTACATCGATTTGGCCTTATCGAAATTTTTCAGCATAAAATAATTGTCGGCCGTACGGATATAGGCATCCTGCGAAAAAGCATCGGTATTCAGCGCCGGCGCCCTGGTCAGCGGTTCGAAGAAACTGAGTGAAACCTTGTAGTTCTCCTTGCGCAGGTAGGCATATCCCAGGTTATATCTGGCATTGACGGGATTTGCTTCCCCGTTCACCGGAGCGCCCGCATCGAGATAAGCATGATAATACTTGATGGCCGTATCCAGTTTATTGTCGCGGTACCCGATCTCGCCCTTCCAGAAATACGCATAGGGCAGCACGGATTTGTTGTAGGGATCATCCATCACTTTATCCAGCAGGGCGTCCGCTTCCGCGAAGCGGCCATCGTTGATCATTTCCGCGGCGCGCCCGTACAGGATGCGCGGGTACACTCTTTTGGCGTTCTCCGAGGGCTTTTTCAGGCTTTCCAGCAGGGCCTGCGCGTCTTTATAATTATTGGTATTGGCCAGCACATCGATCAGGAGTTCCCTTGCTTCGGTATTATATTTCGAATCGGGGTAGTCCGCGAGAAAGGCGCTCAGGCTGTTCAGGGCCTCATCCTGGTAACCCAGTTCGTAGGAGAGTTTGGCGTACTGGTATTTGGATATCTCCTTTTGCTCAGGATTGCTGCTGTTCGAAGAACAGAACAGAAAAGCGTTCCGGGCATTTGATTTTTGCCCGGTCTTTAAATAAGCATCTCCCAGCAGGTACATGGCGTGCTGGCTCAGCGAGTCGTCCTTCCCGCTAAGCTGCTTAAATCCTTCGATGGCCTTAGCGAACTGGTTGCCCTGGTAATAGCTGTATGAAAGTTCATACAGCTCCTCGCGGCGCACTTTTTTGGAACGGCTCACATACTCTTCGAGGTATGGCAGCGCATGGGCATAGTCCTTTTTTTCGAAATAGGCATGCCCGATCAGCTGCTTGAGTTCGAGATCATAATACTGTGAGCTCGCGCCCGCCGTTAATTTGCCCTGGATATAGGATATGGCTTCGTCTTTCCGGCCCTGTATGTACAGGATCTGCGCGATATAATAGGGAACGACATTACCGTAGCTCTTCTCATTTTCCACGATCTTAAACGATTCCAGCGCTTCGCCATACTGCCGGTCGCGGAACGAGAGGAAACCGTAATAATAATTCGCGTCCACGTAATTGGGGTCGTCTTTGATCGACCGGATGCTGTTGAACAGGGGCTTGGCCTGGTCGAAACGCTGCATCGTAAAATAGGCATACCCCTGGTGGAATTTCATATCGCCGATCTCGCGGTTGCTCAGGTTGGAGAGATTGGCCTGTTCATATTGCCGCACGGCTTCTCCAAACTGCTGGCTGCGGAAATAATATTCACCCAGGTGAAAACTCATCATCTGCGCCCGGGCGTTGTTTTTTTCGATCTCGATGTATTCTTTGGCCGTTTCTTCCGCCCGTCCTTCATTTTGTTTCAGGGCGCACACGGTCGTGTAATAATTTATTTCCTGCACGGTAACAGGCGTGTTGGCGATATCGGTTTCCCGCACATCCTGCTTCAGCTCCTTGAAGAGCGGGTAAGCCAGGCTGTACTGCTCTTTCTGGAAGTATTCTTTCGCTTCCTTGAATTTTTCCTGCGGATCAGTGAAATAACGGGTCTGTTGCGCAAAAACGGTGAAACTGAGGAGGAAGGCCGGTAGCAAAAAACAGGTGTGCTTCATTAAATATGTCCTTTAACCGATGGGATGTAAACGCTGCGAATATTAATATTATTTCAGGTCATGCCAAACATCATTCCAAACAGGTGTGGATAAGTGATGCCCCCGTCAGGATTTAACATTTCATTGAATACTAACCGGAAAACCTGAAAATTCAGCGGGTGTAATTTGACCGGTTGGATTTCGGGAATAACTGAATGGATCCTCTATCCGCCGCACTGATTTCTGATAAAGGAAATTGACGAACCCGAACCCATTTTGAGGTAAAAGAAATTTCCCCGCCTTTAATTTCAACATTTCCCAATTCCATAATTCCCCTTTTATTTAACTATAATTGCTCCCAATTCTGCATGTATGTTCAGCTCCGAAACAAAGATCAGGGTCCGCTATGCCGAAACCGACCAGATGGGCGTGGTGTACCACAGCAATTATTTCCCCTATTTCGAATCGGCGCGGGCCGAATCCATCCGCGAACTCGGATTTACCTATGCCGATATGGAAAAGGCGGGGGTAATCATGCCGGTGGTGGACGTGCATTGCCGCTACCTCCGGCCGGCGCGTTATGACGACCTGCTCACGATTAAAACCATGTTAAAAGAATTGCCGGTGCACCATAAAATCGAATTCCACCACGAAGTATTCAATGAACAAAAGGAACTGCTGGCCGTAGCGAAGATCATCTTATACTTTATGGAAGCCACAACAATGCGCAGGACCACCATGCCGGCAGCGCTGCTGGAGCGGCTTCAAACTTATTATTAAATCCGCTTTCCGTGTTAATTTTACCGGATGGATCATTACACAGACCCTGTTCCCGAAGCGAATCACGAACAAACTGCCGTCCCCGCGGAGGAAACAGCGTTGTACCCGCCTAAATACCGGAAAGCCGGCGATACTGCTAATATCTGGCTGCGTTCGCTGGCCAGCCTGGCCATTTACCTCCTGCTGGGTTATTATATTTTTAAAAAATGGGAAATACTGCTGCTGATCACGGCCGTGGTCATGATCCATGAACTGGGTCATTTTATTGCTATGAAAATTTTTCGTTACAACGACCTGGGCATTTTTTTCATCCCCCTGATCGGCGCCTATGTTTCCGGCACCAAGCGGGAAGTATCGCAGCGGGAATCGGCCATCATCCTGCTCGCGGGTCCCCTGCCCGGTATCCTGCTGGGCATTCTCTTTTACCTGCTCTGGCAACACAACCCCTTCCTGAGCATCGGCGACACCTCCTATTACACCATAGCACTGTTTTTTGTTATTCTCAATCTTTTTAACCTGCTGCCGGTTTACCCGCTCGACGGGGGGCAGTTGCTCAACCGTGTTTTTTTTAATGAGGAGAACTGGCTCAGCAGGCTTTTTATTTTTCTATCCATCGGGTTGCTGGCCTGGTTCGCCTGGAAAAGCAATTTCCCGCTTTTATTCATCTTCCCCCTGATGATGCTGCTTCGTCTTTTTGGCGAAAGCAAGATCGGGCATATCGAAAAAAAGATCGAAGCAGAAGGCATCAATACCGATGTGGATTATGAAGACCTGCCCGATGCCGATTACTGGAAGATCCGCAACATCCTGATCGCGGAACATCCTTCCTTTCGCGACCAGTTGCCCGCCCCGCCCTACGAATACAGCCCGAAAGAAGAAAAGATCATGACCGCTGTGCAGGGCCTGCTCCACCGTCATCTATTACAGGATGTATCTGTCATGGGTAAAATTCTCATTTTCCTGGTCTGGGCCGGCGCCGCCGCTTCGCCCTGGCTGCTGGATATGGACATGAGTTTTTTCCGGCGCTTCGGCTTCTGAGTTAAATGATAAGGGAAAAAATTTACACGCGGTGATGATCGGCCCGCCAGTGCTGCACGGCCTGCTTGATTTGTGTCGGGCTGAGTTTCTCTTCAACGGCCTTTTTTGCGAGCGCCGGCATCTCGGCATCGCCGGCAAATCGCAACGCTATGATCTGTCCCATTCGCAATTGATTGTCCAGCGGTTTCCCGGTAAGGATAAAATGTCTGAAATTCTCCTCCGCCCGGATGGCCCGGTCCTGCGCCCGCAACGCAAACGCCCGGATATACCAGTAAAGCACCGGGAGCAGTAATGCGATCAGCGCGATCAGCGCAGCGGAATAATGCGTATGCGCGTCGGCATGGATGAAATTGACGATACTCCCTCCCAGCAGGCAGAGAAGGATAACCGGCGTTACATAATGCCATAAGACGATCAGTCTTGTGTGGTTCTTATAGTTCTGTTCAGTCATACAGGGAATTTGTACGGAAGATAAGTCATTCCCGACACTCCGGACATTGCCTGTTTTTAAACAGAGATTGCGATAATTCGTTACACAAATTGTCGCCAGCCCCAGATTCCTCAGTTCATAAAACACTCCGCATCATATAAACGACCTCCGCATCACAAGCCCAACCCGTAACCCACTACCCCATTTAACATTTAAAATTTAAAATTCAACATTCAACATTCCTATTTCAATTCATCCAGCACCCTATACATCTTACTCACCACGGCCGCCGTTTTCCCGTTATAGTTATTCACCAGGAATGAAAATATATATTCCTTCCCTTCCTTTGATCGCTGGTAACCGCAGAACCCCTTTACATCGCTGATCGTTCCGCTTTTCATTTTCATCCCGTTGTATTCGGGCAGGGCATCGTAGAAATAAGGAAACCAAGCCTTCGACCTCGCATATTTCAGCACTTCCACCTGGGCATGGGTGGTAATGCGGTTGAGCGGGGAAAGTCCCGATCCATCATAGAGGTTCAGTTCATCTTCATCCAGTCCTTTTTCTTTCCAGAATTTTTTAACGATGGCCACGCCGCTGTCGGTGGATCCGGATCCCTGTTTTTCCCGGGCAAATGTCTTTACCAGCGCTTCACCGTAGAGGTTGACGCTTTTTTTAAGGAACCAGTAGATGATGGAATCCAGCGTGGGAGAATAATAGGTGTACACGGCATCCTTCCATACAGCCGAATCATTGCGCGCCCATGGCGCGATGACCGGTTTGTTTTTTTCACCCCTGTAAAATCCTTTCCCCGCAGCGAATTCGGTAAAGGAATCGGAAAAACTCCGCCAGGGCTCGGGATCCGATCCCGAAATGCTGAACCGGTTTTGCCCAGCGGGTACGGTTCCGCGCACGATACGCAGGGGGTTCCCGGGAATAAAATAAATATAGGCGTTATCCCCGCTGCCCGCCGCCCCGGTCCGGCATTCATTAAGGAATTCCCACCAGCGCCCCGTTGCCGCGGTATCGATCAGCGCCGGGTCGCCCTTCTTTTTACCCGGGATAAAAACCATCTCGTATTGGTTCTCGCGCCAGTTAAACGATTGTGCCCCGGCCCCGTAATAATTCCCGATATCGTCATTGATCCAGCCACCCGGAGGGATCCTATCGGCGATATGATCATAAACAATCAACTGCTTCAGGTCGCTGATCCCCGCATTTCTTAAGCCTTCAATAAGGGCCTTGAAAAAAATAGTGTCCGTTGTCTGGTTGTAACGCCAGCTTCCCAGTGTCGGATCACCGAATCCGGATACAAAAAGCCGTTCGGCGTTGCCGGAGAAAACCGTTTTGTAGCGGTAATCCTTACCCAGCAGTTCGAAAGCCGTGGCCGCCGTGACAATCTTTTGCGTGGAGGCTCCCGCGAGTCCCACCTGCGCGTTTTTTTCAAACACCAGTTTCCCTGTCGCCGCATCAATTACATAAAGCGAGCTAATGGCATGTTTCAGCTGGTCATCGTTCTCAAATTCCCGGAATGCATTCTTTAAACGTTCTTTTACCGGTTGGGCGGAAGTAATGACAGCAAATAAACAGCAACCAAACACTAAAAGAATCCTTTTCATGTAACATTTAAAATTTAAAATTCATCAACCGGCACTCAAAAATAACCAACTCCTACCTTTGTGCTTAATGAAAACTGTTAATGCGTCCATCATCACCATCGGCGATGAACTCCTGATCGGCCAGACCATCGATACCAACAGCGCTTTTATCGCCCGGGAACTGAATCAGATCGGTGTCTGGGTGCGCCGGCGTGTGGCGGTTGGTGATGTGGCGGAGGAGATAGAACAGGCCCTTGACGAGGAAAGCACGGGTTCGGACATCATCATCATCACCGGCGGACTCGGTCCCACAGCGGACGATATCACCAAACCCCTGCTCTGCCGTTATTTCGGGGGAAAACTGGTCGTGGATGAAAAAGTGCTGGAACATGTGAAATTCCTGTTTGAAAGAATTTACCGCCGACCCGGGCCCATCCTTGAAAGAAATCTCAAACAGGCCGAAGTGCCTGATGTGTGCACGGTATTACATAATGCCCGGGGAACGGCGCCGGGTATGTTATTCAATAAGAATGGGAAGTGGTTCGTCGCGCTACCCGGCGTTCCGCATGAAATGAAAGGCCTGATGACTACAGAGGTCATCCCCCGTTTATCCGAAGCATTCGAATTGCCCGCCATCGTACACCGCACCGCTTTCACCGCCGGTCAGGGGGAATCGGTTATCGCCGAACTCCTGAAAGATTTCGAGCCCGCGTTACCTCCGCATATCAAACTCGCCTACCTGCCGAATTACGGGATGGTAAAGCTGCGGCTTACATCAACGGGTGAAACCAAGGAGCAGGTGGAAAAGGAAATCGAACCCTACTTCGAAAAATTACAGGAACTCGTGAAGGAATGGCTGGTCACCAATAAAGATGAAGGATTGGAAATCGTGATCGGCCAGTTGCTGCGGGAAAAGAAAAAAACGATGGGCACCGCCGAGAGCTGCACCGGTGGTTATATCGCGCACCTCATCACCTCGGTGCCGGGATCATCGGATTATTACAAGGGCAGTATCGTCAGCTATGCCAATCAGGCCAAGGAAAACATATTGGGTGTAGATCATGAAACCCTTTCAATCTTCGGGGCGGTAAGTGAACAGACCGTCATTGAAATGGTCAACGGCGCCCTGCAAACCCTGCAGGTGGATTATGCCCTCGCCACTTCGGGGATCATGGGACCCGATGGGGGCACTCCCGAAAAACCGGTTGGTACGGTCTGGATCGCGGCCGGCAATAAAGAAAAAACGGAAACCATCAAACTCAACCTGCGATTCGACCGCCAGCGCAATACGGAAATGACGGCTGCCTATGCCCTGAATTTCCTTCGCAAATTCATTCTTACCCGCTAAACAGATCCCGCAGCCGGGATGACGAATAAGGGAAATCCGCTACCTTTGGCGTTGCCGAATGCCTGGTGCGCCGATGCCGGCATTCCGCTATTTGCAATTTGAAATCTGCAATCTGAAATCTAAAATTAACTTATGGCAGTTGTTGACCTGATCATGCCAAAACTGGGCGAAAGTATCATGGAGGCCACGATCCTGAAATGGCACAAACAACCCGGCGACGCGGTGAAGATGGATGAGACCATCCTTGAAATCGCCACCGACAAAGTGGACAGCGAAGTGCCCAGCACCGCCGCGGGCGTGATAAAGGAAATTTTATTCAACGTCAATGATGTCGTTCCGATCGGTACCGTCATCGCCCGGATCAGCACAGCTGCAGGGGATACGGTTTCAACCACGCCGGTTGTAAGCACACCGGTACCGGAAACCGGCAAGGTACCCGAGCCGGAAACGGCCGTATATGCTGAAACCGTACGGACCACTATTAACCCGCAACCCGGCAGCAACGGCGCTGCCAACCGTTTCTACTCACCCCTGGTGCTGAATATCGCTGCCAGCGAAGGGATCAGCATGCCGGAACTTGAAAATATCCCCGGAACGGGTAATGAGGGCCGGGTAACCAAAAAAGATATTCTCCAGTATGTGAGCGAGCGAAAATCCGGGGCCGGAAGCCGGGCGACGGGGGCTAAGACCCAGGAGATGATCATTCCTGTTTCGAAAATAGAACAGACATCCGCCGCTCCCAACCAGCAGCTAACCACCTATACGGGCAATGTGGAGATCATTGAGATGGACCGCATGCGCAAACTGATCGCTGAACATATGGTGCGGAGCAAACAAACCAGCCCGCACGTAACCAGTTTTACCGAAGCGGATGTAACCGGGCTCGTGATGTGGCGCGAAAAAGTGAAAAAAGAATTTGAAAAAAGGGAAGGCACCCGGATCACGTACACCCCCCTCTTCATCGAAGCGATCGTCCGTTGTATCAAAAGATTCCCCCTGATCAATTGTTCGCTCGACGGCGATAAGATCATTATCAAGAAAGACATTAATATCGGCATGGCTACGGCCCTGCCCAGCGGCAACCTGATCGTTCCGGTTATTAAGAACGCCGACCAGTTGAACCTGGTCGGGCTCAGCAAACAAGTGAACGCGCTGGCCGATAACGCCCGCAACGGTAAACTAAAGGTGGATGATACCACCGGCGGTACTTTTACCCTGACCAATGTCGGTACATTCGGCAGCCTGATGGGCACGCCGATCATCAACCAGCCCCAGGTAGCGATCCTTGCGGTAGGCACGATCAAGAAAAGACCCGTGGTGATCGAGACGCCGGCGGGCGACAGCATCGCGATCCGGCACATGATGTACCTCTCCATGAGTTATGACCACCGGATCGTGGATGGCAGCCTCGGCGCCACCTTCCTGACAGCCGTGGCGAAGGAACTGGAGAATTTTAATGTGGATCGCGATTATTAATCCTGCATTTCATTAAT
>CAYNSL010000029.1:0-10133 GCA_964399755.1 uncultured Chitinophaga sp. | reverse complement strand
AACAAATTATCATACGCGTTATCCGGTAAATCGCCCGGGATCACGGTCCTGCCGCAAAGTTTGTTGGCAATATCATCCACGGTATTGGAATGCCCCACCACCAGCACATTTTTCCTTGCCGAACGCAGTAAGGCAATAAAAGCGCTGTCGGGCTGGGCGGTATAGGTAATGATGTCCAGGCCGAACAATTCGGCCGTAGGGCGGGCGGTTGATTTCGTCCGGATCGTATTCGTGGAATAGATCAATCCGATTTTTTTATCCCGCAGGGTTTCACGCAGGGCCCGGGCCCTTTCTTCCCCGGCGGGGGTGAGGGGAACATCGCCCGACATGTTCGCGCCGGGTACCGTTTTCTCGGCGTGCCGGACGATATACACAGTGTGGCTGCAGGAAATGGTAAAAAAGGAAAATACCAGTAGTAAATGGCGCATGGGGGCTGATTTAACAATCTAAAATTAAACCTCGCGCTGCTTTTTTTTGTCATTTTTTGTAAATTAGTACAACTAACCCCATCCAGCTATGAAACAGTTATCCGAAACCTGGTTTGCCGAAGGCCGTATCGATTTTGAGCTGAAAAAATATACCCTGCTCGCCTACCTCCAGGAAGTGAACAAGTATTTCAATGAAAACCGGCTCTACCCCCAGCTGGCCGATGTGATCTTTCATTACCACAATATTGTGGCGTTCCGGGAAAACAAGAAATACCTGCAGGAACATTTCCCGAAAAAATTAACCGGCCTGCAACTGGAAAAACTGCAGTTTCTGTACGAGCAGATGATCAGCGACGATGAACTGATGCAGGAACTGGAAGATATTATTCATTATTCAGCAGGGAAGATCCGGAACACCATTCAAAACGGCACGGAAATCTATGAATTTGTGGAAGAAAAGATTTCGATACAACCGGTGGGACTGATCCCGCTGGATACGCAGGAAGGTTATTTCTTCCTGAGCGCCGGGGAACAGGGCCGCACCCGTGTATATTATTACCGGCTCTCTATTTTTGAAAAGCATGACGAGAAATACCGCAGCATAAAAACCGCGTTTATCGATCATTGGGTGCGCAGCATCAGCAGTACCTATGAACATATCAAGGCCGACCTGATCCGTCAGCGCCGTGATTTGCCCAACCCCGCCGTGTATTCCATCGAAACCGGATTGCATTTCCCGGTGGATGAAACCCTGCTCCCGATCGCAAAAAGAAGTTTGGTGAAATTCATCAGTGCAGCTGCATAACATGCATGCCACGGTTTTAAACCGTGGCATGCCTACTTAATCAACAGTCTCCAATCCCCAGTCCTTTCCTTTCTTTACCGCAGGCAGTCCTTCTGTAATCCATTTAGCCGGTTTTTCACCCTTGAGCTGCCAGTCAAAATATTGTTGCTGCCTTACCTGTAAATCTTTCCGGTTCGCACGGTCTGTCAGCCGGTGCTGTTCACCGTTATAAGACAGCATCCATATCTGTTTGCCCAGCCGGCGCATGGCGGTAAAGAATTCAATGCCCTGGTACCAGGGAACGGCCCCGTCCTGGTCGTTGGCCACGATCACCAGCGGCGTCGTTACCTGCTGCAGGTGAAACAAGGGTGAATTTTCTATGTACAGTTCAGGATGCTCCCAGGGTGTGGCGCCAATACGGCTTTGGCCAACTTCATACTGTGACTGCCGGCTCATCCCGCTTTCCCAGCGTATACCCCCGTAACCGCTGAACATATTCACGACAGGCGCGCCGGCCCAGGCGGCCTTGAACATATTCGTGGCCGTAACCAGGTAAGCCACCTGGTACCCGCTCCAGCTATGACCCTGGAGACCGATATTTTTTGCATCCACCCATTTGTTCTTAGCCAGCCACTGCGCGCCGCTTACGATATAATTAACGGCATCTTTACCCGGGTGGCCTTTGGTATAATTAACGTCGGGGGTGAAAACAAGGTACCCGCGGCTGACAAAAAACGGGATGTTCAGGCGGCTGGTGCTGGGCTGCGGTGAAATATAATAGTTGATGCTGTCCGATCTTTTGTCATAAAAATTAATGATGACCGGGTATTTCCGGGCAGGATCGAAATTCTCAGGTTTATATAAAATACCCGTCGCATCTTTTTTATCAGTGGTCTTCCATCGAACTAATTCTGCGCTGCCCCAGATGTAATTTTTTTGCTGGGGGTTAATGAATGATAACCGCGTTTCGGAGCCTGCGGCAAGCCGGGTGCTGGCATAGAGGTCAGGTGAATTATTATAATTCTCTTTCGTGTAAATAAATACGCTCCCCTGCTTCGATTGGCGTGATATCGTATACACAAAATCGCCTTTCGCCCCTGCGCTAAGCCGCGCAGGGTTGCCAAGTATGAGCAGGCCGGGTCCCGATTGCTTTGTCGTTTCATTAAAAATCTTTACCGCCAGTTCATCGCCGCTTTTAAAAAATCTTTTTTCAGGATCGGTTGAAACATACCGGATCACGTCCCTGTTCTTACGGCCGGAATTACCCGCAAGTATATTTTCCGGGTTCTGTTGCTGGCCAGGATAGACTTTCCAGATATCATACCGGTCGTATATATAAACCGCTTCGTCATTCTCCCCCCATCCCATCACCCCGTAATGATTGGGTTCGCCGGGTTCGTCATACGCTTCATCATATAAAGGGACTTTAATCTTTTCAGTAATATTCTTAACGGATAAACCGTCCCACGCAAAATAATGCCGGGCCGTTCTGTCGTACCACATTATATATTTGCCGCCGGGCGAGGGATAAATGGTACCGTACAGGTTTTCTTTCACTTTTTTCCGCAATCCGGTGACGGGGTCAATGGCATAAATATCTTTTTTCGTGTAGCCGGTCCATTGGCTTTCGATACGTTTGCCGAAATCGGAAATACCGGTAAACATATCTCCATCCCCTTCGCCGGTAAGCAGCACCTGCGTGATTTCGGGGCTGCCCAGTTGACGGATGGTACCCGAACCAAACTGGTAAACCGCGGGATAGTTTTGCCTGAGATCGCTTTTCAGGCGGGCGGGGAATGTCTGGACTGTTTGCAGGTAATCATCTTTATAATGCCAGATATCGAGTTTGGCATGATCGATCTCCACCAGGGATGTATCCCTGGGAGGCAGGATCGGCGAGGTTCCGAAAAACAACCGGCCCCCGCTCCTGCTAAAACTAAGCGCCCCGTATTCGCTGATCGTCATCCCCAGTTTCATGCCCACTGAAAAACGGTCGGCAAGCAGTCTGGCGCTGTCCATCCCCGTTTGATAATGCCAGATCCGGTAAAACTTTTGCAGGTCCTTTGGTTTCGCTTCCCTTTCAGCCACATACGCGATATGTCCGCCGTCCTCTGTCATGGCGAAATTGCGAAACTCGTTCCCGCCCCGGCTCAGCGTATGACATTCACCGGAGCGAAGGTCATAGAGGACCACCTGGTGTACGCTGAACGAATCATTGGGATTAACGTCCTGCTCCACGAGCAGGCGATCACCGGTTTGACTGAAATAATATTCCAGTACTTTGTAGAAATACACTTCCTCGCCGTTGAACAGGTTCCGGACGGCGAGGTCTTTCGCGGGTTCATCGCCGCCGGCCAGCGCGTCATCGCCATCGGCATCCGCGGCGTCGTTTTCACCGGGCCCGTCACTATCTTTTTCTTCCTTTGATTTTTTCTTCTTAGGCTGTACAGACATGACCTGCTGCAATGAATCGATAATATGCTGAAGGCTGTCGGCTATACGGTCTTTATCCGGCGCGGTTTTTTTTTCAGGTATCGGGTTCCCGGGCTGCTCCACCGGTTTTTCAAGCTGGTAGGCCAGCCACCCGGAGGAACGCTGAGGGGTTTTATAATTCCGTACGCCGCTTCGTTTCCAAACCCCTTCTTTTCCCAATTCAACGATGCCCAGTGAATCTTTGGGCATATCATCGGCTTTTTTCTTCCGGATCCTCGCTGCCCGTATGTCTTTGTAAAGCGGTTTTATTTTAAAAATTACGTAGCGGTTGTCTTCGGTGATGATGGCGCTGTATCCCCTTGCTACTGATTTACGGTAGGCCGCGTCGGCAGACTGTATAACCAGTTCGTTATCCCCTTCCTGCGGAACGATGGTATATACCACCCATTTCCCGTCGTTGCTGATCAGCCGCTCGCTCACCTGCTGCCAGCCGTCGTATACGGAATGGTCAAGCGGTTTTTTCTGGGCGAAGCTGAACTGAAAAAAAAGAAAAGAAGCAAGGAACAGGAAGGCATTCTTCATCCGGGGATATTTAAAGAAACTAAGTTAAAGTAATATCAAGAAATGATCAGAGTTTTCGGGCAAGGAACAGACCGTATTGCCATAACTTTTTTTTCAGGCCCTGGTACTGACGGCGGCAGGCGCGGATATTCATCTTTTGCATGTTTGTCGGTGGTTTGGAGAAACTGATTTTTCTCCAGAGCAGGTATAGACTGGCCAGGTAATAGAAACGGTTCAGGCGGCGGGAAGAAGCAAATGTTTCCTTCGATATATCGCGGAACTGAACCGATGAAAAGCCGGATGCTTCCATGAATCCACGGAACCTTTCCGCTGTTTCAAGATAGTTCACCTGCCAGCCATCGAGCCATTGCCGGATCACGGGCGCTTCATTATGTTCGAATGCGGTAACAAAACCGTCCGCCACGATAAGTCTTCCGCCCGGCCTGAGCAGCCGGAATGCCTCCTGTACAAAACGCTCCTTGCTTTCGGCATAACAAATGCTCTCACAACCCCAGACCACATCAAAACTGGCATCGGGAAATGAGGTGGCGCAATAATCCATTTCCCTGAAATCAACAAGGTCGCCCAGTCCTTTCCGCTGAACATTCACCGCGGCCTGTTCTGCCTGCCTGGCGCTGATCGTGATTCCCGTTACCCGGCAACCCAGCATGCCGGCCAGGAAAATACTACTGCCGCCTACCCCGCAACCTGCGTCCAGCACATGATCCGAAGGTCGGATATCCGCCGTTTTCATCATCACGGCATTCATCCGCAATAATGATTCGGGAAACGAACGCACGGATGCGTCCCGGTACCCGTAGTGAATGGAAAGGCTTTTGTCAAGGTCCCATGAATCACGGTAGGCATGTTCTGTTTCCCGGTAATACTGCGCGATCCGTTGCTGGTATTCAGTCAGGGGCATGTCGTATTTTATTTTCTTTTCCCGTTCCGGGATTTTTCTTCCGCAAAATTATTACATGGATGATCAGGGCCGCGGCGATCAGGGCAAATCCCGCATAAAACCAGCCGTTGAGTAATTCATTTTCCTTATAAACAACAAATGCCAGCAGGATCCCGTACACGGGTTCCAGGTTAAAACTGAGGTTGACGGTAAATGCCGATAATTTTTTTATCGCGTAGCCGGTGAACTGAAAGGCTATGACCGAACAAAACCAGGCCAGCACCAGCAGCCAGAGCCAGTCCTGCCAGCCCGGAAAAATATATGCCGTAGGAAATTGCGACAAATACAGCGGCATCAGGGCCGACAGCGCGACCCATCCCCCGCTGAGCTGGTAGGTCAGCACGGTTTCGGGATTATATTTCACGACGAACTGCTTGAAATAGATCATCGATACCGCGAGCAGCACCGCGCAGCTTACGCCGAGTATGATCCCGGTCTTGTACCGGGGATCAAAATGAAAGATCAGGTAAATGCCCGCCATGACCACCAGGCCGAGGAATACTTCCATCCATTTGACACGCACCCGCAGGAGCAGTGGTTCGAAGAGGGCGGTAAAAAAACCAACGGAAGAAAAACAAACCAGCGCCACGGATACATTGGCGTATTTGATAGCCCCGTAAAAACTAACCCAGTGCAGGGCCGAGAGCAACCCGATACCGGCCAGTTTCAGGATATCCCTTCCGGGTACCCGCTGCAGTTTCCCGGTAAGGGTAAACAAAACCCACATGGTGGCTGATGTGATGAGCAGGCGATACCAGACCAGCAAGCCTTCATTGAGTGTGATCAGTCTTCCGAGGATACCGGTAAACCCGGCCAGGAAAACGGCGATATGTAACTGGAGAAAGGCTTTTTTCATTAGCCCTGCAAACTAAGTAAAAGGGGGAAGAAAAGGGAGGGGTTATTCGCTGCCAACGGCCATCTCTTTGTTTTCAACAGCCTGCGCCCCGGGAAGTTCCTGCTCGTTTTTACTGACTTTTTTCCGGTAGTTGGTAAAAAGACTTTCCCAGCGCAGCTTGATAACGCCGAGAATACCTTCCTTGACGATACTCTTGTTCATCTTGGAAACGCCGTAAGTCCTGTCGCGGAAAATGATCGGCACTTCCTTTATTTTGAAACCCAGTTTCCAGGCGGTGAACTTCATTGCGATCTGGAATGTGTAACCAACAAACCGGATCTTATCGAAGTTGATGGCTTCAAGCACTTCGCGTTTGTAACACATGAAGCCTGCGGTAGGGTCTTTTACCGGCATCCAGGTGATGATCCGCGTATATAGTGAAGCCCCTTTGGAAAGGGCGATCCTGTTATTAGGCCAGTTCACTACACCGCCGCCGGGAATATAGCGGGATCCTACAGCCAGGTCGGCGCCCTTGTATTTACAGGCTTCATAAAGCCTGACAAGGTCGGCGGGGTTATGCGAAAAATCAGCATCCATTTCAAATATGAATTGGTAGCCGCGGTGCAGGGCCCAGCGAAACCCGTGGATATAGGCCGTACCCAATCCCAGTTTCCCCCTTCTTTCCTCCACAAAGAGCTGACCGGGAAATTTGGGTTGCAGTTCCTTTACGATCTGCGCGGTGCCGTCGGGCGAACCGTCGTCGATCACCAGCACATGAAATCCTTCTCCGAGATTGAAGACGGCGTGAAGGATATTACTGATATTTTCCTTCTCGTTAAAAGTAGGTATGACGACTAATTTTTCCAACAACGGGTATTCCGGGGCGAATCCCGAATTTACGAAAATTAAGGGCTAACACTTGTTAAAAATTGTTCACCGGCAAAAAACAGCATCAATTCTTCTTCAGCATGGTCCGGGTGTAGATCTCGGTAAGCTTCTGCTTGGTATGCTGGGGGAAATCGCCCTTCATCATCCAGTCGTAATACTGGGGTTCCGCTTTCAGCACATCGGCCACAGGTCTTCCCTTGTATTTACCAAAATTGAAAACCTCTGTACCGTTGTCCATTACGAAACGGCGGGCGAAATCAACCACCTGGTCATCGCCGATGACTTTCAGAACGGAGTCCACCGTTGAACCCAGGCCGGGGTATTTTTCCAGCTGGGCTTCCAGTATTTCGTAGGATGCGGAGGCATCTGCTTCCGCGCTGTGGGCATTGTCAAGATTTTTATTGCAGTAAAATTTATAAGCAGCCGAAAGGGTCCTGGGTTCCATTTTGTGAAAAATGTTCTGTACGTCCAGCAGTTTCCGGTTGCGCATATCGAATTCCACTTCGGCCCGCAGAAATTCTTCCATCAGTAAAGGGATGTCAAAACGGTTGGAATTATAACCGGCCAGGTCGCAGCCATCGAGCATCTGTTTCAACTCATGCGCTACCTGTTTGAACAGCGGCGCGTCTTTCACCATTTCATTGGTGATGCCATGCACATCACTGGCGGCAGCCGGGATGGGGATCCCGGGATTGATCAGTTTTCGTTTTACACTGCGGCCTCCGTCGGTCAGGATCTTCACGATAGCGATCTCTACGATCCGGTCGGTTCCCAGGTTGATACCGGTAGTTTCCAGGTCAATAAAGGCAAGGGGCTTGTTCAGTTGGAGCATCGGGTCAGTAATTTCTCTTATTTTCCGGATATCCGGGGTTGCAAAAGTAAACGCCGGTCCGGATTACTGCTCATTTTTTTTGGCAAAAAATGATCGCGACTACAAGAAAATCAGGCCCTTATTTACTAATACAGTTAATTAACGTGGCAAAAATACTATATGGGCAAAGATATAAACTGCTTATCTTTATGTGGTAAAATAATCAGGCCATTTTGGCGTTTTACCTACAAATATCCACCAGTATGAAAAACAAATTACTTTACTTTTTTACGTTCCTGACACTGATCGTGATCATAACGTCCTGCGCATCCCAGAAATACGGATGCCCCGGCAACCCGCAGGCCAATACCCGATTCAGGGGCTGATCGCAAATCCAACAGGCTTTTCAATACTTTTTATGGTTCTACCAGGGTTAAACCCGGTTGACAGGTCTGTATTGTAGCCCTGCATTCCTGGCCTGATTCCGGACCCGGATATAACTCCTGCACGATCCTGAATACCGTCAGTTGCCGGCCCTGGCTGACCGTGTTGTTTTCCTGTTCGTGTGTGAATTTGATCTTCATGGCGCCCGTCAGGTGAATATCGTCGATCTGCGATTTGATGCTGCAAACCAGTCCCGGTTGTTTCAACCGGGTACGACGAATCCCTTTGATAGTTTCCGGATCTCTTCAATCGTGGAAGGAAAAAGTCCAGCTCAGTTTCCTGCTTCACCATTTTAACCGTCCGTTACACCGCATTTCCGGAAAATTGCTCCCGGATGATCCCGGGCAATTGAATAAAATCATGCGACTTGTCCAGGACATACGTAGCCCCGAGTCCGAGGCAGATCTGACGGTAATACGCGTCGGCATGATTGGTGATCATGATCACCACCGTCTCCTTCCTGCTTTCCTTAAACAACCGGAGCAGGTCGATACCGTTTTTTCCCGGCAGGTTGATATCGAGCAGGACAACGCCATGTTCCTCGCTGAAAAATATTTTCCGCGCTTCATCATAGTTGGAAGCGATATTGATAACACCTTGCTGTCCCATTTCTTCCAGCATCCGCACAATTCTGTCTACGAAATTCATGTTGTCATCCACGATCAGGATCCGTTGATCTTTACCCATCATCTTGTATTAATACCCAAATTAACTCCGGGTTCACCGGAAAAAAAATAGCAGACGGGCTATCTGTTTTGTCCCTCAAGCTTGTCTTTTTTGTAGCAGGAAAACTACAGGGTTTCACTTATTGTTCCCCGATCAGGTTATTGGAAATCGCATACCGGATCAGGTCCGCATTTGTCTTCATATCCATCTTTAAAAGTATCCTTGACCGGTAAGTACTTACCGTATTGGGGCTCAGCGACAGGTCGCCGGCGATCTCGGAGACGGAAATCCCCGATACCAGTCTCTTCATCACTTCCAGTTCCCTTTCGCTCAGCAGTTCATGCGGTAATAAACCCGCCTGGTTCCGCAGGTCGACGGTCAGCTTCTCCGCTACAGAAGAATGAATATATCGCCTGCCCGAAAGAATGATTTCCACAGCTTTGAGCAATTCTTCGGTGGCGGCATCCTTGTTCAGGTAGCCGGAAGCGCCCAGCCTGATCACCCGGACCGCGTATTGTTCTTCGGGGTAAATGCTGATGATCAGGATCCGTTGCCGGGGCTTTACTTCCCGGATTTTCGGAATGGCCATCATGCCTCCCCCGCCCGGCATGGAGAGGTCGGAAATAATAATGTCCCAGTCCAGGGCCAATGCCATTTCGATCAGGGTTGAGGTATCCGAAGCTTCTCCTATTTCGGTAAAGGACAAACCTTCCTGCAGGATCTGCTTTATTCCCCTTCGGACAATCTCATGATCGTCGGCGATTAAAATGCGCAGCATTCGATCAAACAGAGATTGATTAAAAAAAAGAATGGTGGTTCGTAATCATACACTTATGGCTCACCCTTAAAGATTGCAATTATAAGTCCCCATACCTGTAAAGTATAGGCTTATTCATTTGTAGTTGTTTAACTACTTAGGAGGAGGTCAGATCAGCTTCTTTTCGATGGCATACCGGGTGAGATCGGCATTGGTTTTCATACCTGTTTTTTCAAGTATCCTTGACCGGTAGGTGCTCACCGTAGTGGCGCTGAGCGAGAGCTGGTCCGCGATCTCGGTAACGGATTTACCGGAGGCCAGTAATTTCAGCACGTCGAATTCGCGGTTGCTGAGGTATTCGTGGGGTTCTTTGCGGGAATCGGTGTCAAGGGCGCCTGCCAGTTTTTCGGCGATGCTCGGAGTAATGAATTTGCGGCCATTACGGATCAGGCCGATCGCGGTGATGAGTTCCTCATGCACGGCATCTTTGGAGAGATAACCCGATGCCCCTGCCTTGAAAACACGAAGGGCATACTGGTCTTCGGGGTACATGCTCATGATCAGT
>CAYNSL010000028.1:24704-29827 GCA_964399755.1 uncultured Chitinophaga sp. | reverse complement strand
ACCGTGATTGATTTCTGGGCAGAATGGTGCGGCCCCTGCCGCGCGATCGGGCCGGTGATCGAAGAACTGAGCAAAGAGTACGACGGCAAGGTAAACGTGGGCAAACTGAACGTGGACGTCAATCCCGAAGTATCCATGAACTACGGCATTACTTCCATCCCTGCCATCCTGTTCATCAAAGGCGGCAAAGTGGTTGATAAATTAGTGGGCGCGCAGCCGAAGGCGAACTTTGTAAAGAAAATTGAAGCGCATATTTAACAGGTCACCGGAAAATTCCGGTTCATAACATGATAAAAAAACCGTTTCAGCCATGAAACGGTTTTTTTTATCAGTGCGAAACGGATTCAAGTTGCTTTGGATCGTGTTTGTGTTTAAACATAAAGAAGAACAGGAAACCCACTATCGCCGCATAGATCGAGAAGGTTAGCCAGGTTCCATGCCAGTCGGTGCTGCCGTCCGCATTGATGAAGTATCTGCCAATCACCCAACCGCTGATTTTACTGCCCAGGTAGGCCCCCACCCCGTTGGTCATCATCATAAAGAGTCCCTGCGCGCTGGAGCGGATCGAATGGTCGGTGCTGGTTTCCACAAAAAGCGAACCGGAGATATTGAAGAAGTCGAAAGCCATACCATACACGATACAGGAGAAAATGATCATGGCTGTACCCGCAACGGAAGGGTCGCTGTATGCGAAGAGGCCGAAGCGAAGCACCCATGCGAACATAGACATCAGCATTACTTTCTTGATCCCGAATTTCTTCAGGAAGAAAGGAATGGTTAGAATAAATAGCGTTTCAGACATCTGTGAAACGGAAAGAATAATAGTGGAATATTTCACTACAAATGAACCTGAATACTCAGGATAATTGCTGAAATGACTGAGAAAAGCGTCGCCATACATATTGGTCAGTTGCAGGGCGGCCCCCAGCAGCATGGAGAAAAAGAAAAACAGCGCCATTTTATAGGTGCCGAATAATTTAAAGGCTTTCAATCCCAGTTGTTCAACGATGCCGGCGTTTTTTGAAATGGATTTGGGAGGCGGGCATTTGGGCAGGGTGAAAGCATATAATCCCAGTAAAATGGCCCCGACAGCCCCGATCAGGAACTGGTTGCTGTTGGCCTTGCTCCCGCTGAGGTTGGTGGTCCACATGGCCACGATAAACCCGATGGTGCCCCAAACCCTGATAGGCGGGAACACTTTGACCACATCAAACCCTTCCTTTTTAAGAATGGCATAGGATAGCGCGTTGGATAATGAGATCGTAGGCATATAACAGATCATCGCCGCGAAAACCACATAATAGAAAGTATCCGGGTCGTTTACATTGGGAAGGTAGATCAGCACAGCCCCGTAAAGAATATGGAGCAGGCCGTAAAGCCTTTCCGCATTCACCCATTTATCGGCGATAATACCGGTAAGAGCGGGCATGAAGAGCGAGGAAAGCGCCAGGGTAGAAAAAATGGCCCCGAACTGGGGAAAGGTCCAGTGTTTGGTCTCGATGCAATAGGTACCGATAGTGATCAGCCAGGCGCCCCAGACAAAAAACT
Source organism: uncultured Chitinophaga sp. (assembly GCA_964399755.1). Lineage (GTDB taxonomy): Bacteria > Bacteroidota > Bacteroidia > Chitinophagales > Chitinophagaceae > JJ008. Next base: position 28,279 of record CAYNSL010000028.1, on the reverse strand, counting down.
GGAAGAAGCTCAGCAGTGTTAACCGGAATTTGATGCCCATGTAGTTGGTTTGAAAGATTAAGAGGGGAAGATAAGGATTTTTTTAAAGGCTGGCCGCCGGTGCGAAGGGTGGGTAATTGTATCCTGTACGCGGATGTTTTTCCGGCAGTCATGACGCATTACGCACCATCCGCCACTCGCCCTTTTCAATTATCTTTGTACAAAATCTCCTTCCCATGATCCCCACCCCGTCGCTTTCCCCGGAACTACGTCATATCGCAGAAAAAGTTTACGGGGATCAGCGGATCACCGATGAGGAAGGGCTGTATTTATTCGAAAACGGCAGCCTGGGCCTGGTGGGAAGCCTCGCCAATTATATCCGGGAAAAAAAACACGGCGGCAAGGTTTTCTTCAACCGCAATTTCCATATTGAACCCACCAATGTATGCGTGTTCAGCTGTAATTTCTGTTCGTACAGCCGTCTGTATGCCAAACGCGAGGAGGGCTGGGAAATGAGTATCGCGCAGATGCTGGATATGGTAAAACAATATGATGGAAGGCCCATCACGGAAGTGCATATTGTAGGGGGCGTGCATCCGAAAATGGACCTGGCATTTTTCGCGGAACTGCTGAAAGCCATCAAGGCGCACCGCCCCGGTTTGCATATCAAGGCATTCACCGCGGTGGAATACGACTATATGTTCCGCAAGGCAAAAATGAGCGCGGAAGAAGGTCTTCGTTTCCTGATCGAAGCGGGGCTGGACAGCATCCCCGGCGGCGGTGCCGAAATTTTTCATCCGGAGATCCGCGAAAAGATCTGCGCCGACAAAGTGAACGCCGATGGCTGGCTGCATATTCACGAAACGGCGCACCGGCTGGGTTTACATTCCAACGCCACGATCCTCTACGGGCACATTGAAAAATATACGCATCGTATCGATCATATGCGACGGTTGCGTGAACTGCAGGACCGTACCGGCGGTTTCAACACATTTATCCCGCTTAAGTTTCGCAATAAGGATAATGACATGAGCCATGTGCCCGAAAGCACCACGATCGAGGATATGCGCATGTTTGCCATTGCGCGTATCTATCTCGACAATTTCCCCCACCTGAAAGCTTACTGGCCCATGCTGGGACGGCAGAACGCCCAACTGGCCCTCTCGTTCGGGGTGGATGATATTGACGGCACGATCGATGACAGCACGAAGATCTACAGCATGGCGGGCGCGGAAGAGCAAAGCCCGGCGATGAGCACCGAAGAACTGGTTACCCTGATCCGCCAGGCCAACAGGACACCGGTGGAAAGAGATACGCTGTACAATGAGATCAGGAATTTCGGTCGCATACCCGAAGAGGTGGCTTCTACCTGATTTCCCTTTTAATTATTTTTTCCCCTGCGGTCATAAACGACGATGACAGCCCGCAAGTCAGGCTGTCATCGCAAATGCAATTCATGCGCATCACCCGTTATTACCCGGAGGATTATCCATTCCTTCCGCTGCGGGGGGATTATCATTCCCGTTTGATTCCTCGGCCAGCACGACGGTTTCGGTGACATACATATTATCGGGTGTAATAGTCACTTCCTCGATCGTTCCCAGTACGACGGGTTCAGGACGGGGTTTTTCTGCCCTGGGTTTGGGCGCGGGACTTTTCTTTACAGCGACCGCTTTCATTGGAGCGGCTTTTTTAGCGGCAGGTTTCTTGCTGACCGCTTTTTTCACGGCTTTTTTCTTCACCGCTTTTCTCTTCGCCTGCTTTTTGGGAGCGGCTTTTTTACGCGGGGCGGGTTTGCGTTTGGGTTTCGCTTTTACCGCCTTTCTTTTGGGTGCTGATTTTTTACGGGCCGCTTTCTTTTTGACTGCTTTTCTTTTTGCGGGTTTGGCGGCTTTCTTTTTTGCTTTCTTTTTCGTTGCCATGGTGATTAAGTTTAATGATCAGTTGAATCGGTAAGATTTCAGGGGGGACGATAAAATTACAAATTGGTTTTATTGAAAAATCAAACCTGCCCTAAATAAATAAGGAAAAGGATCAGCATTCGGGAAGGCTGAGGGGCACATGCACCGCGAGGCCCCCGTCGGAGGTTTCCTTGTATTTGAAGTTCATATCCCGGGCCGTGTCCCACATAGTCCTGATCACCGCATCGAGGGATACTTTGGCGAAATCAGGGGTGCTTTGAAGGGCCAGCTGCGAAGCGGTGATGGCCTTGATGGCCCCCATGGTATTGCGTTCAATACAAGGCACCTGCACCAGGCCCCCGATGGGATCGCAGGTAAGCCCGAGGTGGTGTTCCATCGCAATCTCGGAAGCCATCATCACCTGACGCTGGGTACCACCCATGCATTCGGTAAGTCCGGCGGCGGCCATTGCCGAGGAAACCCCTATTTCGGCCTGGCAGCCCCCCATGGCGGCGGAGAGCGTGGCCCCTTTTTTAAAGATGCTCCCGATCTCTGCGGCTGTGAGCAGGAACTGCATGATCTTTTCTTCCGGTTGCTGCCATCCGGGGTCGCCCATGCAAAAGGCAATATAATATTGCAGCACGGCGGGGATCACGCCCGCGGCGCCGTTGGTGGGGGCGGTCACCACCCTGCCGAAAGAGGCATTCTCTTCGTTGACGGCCAGTGCAAAGCAACTCACCCAGTCGAGGGTATATTTGAACCCGTTGCCTCCCGAGCGTATCGCCCCCAGCCAGGCATCATAGTCCCCCGGTGATTTACCCCCCAGCAGTTTTTTACTGAGATCGGCGGCCCTTCTTTTAACGTGGAGTCCGCCGGGAAGCATGCCCCCCGTATGACATCCCCTGTAAATGCATTCCTTCATCACCCGCCAGGTGGTCATCACCCCTTCCCTGATCTCTTTTTCGCTGCGCCAGGCAAGTTCGTTCTCCAGTACGATCTCGTGCACCGATAATCCGGTTTTGATGCACCAGTGCAGGAGATCATCCGCGTGGCTGATCGGGAATGGCAGGTGTACCTGCGATTCATTGGCATTATAATTTTCCCCCTCCTTTACCACGAAACCGCCTCCAATGGAATAATAGGTCTCCGCGATACTGTCGCCGTTGCGGAAACCCGCCATCAGGGTCATCGCATTGGGATGAAAGGGAAGCGATTCGGTGATCAGGAAGTCAATATCATCGGCCGGGTTGAATTCCACTTCATGCAAACCCAGCAAGAGCAATCTTTTCATAGCCGCGATATCGCGGATCCGCGCGCCGATCTGGTCGACCGCGAAGCTGACGGGATCCTCCCCGCTCAACCCCAGTTGTACGGCGATATCGGTGCCATGCCCGCGCCCCGTTTTGGCAAGAGAACCATAGAGCAATACTTTTATGTTGTTCACTTCCTGTAAACGGCCCGACTCACGAAGCGAGTTGGCAAAACGCTGCGCGGCACGCCAGGGTCCCAGCGTATGCGAACTGGAGGGTCCTACCCCGATCTTAAAAATGTCGAATACAGAAATGGCTTCGTGTGACAAGTGAAAAATTTATCATTCAAAAATACTGGAGTTTATCCCAATACCCGGAAAATGAAAATTAAATAAGGACGCGAATAGACTTCATTTGCTATTATTATTTTCTTACCGCCTTCCCG
>CAYNSL010000028.1:21455-24604 GCA_964399755.1 uncultured Chitinophaga sp. | reverse complement strand
TTTCTTACCGCCTTCCCGTCTTACCGGCTGAATTCTTCCCTCCTTCCCCCTTACCGCAATAAAAATTCACAGGTGCAATCAAAAATCCCGTCCTGACGAATCAAAACGGGATAACAGGCAGTTAGTTTCGGCGCCGGGTTATTGTACGTCGACCAATTCTATTTCAAAAAAAAGTATGGAGTTGGCGGGAACATTGGGACCGGCGGCCTTACAGCCATAGGCCAGAGAAGAAGGGATGATCAGCCGGATGGTCCCTCCTTTCCTGATCAACGGGATACCCAGTTGCCAGCCGGGAATAAATCCCGCCAGGGGGTACAGTGATGTGGCGGTAGTAGCCTGGTCGAAAATGGTACCGTTTAGCAGTTTGCCGGTATAGCGCACCGAAATCGATGAGGAGGACACCGGCGTGGCGCCGCTGCCGGGATTGAGGATCTGGTAATACATACCGCTGGAATGCTGGGCCACGAGCATGGAATTGGCCGCTGCGTAATCGCGCATGGCCGCATCCTCGCTTTGCACGGTCTTGGCTTTGCAATCGCCGTCTTTCAGGCAGGCGGTTCCCGAGAACATCAGTGCAATCAGCAAACAGCAAACTATTGTTTTTTTCATCATATGATTTTATCGGTTGGAATCCGGTGGAGAGACCCTTGCACCGGTGATTTCGCTGCAGGGATATTCATAAATCACGAATTAATATTTTCCCGGGCCTTTAATTCCCGGTAGCGTTGCTCGTTCATTTCCCAGCGGTGCCGCGAAGAAAAAACCACGACGAATACGACGATCAGCAGTAACCCGATCAGCAGCACCAGCACGACCGAGGAATCCAGTTTCATTTCCATCGCCGCGCGTTTGTACCAGTACATGCCGGAAAAATAGTTGACAAAGATCGCCGCCGCCAGTAAAACACCCAGGGGAAGTCCCGCGGCCAGCCGCCATAATAATCTTTTCCTGCGAAGGCGGTTATACTCCCAGTATGCCACAAATCTTTTTTCTTCTTCCGTCAGCATGGTACAGTCAGCCGGTTAATCGCCGGCCGGGCGGCAAAGGTAATCGCAATCCGCTTTACGACCTTGCATCCCCGGTTCAAATTATCTATCTTGTAAGTCTAACACGAAGTTTTTGAAACTATCAACCCTTTTAGCCCAATATCTATACCAGCATAAACGGCTGGACCTGGCCGGTATCGGCAGTTTCCTGCTCGATCCCTCGGTGGATACAGATCCCGAACACTACCGGCAGGGAAAAACAGGGATCGTGGAAGGGATCCGGTTTGAAAATAACCCATCCATCAGGGAATCGCCCGACCTGGTAGCTTTTATCGCGTCGCATTCGGGAAAGATCAGGGCGCTGGCGGCAGCCGACCTCGATTCACACCTGGAACTGGCCCGGCAATTCCTGAATATCGGGAAGCCATTTCTGTTCGAAGGGATCGGCAGCCTGGCTAAATTACAGGGCGGTAATTTCAGTTTCACCCCCGGTACGCTCATCACCGAAAAATTCAGGGAAGCGCCTGCCCGGGAAACGCAGGCAGAACAAACCGCCGAAGAACCGATGGGGGATTACAAAAGCATTTTTTACAACCGGAAACTGAAAAAAAGCCCGCGCAGGCCGCTGGCTGTTTTTTTAATACTGGCCGGGCTTGCCCTTGCCGTCTGGGGCGGTTACATTGTTTACAAAAAAACCCGGCCTTCCGCAAAATCCGCTCCCGTCAAAAAAGAAGTCCCGGCTGAAACGACGGTAATTGATGATACGCTGCAAAAGCAAAAAGACAGTTTGGCCCATACGATCGCAGTACAGCCCGTAATTCCCGCGGCGGGGCAATATAAATTCATTGTTGAAACTGCCGATAGCATTCGGGGGCCGAAACGTTATGCTACACTGAAAGGATATGGATTGCCGGTTCAAATGGAAACCCGGGATTCGGTGCAGTTCAGGTTATTCTTCCTGCTCCCCGCTGCAGCGGCCGATACGGCGCGCCTGCTGGATTCTTTACGAAGATTGTATACGCCCGCGGGCGCAAAAGCATATATCGAAAATTGAAAGGCCGTTTCTGTTGAAACGGCCTTTTTCTTTTGGAGGTCCCGACCAGATTCGAACTGGTGTACGAGCTTTTGCAGAGCTCTGCCTAGCCCCTCGGCCACAGGACCTTCTAAATTTCCGATTTCAGATTTAAGATTTTAGATTTGAATCCGAAACCGGGCAAATATACATTTTTTCCCCATACATAAACGCTAAACAACAACTATGAGCCGCATCGCCGAATCGGAACTGATCATTAATTCCCGCGGGGCCGTGTACCATCTTGACCTTCGTCCCGAGGAACTGGCGGGCACCGTTATCACCGTGGGCGACCCCGACCGGGTAAAAGAAATCAGCAAGTATTTTGATTCGGTGGAAACAAAGCGGCAGCACCGCGAATTTATTTCGCATACCGGTTACGTAGGCAAAAAAAGACTAACGGTCCTTTCTTCGGGTATCGGTCCCGATAATATCGATATTGTGATGAACGAACTGGATGCGCTGGTCAATATCGATTTCGAAACCCGGGAGATCAAAAAAAACCTGAAGAGCATCAACATTATCCGCATCGGCACTTCGGGTTCCCTGCAGGCCGATATCCCGGTCGACAGTTTCGTCGCTTCCACGCACGGCCTGGGAGTTGACAACCTCCTTAACTTCTACCGCCACGATCAAAACGAGCAGGAAAAAGAATTGCTGCATTCCTTTATCACGCACACCCAGATCCACAGCCAGACGGGTCATCCCTATATCAGCAGTTGCGCGGCCTCGCTGATCAAACATTTTGTAAACGATTTCCACCAGGGGATCACCGTTACCTGCCCCGGGTTTTACGGACCACAGGGACGTATCCTGCGTCTCGGCATCCGTAATCCCGAACTGGTGGACCGGCTTACTGATTTCCGGTTCGGGCAACACCGTATCACCAATTTCGAAATGGAAACCTCCGCCATCTATGGCCTGGGCAAACTGCTCGGGCATCATTGTCTGGCCATCAACGCCATCGTGGCTAACCGGGTGAAGAAGGAATTCTCGAAGGATGGGCTGGCGGCGGTGGAGAATTTGATTAAAAGGTTTATTGGGATTTTTTCAGAGAGCCTGTAGGTGGGGTGTGGCAAGTGGCGAGTGGC
>CAYNSL010000028.1:0-21355 GCA_964399755.1 uncultured Chitinophaga sp. | reverse complement strand
AGTGGCGAGTGGCTAGTGGGCGTGATAATGCTGGGCCGTTTATTTATCCAAAGGTGTTGAAAGAAGCGGGCCGCCAGCGTTAAATGGAGTGATTTTTGGATAGCAGATTTAAATTTAGATGTGTTTAAACCAATAAGATCACAATAATATACGGTTGAGAACCGGGGAAAAAACGGATTTTTTCGGTGCAAAAAACAAGGATTTAATCCGGTGTTTATTGAAATTAGCATAAAAAAGATGCTAAACTTATCACACAAAAATCTTGAGGTTTATAAACTGTCGTTATTATTGATCGGGGAAGTATATAAAGCAACCCGCGACTTTCCCAAAGAAGAGCAGTATGTTTTAATTTCTCAGATGCGGAGGGCCGCCATTTCAGTTTGCAGTAATATTGCAGAAGGCGCTGCGCGGATATCAATGAAAGAAAAGAAACGATTTTTTGAAATTGCCAGGGGCTCAGTAGTAGAACTGGATTCGCAGTTTGAAATCGCAATCATACTAGACTATTATAAAAACGGCCAATCAAATGAACTGGAACGCCATCTTGAAACCACATTTAAAAAACTTTGTAAACTGGTCAGTAGCCTGCCGCTATGAGCGACCCACTTGCCACTAGCCACTCGCTACTAGCCATTAGAAAAACCTACTCTCATTTAATAAATTCAATGAACCTCCATTTCCACAAATACCAGGGTACCGGCAACGACTTCATCCTGCTCGACAACCGCAGGAACGAATATGGCGGGCTGGGCAAACAGCAGATCCGGCGCTTATGCGACCGTCGCTTCGGGATCGGGGCCGACGGGCTGATGCTGCTGAATGATAAAAGCGGGTTTGATTTCGAAATGAAATACTATAATGCCGACGGCCGGGAAGGCAGCATGTGCGGGAACGGCGGACGCTGTATGATCAAATTCGCCTATCAGTTAGGCATACACCGGGAAATCTATAAGTTCCTGGCCTCCGACGGCGTGCATGAGGCGGAAATCGACACGGACGGTATCGTATCGCTGAAAATGAAAGACGTCAAATCGATCAAAAAATTTCATAATGATTTCCTGCTGGATACGGGTTCACCTCACTACGTGAAACTGGTAAGCGACGTGATGAATCTCGACGTGTTCAAAAAAGGATCCGAGATCAGGCACAGCAAGGAATTCGAGGAGGAAGGGATCAACGTGAACTTCGTGGAGCAGCTTTCCGAACCCGACAAAATACTGGTCCGCACTTTTGAACGGGGCGTGGAAGACGAGACCCTGTCCTGCGGCACCGGCGTAACCGCCGCGGCGCTCGTGAGTTACCACAACGAGAACGGATTTAACGAAGTGGAGGTAAAAACACTGGGCGGTTTGCTAACCGTTGAATTCGACCGGGTGGATGACAATAGGTTCGTGAATATCTGGCTCTGCGGACCGGCGGAAAAAGTATTCGAGGGAACCATTGACATTAACTGATATGCCATCGCCACAAACCCTGCCCGAAATCGGCACCCGGCTCCGGGAAGTATCCCTGGTTTTTTCCGGGTACTGCACTGCTTTGCCCGATGAACAGTTTTTTTACCAGCCCCCCGGCAAGTGGTCGGCCGCGCAGCAGGTAAAACACCTCGTAACCTCCGCCAACCATACAAGGCTCGCGTATACGCTCCCGAAATTTATCCTGCGGCTCTATACGGGAAAACCCAACCGTTCTTCGCGATCCTATGATGAACTGGTGGCGCGGTATCAAACAAAGCTCGAACAGGGCGGGAAGGCCAGCGGGGCATATATACCGCCACCCATCCCCGCCGGTTTCGGGAAAAAAAGAATGATGGATCAGTTTGACAAAGCCATGCGCCGGCTGGCCAGAGCCATCGAAAAGAAATGGAAGGAGCGGCAGCTGGATCAATACCTGGCTCCCCATCCCCTCCTCGGCAGGATCACCCTGCGGGAACTTTGTTATTTCACCATCCACCATACCGAGCACCACCGCGAAAGCATCAACCGGCTGATCCGGGACCGGTTTTCCGCCGCAACTTCGTAATTTTTTATATTCCTTTCCGCATCACCGCGTACCTTTGCCTGCCTTACGGCAAAAGGGATGATCCATTATTTCAAAAATATCAACCAGCAAACGGTAGAGATCGACAAACCCGAACCGGGTTCATGGGTCAACGTGTCGCCGCCCCTGAAACAGGAAGAATTTTCCGAGCTGTCCGGCAACCTGGATATCCCGATCGACTTCCTGACCGACTCCCTGGATATCGACGAGCGGAGCCGTTTCGAGGAAGATGATAACGTGAAGCTGATCGTCATCAAAACGCCGACAGAAAACAATTCCTTTAACGAGAGCGACGCCTATTATATCACGATCCCCATCTGCATTATCCTGACGCATAACCAGATCGTCACCGTCAATTCATTCGACAACCCCGCGATCAAAAAATTCCTGGATACGCTGCAGAACCGCCATCCCGACAAAAGGAACAAGATGGTGCTGAAGATATTCGAGAAAGTTACCCAGGCCTTTATGCAGTACCTCAAGGAGATCAACCTGCGCCGCAACGCCATGGAGCAGAAACTCTATGCCAGCAGCCGGAACGAGGAACTGCTCGAGCTGATGAAGATTCAGAAAAGCCTGGTATATTTCGTCACGGCCCTGAAATCGAATGAAATGCTGCTGATGAAGATCGCGCGCACCAATTTCCTCCTGCTGAATGAAGAGGAAAAGGAATTGCTGGATGACCTGATCGTGGATATCTCGCAGGGCCTGGAGATGGCGAATATCTATACCAATATCCTGAGCAGTACGCTGGATGCCTTTGCCAGCATCATCGCCAATAACCAGAACGTGGTGCTGAAACGGCTGGCCGTGATCACGATCGTGCTTACTTTCCCCGTCCTGATCGCCAGCCTGTTCGGGATGAACGTGCCCAGCGGGTTTGAACATTCCAAATACGCTTTTTATATCGTCGCTTTCCTGTCACTCGGTATCGCCCTGATCATCGGCTGGTATTTCTTCCGGAAGAAAATATTCTGAAACCGTTCCGCATCACGGTACCGGTTTGCATTTCCTCATTAATTTTACTCCTTCGTTCAACATTTTTTATCATGTTCAATATCCGTGTATATGGCGTGCTGATCAACGAAAAGCAACAGGTGCTGGTCAGTGATGAATTGATCCGGGGAAATTATATCACCAAGTTTCCCGGGGGCGGTCTTGAATTGGGAGAAGGCACGCGCGATTGCCTGGTGCGGGAGTTCCGGGAAGAGATGGGATTGCGGGTGGAAACCGGTGCACATATATACACGACCGACTATTACCAGGTTTCGGCCTTTAACCCGGCGCACCAGATCCTCTCGATCTATTATTTTGTAACAGCGCTGGAAGAAATTAAAGCGCCGCTGCGCAATAAACCCTTCGATTTCGACGAAAGGGAAATGAATATTTATGCACTAAAAAAGGAAACAGAAACTTTCCGGTTTATCGACCGGGATCAGTTTTCGGAAGAGGCGGTGACCCTGCCGATCGATAAAATTGTGGCAGGTATGGTCAGGGAGGGTTTAAGCAGATGAAGTACAGGAACTAATTGCCTTTCAAAACTACCGGTTCTGATTATCGCCAAAGGCGATAGAATAATAATGCGAGACTATAAGTCTCGCATAGCTAAGTCCCGCATGGGTGCGTCCTGCATAGCAACCGACTCCCGACTCCTAACTAACGACTCCTGACTCAGTCCCTCATCGCCGCTTTTTTCATCTCCGCCGCCTGTTCATGTCCCAGGTAATTTTCGATCCAGTGGTGAACCCAGTAAATCACGGGGGTGAGGATAATGGCTATAATAAACTTATAGATATAATTCACGATCCCTACGGCGACGAATAACCCGAAGGGCCATACGAAATCATTGTTGCTGGCATTTACCCGGGTGCCCACATAAAAGGCAATGAACAGCACTACGAAACTGTCGATGAACTGCGAGATCAGCGTGGAGCCCGTGGCCCGGAGCCAGATCCGTTTTTCGCCCGTCACTTTTTTTATTTTATGAAAGACGAACACGTCGATCAGCTGACCGAGGATAAAAGCGGTAAGCGACCCGATGATGATAAATCCGCCCTGCCCCAGCACGCTGTTATAGGCTTTTTCCATATCGGGAACCCCGCTGCCCTGCTTGCTGGTGATAAAAAAATCGGCGGGCACCAGTTTCATGGCGCCGTAAAACACGAGGAAGGCGAAGGCGATCAGTCCCGCGGTGAGATAGGACAGGAAACGGACGCCTTTCATCCCGTAATATTCATTGATGATATCGGTCATGATAAATACCACCGGCCAGAGCAGCACGCCCGCGGTAAGGTTGACGGAAAGATCATTCCCGAAAAGCCGTACATGCATCGGCGCAAGGCCCAGGGTTTTCTCCAGCGAAAAGATCTTTACCCCGATGATCTCGGCGATCAGCGCGTTGGCGATAAAGATGCCCGCGAGGATCAGGAAGAGCCGGGTGGGTTTACTTTTGATGATAGTATGGATCATTCAGGTAAAATATGAAATAAATCAATAGCAGGAGAAAAAACAGGTTGGCGATGATCAGCCAGAGGGGCACATAGGCGCGGAGTTTTCGCTTGACCGCGAACACAGAGAGATAACAGAAACAAACCAGGGGAAACACGATCATCCCCATGAAATAACCAATGGTGATAATGATAGACACCATGGCCTGGTCGGTCAGCCAGTCCCTGTACAAGAGCGACACCGACAGCAGGAAAAACAAACCGCAGATAAAGGAAAGCCGCGATAAAAATAATAGCCAGCGCATCGGGATTTTCATCTAAAATAGCATTATTTTGTCACCCTGATTAACGCGCAATTAATGATGGCCGGCAAGGGAAACAACAGGTAAAATAATATGTTTCCGCCTGCAGCTGATCGTTCCGTGGTTCCGGCAAATTATTAAAACACGTTTAACCCCGCATACATGAAAAATCCCCGGCTGAAAAAGCTACTCCCCCACCTGATCGCGATCGTTGTTTTCCTGGTTGTATCGATGCTCTTTTGCAAACCTGCCCTCGAGGGAAATGTGCTGAACCAGCACGATACCGTTGGCTGGAAAGGGATGGCGCAGAATTCATTTGAATACAAAAAACTGCATGGTCATTTCCCGTTGTGGAACCCCAACCTGTTCAGCGGCATGCCCAATTACCAGGTGGCTATGGAAGGGAAATCGGTGCTGCCGGATACGATCAAATTATTTACGCTCGGGCTCCCCAAACCCATCAATTTCTTTTTTCTCGCCTGTATCTGTTTTTATATCCTTTGTCTCGCCCTGCGGGTGAACCCCGTGGCGGGGATCATGGCGGCCCTGGCTTTTGCTTTTTCCACTTATAATCCCGTGATCGTGGCGGCGGGACATGATACGCAGATGCTGGCCACCGCGCTGATGCCGCTGGTGATGGCCGGGCTGATCTTCACGTATGAAAAAAAATACTGGCTGGGACTCGCCCTCACCACGTTCGGCGCTTACCAGCAGATCGGCGTGAACCACCTGCAGGTGAGTTATTATTTTTTCCTGATCGCCGCCTTTGTCACCATCGGCTACCTCGTTAAATGGATCAAAGAAAAAGACTGGAAACATATCGGCTTCGCCGCAGCCATTACCATTTTCGCAGGCGTGGTCGGACTGGCCGGAAACGCCATGGTACTGAAAACGACGTCTGAATACAGTAAGTTCACGATGCGCGGCGGAAAAGATATCGAGATCAGCGGTGACTCTATAAAAACCACAAAGACATCCGGGCTGGATACCACTTATGCCTTTGAATACAGCCTGGGCAAGGCCGAAACCTTTACCCTCCTGATGCCGGAGGCCTTTGGCGGGGGCGGCACGAAAACCGCCGGTGAAAAATCACATGTGGTGGGCAAACTCACGGCCCGCGGTATCGATGAAGCCAGCGCGCAGCAGGTAGCCGAATCGCTGCCCCGGTACTGGGGCGGTCTTCCGTATACAGCGGGACCGGCCTATCTCGGCGTGATCATCTGCCTGCTGGGACTGATCGGATTCGTGCTGGTGAAAAACCCGATGCGCTGGGGTCTGCTCGCCGTTACCCTGCTTGGCATCCTGATGTCATGGGGAAAACACCTGCCCGGCTTCAACGTATTCCTGTTTGAAAACCTGCCCCTGTATAATAAATTCAGGTCTCCTTCTTTCGCGCAGGTGATTCCGCAATTCACATTCGGTGTGATGGCGGCGCTGGCCCTGCAGCAGCTCTTCTTCGCGGAAAAAAGCAGGGAATGGCTGAAAGACAATTTCAAAATCATACTGTATACGCTTGGCGGTTTGTTCGGGCTCGCGGCCCTGCTCTACCTGATGATGGATTATACAGCGGTTGTAGATCCGCAGATCATTGCGGGTTATACTGACAAAAACGGCTCCAACGAAATGGGAAGACTGATCGTTTCGGGACTAAAGGCAGACCGGCGGGGCATGTTTACCGGTCAGTTACTGCGCGCCCTTGGCTTTACCCTGCTTGCATCCGGGGTGGTTTACCTTTTTTATAAAAACAAGATCAAAGGAATGGTAGCCGCCATCGTCCTCCTGCTGGTCAGCACCCTTGAACTGACCGTGGAAAGCAAAGGATACCTGAGCGATGAAAGCTATGTACCGGCTGATGACTATACCAGTTTAAATTTCACACCGACGGCCATCGACCAGCAGATCCTGCAGGACAAGGATCCGAATTACCGCGTATTCAATATGGCGGCTGATACCTACAGTGATTCCCGCACTTCCTATTTTCACAAGTCGATCGGGGGTTACCATCCTGCCAAACTGAGGATATACCAGGACATCATTGAAAAATATTTATATGGTCGCCCTTCCCCTGCCGTGCTGAATATGCTGAACGCGAGATATATTATTGTGCAGGATCCGCAAACCCAGCAGCCCGGACTGATCCGCAACCCTGATGCGCTGGGTAATTGCTGGCTGGTGAAACAGGTAATGACCGTGGACAGCCGCGCCGATGCCATTAAGGCGCTGGGCAGCGTGAACCTGAAAGACACGGCCATTGTGGAGAAATCGGCAGCGCCCGGGCTCACACAGCCCCAATGGGACTCGGCATCCACTATCCGGATGACGAAATTTGATAATGACGCCATTGAATATGAAGCCGGCTGCAACGGGCCGCAGTTCGCGGTGTTCAGCGAGATCTATTATCCCAAAGGTTGGAACGCCTATCTCGACGGGAAAAAAACTGAATATGTCAACACCAATTATGTTCTCCGCGGTATGCCCCTGCCTGCCGGGCAGCATAAAATAAAATTCGTTTTCGAACCGGAATCGGTGAAGCAAGGAAGATCCATCATGTACCTGGCCTCAATCCTGATCGCGGTGATCTTCCTTGGCGGCCTGTTCATGGCCTGGAGGGAAGGGCGTAAAAAAACATAGCGTGAAGAAGGTGCTGGCAATAGCCCCCTACCCTTACCTGCCCTATTTTTCAGGCGGGCAGAAATACATCGCGCAATTCCTGGAGCATCTCGGCAGGGAAAGGGATCTAACGGTGATCAGTACCCCGGATAATGATGCCAGGCTGGCCAAAACCTATCAGCTGGTCCCGCTCCTGAAAAAATCCTTTTCCCGGTATTACGATACCAGCCTGGTGAAGAAAATCAGTCATCTTGTGCGCGACGGCGGCTTCGACACCGTGATCTGGGAACACCCCTATTATGCCTGGCTGGCCAGGCGGGTGCGCAGGCGCACGGGCACCAGCATGGTCATCCATACGCATAATATCGAATACCAGCGGTTCAGGAGCACGGGGCGCTGGTGGTGGCCCATTCTTCAGTTTTATGAAAAAAAGGCATTCAAAGCCGCCGACGCGCTGCTGTTCATAACGGAGGAGGATAAGCGCTTTGCGGTGAAGGAATGGGCGATCGCCGAACACAAATGCATTCCCCTGCCATTCGGGGTTGAAGCCCGCCAGTTCCCGGCCGACCGGGAGGAATACCACGCGCGTATCGCGGCGCAATACGGGTTCGACCCGTCCGCCGTCATCATCCAGTTCAACGGTTTGCTGAACTATCAACCCAACCTTGATGCCTTATGGGTTATCCTCGACCGGATCAACCCGCTTTTGCAGGCAAGGGCCGGTTTTAATTACCGCATCCTGATTTGCGGCAAGGGACTGCCGGAAGAACTTGACTCCCTGCAATACTATGCGGATAAAAACATTATTTATACGGGGTTTGTACCCGATATCGATACTTATTTAAAGGCAACAGATATTTTCCTGAACCCGGTGCAGTCAGGTGGCGGTATCAAAACCAAAATGGTGGAAGCCATCGCCTGGGGCGCAACGGTGATCTCCACCCAAACCGGCGCTACCGGTATGGAAAAAGAAATTTGCGGCGGGAAACTGGCGCTGGTACCGGATAACGACTGGGAAGGCATGGCAGCGGCCATCATCGCGCACGCGAAATCTGACCTGCAAACACCGGCCGCCTATTATGCGCACTACAACTGGGAACAGATCGTACGCAACGCGGTTTCACGTATCGGGGCAATATAATGTTACCAGACGGGTTCGCACAGGCGATAAAAACCGGTTGGTTATCTTTGATGAATTAAACCATGCTGAAGAAACTCGAATCGGTCATCAACCGGTCCCCTTTTTACAATTTTATCCGTTTCAACCCGGTCACCGACGCGTGGATTGAATTCACTAAGAAAAAAACCGCGAAGGCCGTACAATTCTATTCTTCTTTCCTCGACCCAGGTGCTGACAACAAACTTGTTTTTGATATCGGCGCCAATAAAGGCAATAAGGTAAAAGCCTTCCTGCTCATGGGTTTCAGCGTCGTCGCGGTGGAGCCGGAGAAAAAATCACTCTCCACGCTCTATTACCGTTTCAAAAAAAATAAACGCGTGACCATCGTGGAAAAAGGCGTCTCGGATCAAGCAGGCATACTGACCATTAATATCGCCGAAGGACGATCGGGCCTGAATACGCTGAGCGATAAATGGGTGGGTTCGCTGGAGACCAAAGAAGACAACCGCTGGCAACGGGAACATTCGTTTAGAGACAGCTATGAAGTGAAGGTCACCACCCTGCACGAATTATTTTCAACCTATGGCCTTCCCTATTATATTAAAATTGATGTGGAAGGATTTGAAGTGAATGTGCTGAAAGGAATGGACCGGATGCCCGCCTTTCTCAGTTTCGAGACCAACCTGCCCGAATTCCGTGAAGAAACACTGGAATGCATCCGTTGCCTTGAAGACCTGTCGAAGGATATCCGATTCAATTATTCGGTACACGATAAGCTGGAATCCGGTAACTGGATCAGCGCCGCGGAAATCAGCGAACTTGTCAATTCCCCCTCTCTCCGGTATATGGAGATCATCGCCCGCCGCTGACATTAATAATGATGCCGGCCGGTCAGCCGGAAAAAAATCATTTTGTAAAAATTCCGGATTCCTTCAATAGTCAGAAAAAGCAGCCTGTATACATAATAGTATAATCCATTCCCTTTGCGGATCCGCATGATCTCGAGCTCATTCCTGGCCATGAGGCGGCGAGTGGCGATCTGTTTGCCGATATCGGTGCTGCCGCCATGGATATGTATCACCGTGGTGCCCGCAAAATAATGGATCCGGTAGCCCAGTTCGCGAACCTGTTCGCACCAGAGATGATCTTCCCCGTACATGAAAAATCGCTCGTCCAGTTTGCCGCCGGGCAATTGCCCGATTATGGAACGCCGCACCAGGAAAAAAGCGCCGCCGATCCAGTCGCAGTCCGTGTCCTCTTCATAATTGGTGTATTTACCGAGCATGAGCCTGGCCCTTTTTTTATAAGGCATCAGCCAGAGGATAAAACGGAAAATGTTCAGCAGTTCCCAGCCGATGCTTTTAAATCGCCGCACCGAATACTGCACTTTTCCGTCGGGGAATACCAGCTTGCAACCCAGCACCCCGATATCCGGCTGCGCTTCCATCCGGGCAAGCGATTTGCCGATGCTGTCTTCCTGCAAAACCGTATCGCTGTTCAGCAAAAGGATATATTCCCCTGCAGCTTTTTCAATACCCAGGTTATTGCCCTGCGCGAAACCGCCGTTTACAGAACTTTTCACCAGTTTCAGCTGCGGGAACTGTTCTTTGAATTTTTCGGGGTCGCATTCGGTGGAAGCATTGTCCACCAGGATGATCTCGTAATCCGTCATCGTGGTATGCCGCAGTACCGACCGGATGCAATCGCAGGTTAGGGCGAAGGTGTTATAATTGATTATAATGACAGACAGCTTCATCAAATAGCGATAATTGGCTTAATATTGCAGCCTTAAAACCGTCAAATTTAATGTATAAAGAGATAACCCGTTGCAGGATCAGCGGCAGTGAGAACCTGGTAGAGGTCTTATCGCTGGGCGAACAGTACCTGACGGGTGTTTTCCCGGCCAGCCGGGAGCAGGTGGTGACAAAGGGACCCGTGGATATGGTCTGGTGCCCCGACAGCGGGCTGGTGCAGATGAAGCAATCCTACAGCCTGGATGAGATGTACGGGGATAATTACGGTTACCGCTCGGGGCTCAACCAAAGCATGGTCAATCACCTGCGCAACAAGGTGAATTACCTGTTGCGAAAGGTCAAAACCAAACCGGGAGATATCATTCTCGATATCGGGAGCAATGACGCCACCTCGCTGAAATGCTATCCCGCCAGCCTGCGGCGGATCGGGATCGACCCGACCGGGAAAAAATTCAGGGAATTTTATACGGACGATATTTCACTGGTGCCGGATTTCTTCACAGCGGAAAATTTTAAGAAGATCTTCCCTTCGGATAAAGCGAAGGTCGTCACTTCCATCGCCATGTTCTACGACCTGGAAGACCCGGTAAAATTCGCCGCCGATATCGCGTCGGTACTCGCCCACGACGGGATCTGGCATTTTGAACAGAGCTACCTGCCTTCCATGCTCCGCACCAACTCATACGATACAATCTGCCAGGAGCACCTGGAATATTATTCCCTGATCGCCGTAAAGTATATTCTTGATAAGTGCGGGATGAAGATCATCGACGTTGAAATGAATGATATCAACGGCGGGAGTTTCGCGGTAACAGCTTGCAAACAGGATGCGCCCTATACCCCCAACCAGGCCGTGATCGACTGGATGCTGGAAGAAGAAGTGAAGATGGGACTTAATACGGTAACGCCCTACCAGGCCTTTGCGGAAAGGGTGGCGCTTCACCGGGAAAGCCTGCTGAGCCTGCTGGACAAACTTAAAAGCGAAGGCAAAAGAATTGCGGGGTACGGCGCCTCCACCAAAGGGAATGTGCTGCTGCAATATTGCGGCATCGGTACACAGTACCTCGATTGCATCGCTGAAGTAAATGAACAGAAGTACGGGAGTTTTACGCCCGGCACCCTGGTCCCGATCGTGCCCGAGGCGGAAGCCAAAGCCATGCAGCCCGATTATATGTTTGTGCTGCCCTGGCATTTCCGGAATAATATCCTCGCGCGCGAGAAGGAATTCCGCGAAGCGGGTGGTAAATTCATTTTTCCCCTGCCCTTTATCGAAATCGTGTAAGATGCCGCAAACCATTTTATTCATCAACCATCCCGAAAAAGAATGCGGCGTTCACCAGTTCGGTGAAAATGTTTTCTCCGCCATCCGCGGGTCAAAGCGGTTTGATTTTGTATATGCCGAATGCAGCAATGAGGGGCAATTGAAGGAATGTATCCGTCAATACAACCCGGTTGCCGTTATCTACAATTATTACGGCAGTACCATGCCCTGGCTTTCGCCGCGCATCACCCGCAGCATTCCCCTCCCGCATATCGGCGTTTTGCATGAAGTAACGCAGGAAAGAGTGAATACGGCCAATAAAACCCTTTTCGATTTCCATATCGCGCCCGACCCGACCGTATTATTGACGAATCCCATCGTTTTCAAAACCGGGCGCCTGATCCCGGCTTATACGGATACCCATATTCCGCCGGCGGTACCCACGATCGGCAGTTTTGGCTTCGGCACTAAAGGCAAGGGCTATAGCCGCATCATCGAAACGGTACAGGATGAATTTGACGAAGCGGTGATCCGCCTGAACATACCCTTCGCCCGTTTCGGGGACGCCGACGGCCAGGGCGCCAAAGCCTATGCCGATGAATGCCGGCAACAGATCCGCAAACCGGGCATACAACTGGCGATCACCCATGATTTTTTATCGCAGGAACAGGTGCTGGATTTCCTCGCCGCCAATTCAGTGAATTGTTTCTTTTATGAGGAGAACAAGAACCGCGGCATCTCCAGCGTGATCGACCTGGCGCTGGCGGTGAACAAGCCCATCGCCATCACCAAAAGCAATATGTTCCGGCACGTGGTGCATACGGAGCCCTCCATTTGTATTGAAGACAGCACCCTGCGGGCCATCATGGAACATGGCGCCGGCGTACTTGCCTCTTATAAAAAAGAATGGACCTCCGCACATCTTTGCTGGGATTATGAACGGATCGCCGCCGCTTCCCTGGCGAATTTCAATAAACAATCCTCCTTTAAAAGCTCCGTGATGGCCCTGGTGGAAAAAACACCGGCGCGGAGGATCCTCCGGAAGCTGTCCCGTTTCGCCCGTCGCTCTACCAACCGCGATAAACTGATGCTGGCCGGCGTAACGCAGCAACGGAAAGAAGCCTATGCGGGCTATCATATTCCCACGGAAGGATTATTATTCAATGAAACGCTTTTTAACCGGATACTCGACAATACCGCTCGCCGGCAATATGACGACGTGATCAAATTGCTCTGCCAGCTCTGTCCCGATGAAATGAGCCGCAAGATTCCCGAAGCGAATATCCAGCAGGCCTTTGTATTTGAAACGGTGAGGAACCTGTCCCGCCGGTTCGGCCAGCCGCGGATACTGTCGGTGGGTTGTTACGAGGATACCGCCTTCCTCGGTTTGCAAAAACTCGGGATCAATGCGGAAGGCATCGATCCCATTCTCAATTACGACCTGACGACCTTTATCAGCAAACCCGGGGTACGGGAAAACAAATACGATATTATTTTCTCCACCTCCGTGATCGAACATGTGCAGGATGATGAAAAATTTGTGAATGAGATTGCCGGCATGCTCAACCCGGGCGGCTTTGCCGTGCTGACCTGCGACTATAAACAGGACTACAAACCCGGCGACCGCATCCCGCGGGTGGATTTCAGGTTTTATACCAAAGCGGATCTTTCAGGCAGGCTTCTGCAAAATATGAAGGATTGTGTTCCTTTCGGGGAAACGAACTGGGATTGCCCGAAACCGGATTTCTGGTTCGAACGCATCAATTATACCTTTGCAAGCTTTACCGTGCAAAAACAGCGCTGATCAGCCCGGTCTCTTTTTTGATGAATAATTTCTCCGGATGAATTGTGCAGCGATCCGGAAGGATTTTCCCCATTTACCTTTCCGGAAGAACATAAACCAGTATTTCAGCAGCGAAGCAAATCGCGGTTTCAGGCGCATATGGAATTTTTCGCGCGCTGCCGCGATCCCGTTTTCCAGCACATAACTGAGCAGCATAACCGCTTTTTGGGGATCGGGGTCGGTGGTTTCGATGATCTGCGAATCGTCGAGTCCCCAGTACGCATGGTCATAGGCCACCGAAGCGAAAGTGAACCCGATTCCGCGATTCAGGAACTGGACCATCGGTAATCTTTTGGCCCAATCGCTGGTGGCCATCCAGGTGATGCCGCTGGAACAGCCGGCCAGCAGGCTGCAGTATCGGGTAAGCTCGGCATTTTCACGGAGTGTTAGCTCAGCGGCCATGATGATGCGGGAATGCGGCGATACCTGTTTTTCATGCGTGGATAATATCACAGCAAGGTCATCAAAACGTTCAACAAGCATCAGGGCAACGCCGAGTGCCCAGTCGAAACGGACATAGGACTGCCCGCTGAAAGCGGAGCATTCGAACAGCAGGACATTTTTAAATGCTCCGAGCCGGTTTTCCGCCGCGAAAGTTTTTACCCGGCCGGTTTCTTCATCTGTCAATCGCAGTACCGGTCTTGCCCCAACGGTTACGGGATGCGGGTAACTGTTATAGATCGTACCCCGCGTAGTGCCGTCGTAATGATGTACATTGGCAGGATAGATCTGGGTGAAAAACACTTCATCAAATTCCCCCGCATTCTTTTTGGCGATTGCTTCCGCATGAAATCGAAACCAGCCCGCTCCCACCCCGTCTTCGCGGCTTTGCAGCGGTATTTCCCAGATCGCATCCACATCGGGATTGTGTTCGATAACGGATCGGCAACGGTCACTGATCCCCCAGGTAAGCCGGCAGCCGGGATAATCCTTTTTGATCTGCCGCGCAATCACCGTGGCCATCAGGCAATCACCGTTGGAGATCAGCATGCCCAGTAATATTTTCGGGGAATCTTTCTGCATGGTTGTATCAGGATGCCATCATCAGTGCAGCCAGTTCATCGATACTTGTTTTATGTTCCCATCCCGCTGACCGGATCAGTGCGGGATCGCTGACCAGTCTTTTAAAATCGGGCACATACCCCTGTTCCGGGCGTACATAATCCCGCCAGTCTTTTTGTACGGCCGAAAAACAGCATTCCAGCCATTTCGAAACCGGGTATGCCTGGCCGGTGCCGATACAGGCTTCGAAAAAATGTTCCTGCGATACAAGGGTTTTCATACCCGAAACAATATCGCCGGCAAAGCCGAATTCTTTTTCCACCGTGTAATCACCTATCGTCAGGGAAATATCCTGTCCCGCACCGGCGGCCTTTGCCGCGTCGGCGATCTTCCGGTTCAGGTGTTGTGCGCTGCGCAGGGGGCTGTCGTGGTGAAACAGGTAACCAACATAGGCCCTGGTTCCTTTATCCCGGTAATACCTTGCGGCGTACACCGCCTGGATCCGCGCGAGCGAGTAGGCGTCCCTGGCATAAAAAGGATCTTTTTCTGAAATGGGATCGCACTTGTTTACAAACTGCAACCCGCTGCCGGTGATAAACACTTTACAGGCGGGAACATATTGCCTTACGCTTTCCAGAATATGCAGGGTGCCGCCGAGGATGGTGGACTGGTGTTCGAAAAGCAGTTCATGCTGTACGGAAGAAGTAGCTGCGAGGTGGAAAATATAGTCAGGCGCATACTGCCGGATCAGGTCCCGGGTGAAATTAAAATCCGCCACCGATCCACTCGTCCAGTTGCCGGCGGAACGGGAAACACCGGTTACCTCCACCTGCTGCCGCTGTAATAATTGCTGCAGATAATAGCCGTCCTGTCCGTGGATGCCGAATATGATCGCTTTGGCCATAATCAAGTATTTCCGGTAACGGCCTGCCGGAATTGCCGGTCGATGGCATCGATGCATTTATTACGTTCCAGGTTCAGGACCGCCAGCCGTTTTACTACCGCGTCCTTCTGCGGCGCGGGTACATTTTCAAAATCGTATACTTTTTCCTGTTCGTGCCAAAGCTCGCAGTTCACTTTGGCGAGTTCGGCAAACAGTTCACCGATGCCCCCGCTGATTTCCCTTGTTTCGTTTCCCTGCTGCTTATACACTTTATTCGCCGCGAAGCTGAGCCGGTCGGCGGGTATCTCGCCGCGGATGGCCTGCCCCACAAATTCGTCGATCTCCTGCCGCAGCTGCTTTTCCTGTGTTGCCAGGCTCGCCAGCCGCTCCCCGTCATCGCTGTGGTATTGTTTCAGCTTAACGATCGTCAGTTTATCGCATAAGGAACCGAGTGTTTCCGCCATAAAAAAGGGTTGATAAAGCTGTTGCAAACTTAGCACCTAATGCGGTTAGCCGCAAAATTGTATTTTTGCCGCCACCGGGTTAAACCGCAACCAATCAAATGAAAAAAAAGGCGCTGATCACAGGTATTACTGGACAGGACGGGGCTTATCTCGCTGAATTACTCTTAAGCAAAGGCTACGAAGTGCACGGGATCCGCAGGCGCTCCTCGCTGATCAATACAGACCGGATCGATCACCTCTATAAGGATATTCATGAAAAAGATGTCCGCCTGTTCCTGCACTACGGCGACCTCACTGATTCCACGGGCATCATCCATATCATCCAGCAGGTGCAGCCCGACGAGATCTACAACCTCGGCGCGATGAGCCATGTGCACATCAGTTTCCAGACCCCTGAATACACGGCCAACGTGGACGGGCTGGGCGCATTGCGCATACTCGAGGCCGTTAGGATACTCGGGCTGGAGAAAAAAACCCGGGTCTACCAGGCCTCCACGTCCGAATTATACGGGCTGGTGCAGTCGATCCCCCAACATGAAAAAACCCCATTCTATCCCCGCTCTCCCTATGCGGTAGCCAAACTCTATGCCTACTGGATCACGGTGAATTACCGCGAAGCCTATGGCATGTATGCCTGCAACGGGATCCTGTTCAACCATGAAAGCCCGGTGCGCGGCGAAACCTTTGTTACCCGGAAGATCACCCGCGCCGTGGCCGATATCGCACTGGGCAAAAAGAAAACGCTGTACCTCGGCAACCTCAATGCCAGAAGAGACTGGGGTCATGCCCGCGATTACGTGGAAGCGATGTGGCGGATCCTGCAACAGGAACAACCCGAAGATTTCGTGATCGCCACGGGGATCAGCACCACCGTAAGGGAATTCGTGACCCGTTCATTCGCCCGCTGCGGGATCGGGATCCGGTTCGAGGGATCACATGAAAAAGAAAAAGCGCTTGTTGTATCCTGCGATAATCCCGCCTACCAGCTCGAAAAAGGTCAAACCGTGGTAAGCGTGGATGACCGGTATTACCGCCCCACGGAAGTGGATCAGTTGCTGGGCGATGCCACGAAGGCCCGTGAAAAACTGGGCTGGACGCCTACAGCTTCGGTTGACCAGCTGATCGCTGAAATGATGGATGCCGATCTGCTGTCCGCTAAATCATCGAAGTAGCCGCCCATATTTCCTGTTATGGATTTGCCTTCTATTTGATGAGGCTGAGGAATTTTTCCATGGATTCGCGTTTCCGCTGATCAAGCGTGTAGCTCAGGTGCAGTGTGTAATATTTTCGCATATCATAGAGATCCGAGGGTATCCCCGCCACGATTTCATCAATATGCTGCAGCCCCATTGCATTGGCCCGGTTGAACGCGTCGATAAATTCGGCAGGAAGGGCTTTAGTGCTGATCCAGGCCGCAAAAACAAAGGGCAGGCCCGTAATCGCTTTCCATTCCGATCCGAGGTCATAGATAAACGTGGATATCTTCCTTTGTTCAAAAGCGCGGTCGCCGATCACCAGTCCCGCCGTGGTTCCTTTAATCTCCTTGCGGTAATTTTCATCCACCGGCATCACGATCTCGGGTTTGATGCCCCAGTATTCCTGCATCAGCCATTTTAAAAGGGCCACTGAACTGCGGCTCTGGTAATCGAGGTATACTTTTTTGATCTCATCCATCGGCACTTCGCTGAAAAGTGCCACCGACGCGATCTCACCTTCGGTGCCGATGCAGTAATCGCCCGCGATATGGTATTCGGGCAATTGCGGTAGGGCGGCCACGGGAATAAGACCCACGTCGATATCCCCCTGCTGCAGCAATTGCGCCACCCGCGCGGGATAAGCGCCCACCAGTTCAATCCTGTCCATGATCGGCGGTCTTTCCAGCCCGTATAAAAGCGGCCTGGTATTGAGGTAATTGACGACACCAACGCGTATCTTCTTCAATTCAGTTATTTTTGCGTGGCAAAGGTACAGGGTCAAAGGTCATCTGTAAAATCAAAACATGGAACTGAACGCGCTCACCGCCATATCCGCCGTAGATGGCCGCTACCGCAGGCAGGTACAGCACCTCGATGAATATTTTTCCGAATACGGGCTGATGAAATACAGGGTATGGGTGGAACTGCAGTACCTGTTTTTCCTGCACGGTAAAAAGTTTTTCAAACTCCCGGGAAAAGCGCAAAAGCAGTTGCAGAAACTCTCGGAAGATTTTGGTCCGGAAGACGCGCAGGAGATCAAACAGATCGAATTCACGACCAACCACGATGTAAAAGCCGTTGAATATTTCCTGAAGAACGAACTGGACAAATGCGGGGCCGGTGCCGTAAAGGAATGGGTGCATTTCGGGCTCACCTCGCAGGACATTAACAACACCGCCATCCCCCTGCTGTGGAAACACGCCATCGAATATGAATACCTGCCGGGTTTACTGAACCTGAACACGCAACTCAAATTGCTGGCCCGGGAATGGGCCGATATCCCGATGCTGGCGCATACGCATGGTCAGCCTGCCAGTCCCACCCGCCTCGGCAAGGAGATCATGGTCTTCGCCGAAAGGATCGGCAACCAGATCGAACAGTTTATCGGTATTCCCTTTTCGGGTAAATTCGGCGGCGCGACGGGCAATTTCAACGCACACCATATTGCTTTCCCGAAAATCGACTGGATTAAATGGGGAGATGAATTCGTACAGCAACTGGGTTTGAACCGGCAGCAGTTCACGACGCAGGTAGAGCATTACGACAACCTGGCGGCGCATTTCGACTGCATGAAACGCATCAATACGATCCTGACCGACCTCAGCCGGGATATCTGGACATACATCTCGATGGAATATTTCACCCAGAAAACCAAAAAAGGGGAAGTGGGTTCTTCGGCCATGCCGCACAAAGTAAATCCCATTGATTTCGAAAACGCGGAAGGCAATTTCGGAATAGCCAACGCCCTGTTTGAATTCCTTTCCGCCAAACTGCCGGTGTCGCGGCTACAGCGCGACCTGACCGATTCCACCGTGCTCCGCAATATCGGCGTCCCCTTCGCCCATACGCTGATCGCATTCCGCTCGCTGGAAAAAGGACTGGAAAAACTGGTGGTGAACCACGAAAAGATCCATGATGACCTGGACCGCAACTGGGCCGTGGTGGCCGAAGCCATCCAGACTGTTTTACGGCGCGAAAATTTCCCGCAGCCCTATGAGGCCCTGAAAAAGCTGACGCGCGGCAACCAGCAGATCGATAAAAAAGCGATGCACCAGTTTATCGACGGCCTGAAAATAAAAGACGAGATAAAAAAGGAACTGAAAAAAATCAGCCCGCATAATTACACCGGCATGTCGGGGAAGTTCTGACCGTCACGGCGTTTTACGAACATCAGTAATTCCTTCTCCCCTTCCATAAAGGAACCCGCCGGCAGGAACCCGGCTTTTAATAAAACTTTCTGCGAGGGTATATTCGGTATCTCCGTAATGCCGTAGATCTCCGGCAGGCTGTCCGTCAAAAAAAAATAATCCAGTCCCGCCATCGTGAGTTCGGTGGCATAACCGCGGCCCCAGTAACCGGGTGTCAGCGAATATCCCAGTTGTATTTTCCCCGGTTGCGATACGATGGGAATGATAGCAAAGGAACCTACAAAAGATCCCGTTGATTTTTCATCCACGGCCCAGCGGCCCCGGCAGGGCGCTTTTTCATAGGAAGCGATATTCTCCAGCAGGAAGGCGTCGCTTTGCTCCCGCGTGCTGATGGGGCGGATATACCGCATCACGTCTTCATTCCCGCTCATGGAAAAGAAATGATCCTTATCTGCCGGCGTATACGGCCGCACCCGCAAACGGGCGGTTTCAAAAATAATGGGGCCGGTATAGTCGGTGAAGGTCATGACGTTTCCGGATTTTGATTATACCGTTTCTTTGTGAATTTCGGATGTAAAGTGAAATGAAATGGCGGGGTTGTTGTTCCGCTCCGTATTCAGGAACCATTCGCTTTGCGCGAGGTAGACCATGTGCCCGTCCTTGTCTTCGGCGATATTGGCCTGTTTAAACCTTGCGAAGTCGGCCAGTTTCACAGGATCATCGCTTGTCAGCCAGCAGGCCTTATAAAAAGGCAGGGTGTTGAATTGCACGGAAGCGCCGTATTCCTGCAGGAGCCGGTACTGGATCACTTCAAACTGCAGTTCGCCCACGCAGCCGATGATCTTCTTATTGCCCCCGTACTGGGTGAACAATTGCGCGACCCCTTCATCGGTCAGTTGCAGCAAACCTTTTTCCAGCTGTTTGGTCTTCATCGGGTCCTTGTTCACCACTTCCTTGAATA
The DNA here is from genome assembly GCA_964399755.1 of uncultured Chitinophaga sp. GTDB lineage: Bacteria > Bacteroidota > Bacteroidia > Chitinophagales > Chitinophagaceae > JJ008. The sequence continues at coordinate 1,328 of CAYNSL010000028.1, read as the reverse complement.
TTTCGGGCGAAAAGGACGGAATGCCGGTAAAATAAAAGTTCTCCCCTTCCGTAAGCGTATCCCCGATTTTGAAATTCCCCGTATCGAAAAGTCCTACCACATCCCCCGCATAGGCATCTTCGATCACGCTTTTATCCCTTGCCATAAAGGAATAGGGATTGCTGAAGCGCACATCCTTGTTCAGCCGTACATGATGAAAATATTTATTCCTTTCAAATCTCCCGGAACAAACCCGGAAAAAGGCGATGCGGTCGCGGTGTTTGGGATCGAGGTTGGCGTGGATCTTGAACACGAAGCCGCTGAGTTTCTCTTCTTCCACGTCCACCAGGCGGGTGGAAGTTTCACGGCTCCTGGGCGTGGGCGCGATGCGGATAAATGTATCGAGCATTTCCTTTACCCCGAAATTATTGATGGCGCTGCCGAAAAAGACGGGCGCCACTTTTCCTTTGAGGTAATCGTCAACATGGAGCCGGCCGTGCACCCCATCCACCAGTTCCACGTCTTCGCGCAGCTGGCGGGCGTCCTTCTCCCCCAGTTTTTCGTCGAGGATACTGTCGCGCAGGTCGCCGATAGCGATGGTATCCTCATCCGTTGCCCTGGTATTGGCCAGGAAGAGGCGCAGGTTTTTATCGTGCAGGTTGTACACGCCTTTAAATTCCTTGCCGCTGTTGATGGGCCATGTCATAGGATGCAGTTGTATCGCCAGTTCCTTTTCGATCTCTTCCAGAAGGTCGAAACGGTTTTTTCCGTCGCGGTCCATTTTATTGATGAATACGATCACGGGCGTATCACGCATGCGGCACACTTCCATCAGTCGCCGGGTCTGTTCTTCCACCCCGTTCACGCTGTCGACCACCAGGATAACGCTGTCTACCGCCGTGAGCGTTCGGTAGGTGTCTTCGGCGAAGTCCTTGTGACCGGGCGTATCGAGCAGGTTGATGAGGATCTTGTTGTATTCAAAACTCATCACGGAAGTCGCCACGGAAATACCGCGCTGTCTTTCGATCTCCATGAAATCGCTGGTTGCGAATTTTTTGATCTTATTGCTTTTCACCGCGCCGGCTACCTGGATAGCGCCCCCGAAAAGGAGAAATTTCTCCGTCAGCGTCGTTTTCCCCGCATCGGGGTGCGAGATGATGGCAAAGCTGCGGCGGCGTTGTATTTCGTTGTGGTATTTCATCCGGGCTGCTGTTAATTTATGTGCTGATTGGGGAGGATCGTATCTGTCAAATGGGTCATATAAGTCATATTGGTCAAATGGGTCATATCGGTCAAATGGGTCATATGGGTCAAATGGGTCATATGGGTCATATGGGTCAAATGGGTCA
>CAYNSL010000027.1:22348-30062 GCA_964399755.1 uncultured Chitinophaga sp. | reverse complement strand
GACATCAGGCTTCCGGTATCAACAAATAAAACGATCTGCAACTATGTAAACGACCTGTTTATTAACACGCCAACTTTTATCTTCTACCTTTTATCTTTTATCTCAATTATTTTTTTTACCAAACAACCGTTTCAGTAATCCTTTTTTTTTCTCAGGGGGATCTACGGCGGAACCGATGGGTTTGCTGTTATCGTCTTCTTTCTTCGCCGGGGTTTTGGCCGCCACGGTTCCGGTATCCTTTTTCACGGGTTTTTTATCCTCGTCCTGCAGGGGTTTGGATTCCGGTCCGATCGAATCAACCGGGCCGTAGTTATTATAATCTTCCTGGTTGCCCACGCCCTGGTCGTCGCCTTCGGCGCCCGGACTGGGGTCGGTATCGCTGATCATGATATCTGCGCTGTTGATCTCGTTCTCCAGCTCGGCGGGTTTTATGAATCGGGCATCTTTCTCGATACCCAGTTTTTTATCGGCCAGCACTTTTTTGAAAAAATATTCGGTGATCGGTCGCGCGATCCGCGAACCGTCGCCCTGGTTGCGCATGAAATTGTATTCAAAACCCACCCAGGATCCGGCGAGTAACTGTGGCGTATAACCGATAAACCAGGCGTCGGCATTGTCGTCGGTCGTTCCGGTTTTGCCACCCATTTCGGCCGCGCCCACGCGGGTGCGCATGCCCCTTGCCGTTCCCTTGTCCACCGGTCCCTGCATCATGCGGGCCATAGTATAGGCGGTTACTTCGCTCACCACTTCCTTGCGGTTGGCGCTGTAGTCAAATCTTTTGATCACGTTCCCGTTGCGGTCCTCGATGCGGCTGATCGCGTAGGGGCGGGTGGAAAAACCGCGGCCCGCGAAAATGCTGTAACCCCAGAGCATCTCGTACATCGACAGGTCGCAGGTGCCCAGCGCGATGGAGGGAAAGGGTTTTACGGGCGTGGGGATATTGATCCGCCGCAGGAAATCGGCGAACTGCTGCGGGCCCACCTGTTTCATGATATAGGCCGTGGCGCAGTTCTTTGAAAAAGCAAGTGCGTCGGCCATTTTCATACTGCCGCCCCCGCATTTTTTACCCGAAGGCACCCAGCCCGAACCCGGGAAGAACTGCGCTACGTTCTCACATTCCGTTTCGGGGGTAAACCCGCGTTCTTCCATGGCCTGCGTGTATAAAAAGGGTTTGATGGTGGAACCCACCTGTCTTTTGGTCCTGAGGTTGACGTGGTCGTTCTTGTAGGTTTTAAAATTAATGCCGCCTACCCAGGCCCTGACTTCACCGGTTACGGGATCCATCGCCATAAATCCGGCCTGTTCCATCTGCAGGTGGTATTTGATGGAATCCGCCGGCGTCATGGCCGTATCTTTTTCGCGGCGCGTGTTCCAGGCAAAAACCTTCATGGGCACTTTCACATCGAAGCTGGCCCTGATCTCCTTATCGCTCAGCCCGTCTTCGGCCAGGTTTTTCCAGCGATCGGATTCCTTCATGGCTTTCTCGAGAAATTTCTCATGGCCTTTCCAGATACTCCCGGTCTTCATATCGGAGCGCATATCGATACCTTTTTGAAGCGCCGTCATTTGCAGCGCCATCCCTTCTTCCGCATATTCCTGCATTTGCGGGTTGATGGTGGTATAGATCTTCAGCCCGTCGTTGTAGATATTATAGGTACCGCCGCTGGGTTTTTTCACATCCTTGAGCACATTCCGGATCTCTTCCTTCAGCACTTCGCGGAAATAGGGAGCATATCCCGTGTTTTCATCCAGTTTCCTGTAATTGAGTTTGATGGGCAGGGCCTTAAGCCGCGTTGCTTCGGCGGCATTGATCTTGCCATAGGCTTCCATCTGCCCGATCACGATATTACGCCGGTCGAGCGCGGCCTTGGGGTTGCGAACGGGATTATAAATACTGTTGCCCTTGAGCATGCCTACCAGCAGCGCGGCCTCTTCCACGTTCAGCCGGTCGGGCTCCTTCTGAAAAAAAGTGCGGGCCGCATTGCGGATGCCGTAAATATTATTGCCAAAGGGAACGGCATTGAGATAGAGCGTGAGTATTTCTTCCTTGGTGAAATTTTTTTCCAGTTTGATCGCAACGATCCATTCTTTCAGCTTCTCCACGATCCGCCAGGCCTTGTTCTTGCTGCCCTGTTCAAGCAGGGCCTTGGCCAGCTGCTGCGTGATCGTACTGCCGCCGCCCTGGGTGCCGAGCGTAAAGACGGCGCGCATGGTGGATTTGAAATCGACCCCGCTGTGATTGTAAAAACGAACGTCTTCGGTAGCCACCAGCGCGTCGATCACATGCCGGGAGATATCACGGTATTTTACATTACTGCGATTGCCCCTTTCGGTGTAGTATTTGCCCATCAGGGTTCCGTCTTCCGCATACACTTCAGAAGCCTGGAGAATGGAAGGGTTTTCGAGTTCGGCCAGGGAGGGCATTTTACCGAACAGCCCGAAATTGGCGCCTGCCACCAGGAAAATGACTGCGGCAAAACCCACGAAAAAAATGCGCCAGAAGATCCGAACTGCTTTTTTCATATAAAGGACCGGTTATGGTTTATGGGGCCGGTAATAAGGCGCATCGAAAATAAGAAAAAGCGTCGCGGGCGCGAAGGGGCCGCTGATTAATTTTTTCCCAAAACTCAGTGCGGATCAGCGGTTTTTAAGGCCGCCGTTTAAAATTTTCCCGGCCAGTGCTGGTTGAGGAATGTTTTATAGGCCTCCAGGTCCTTGTTGGATTTCAGGAGATCGAAATTGCCGTCGGTCATGATGTAGAATGTATACTTGCCACCCCGGAGCCAGGGCAGGATATCCGTAGCCGTTTTGGGTTTTGTGGCATCCAGGTATGTAATGGCTTCGGCGGCTGTATTAAATGGCGCGATCATCAGCAGCCTGTTTTCCGGATCCAGTTCATACAGGTCGACCGAGAAAGTCTTGCTGAAATAAGTGTCTTTGTTGTAACGGATAAACGCATTCTTCGCTTCATTGGAAAAGACGGGGTCTACTTTGTTCAGCACCAGCACCACGTAATGCGGTTCGTTGGGGTTAAAAGCGAATGGGGTTTTAACGCCGGGCGGTTTATTCGCCGCAGAGTCGGTTTTTGGTATTACCACCGGGGCCACCGTATGAGAGGTATCCGTTTTGGGTTTTACGATAACCGGTACAATCACCCTGCCTGCCGTGGAATCCGTAGCCCTTGTTACCACCATGTTCCGTAATTCCTCTTCGATCTGCGCTCTTCTGCCCAGCACATTAAGCAGGTTGGCCGCCTTCAGCGCCAGCGGTGTATTGGGGAACTGCGCCACCAGGTCGCGCAGCACCCGGGAAGCGGTACTGTCGTTGCGCTGCCTGATATAATATACCGCCTCAATGTACAGCAGTTGGGGCGTCCAGTAATTTTTTCCGTAAACGGAATCGGCTGATCTCTTGCCGGCTACGGCTTCGTCGAATTTCCCTTCGATAAAGAGATCATAGATCCTTTCATAGGTTTTGGTGGCTTCGTCTTTGGCCGAAGATTTCGGATCCTTACCCGTATTGGCGATAGTGGTCAGGTTGCTGTTGGCGTATTTTTCGCTCATCAGTTTTTTGATGGCGCTGGCTTTATCGGTTTCCCCGTTCTTGTTGTAACAGTAGTATAAATTGAAAAGCACTTCATCCATCGGTACGAATTCGGGGTTGCGGCTCCGTAACCGTTCAAGCGCTTCGGTGCCCGCGGCGCAGTCCTCGATATCCTGTATGTAGGTTTTACCCAGCAGGAAGAGAGCCTGCTGGATTGAATCATTGGCCGCTTTTGCTTTTTCCGGCGTCATCGGCAGGTTATCATACAAGGCATCAAAGGTAAGTTCTGCGGGTCCGCCGGATGGGTTGCCGGTCTGTCCGCCCGTTTTATTAGAAGGCTGGATTTGGTTATTGGGAACTACGCCGATGATCTTGGCGCTTCTCCGCCAGTTGTCAACATTGGGACGGTTGCCCCATTTCAGTTTAAAATCATTTTGCCCGCGGGTGCGGAAAGAAGCATTATAAAAATACCATTCCCCCTTACTGTCGTTGCCGGTGAACAGGTTAGCCGGGGGCTGGCTGGCAAAGGGCGAATTGGGATTGGCCGGGGCCTCATCCTTCAAACCCTGTTGCTTGCGCAATTGTTTCACCAGTTTTTTGACGAAGTCTTTTCTTTCCTCTTCGGGCATGGCGGCCACGCGCAGCAGGCTGTCCTGCCTTGCAATCGTAGCGAGGCTGCGCGCGATGATGCCCAGCGTTTTTTTCTTCGCGGTGATCTCTTCCGGGTTTTTGATGGAAGGATCGCCGATCACGATACTGTCGTAAAAATTATAGGCCTGCTGGTACATTTTCCGGGCATAGGAAATTTCGGCCAGCTGGAGAAAGGCCTTGTTGCGCTGCGCGGGATTGTTCATGGAATAGCGGGTGCTTTTCTGCAGCAGGTCCATGGCCTCGTCGGTTTTATTACCCTCCAGCAGCATTTGCGCGGCCATATAATAAATGATATCGCGGTAGTCCTCGTATTTATCGCGTTTCGCCATTTTCACCAGTTCCGCCACGTTCTTCTCGATGCTTTTTTCGCCGCCGTCGCGGTTGGTGCGGATGGAAGCGAGGCGGGCATAGATCTCGAGGACGAGATCGGTGGTATGACCGATCACTTTCGCGTAATATTTTTCTGCGTTCCTGTAATTCCCGGCCAGTTCAAACAGCTGCGCGGCCAGGTATTCCCAGCGGGCTTCTTCCTGTTTATTGGTGGCGTTGCTCAGGGCTTTCACCAGGTGACTGGCGGAACTGTCCCACATGTTCTGTTTATAGAACCAGTAGGCCTGCACTTCATGCAGGTCGTTCTGCAGCCGTTTGGGGAAATTGGGGTCATTGCGCAGCGTTACGATCAGGCTGGCGGCCTCGGCATACTGGTCCTGCGCGAGGAAATTGCGGATCTGCCAGATGAATGCGTCATTGCGGCTGGGCGGTTCGGAAAATATTTTTTTAGGAAGGCTTCTTTTCTCCCTGGTGGAGATGCTCAGGGCCGAATTGCCGTCGCGTGCGCTGCCGATGGTAAGGTAATATCCGTCTTTTTCCTTGGGGGCGAAGGCATAATTGATGAACTGAAACATCAGGTAGGCCGAGTCGAATTTTTTCTGCAGGTAATAGGACGCCCCCCAGAGCAGGTAGAGATTGTCAACCCAGTCGCCCCGCAGGTCGTGTATGGCGATGCCCGTGGAGGATTTATAAGTAATCGAATCGAGTTGTATCGAATCCTGCGCCGTGGCGTCGAGCGAATAATTGTAGAAGCTGAGAAGTTTGGAATAATCGTCCTTATAATTGCCCTTGGCCCTTTCCAGCACTTCGTTCAGCTTGGTGTTGGCGTTGAAATAATAGTTGAAATGGGTAACGGTATTCTGGATAAACCGGGTGGGAAGTGAGAATTTGCCCTGGTCGGAGCGTTCCGAACGAAGCACCCTTTCCTCGTATTCTTTGGGTTTTTTAATGTCAAATGCAAAGCCCAGCTGGCTGAAGGAAGGCAGGCAGAAGGCAAGGAATAAGGCGGCAGTTACGGTATATCGGATGGGTCGCATTTTCGGGACGCAATCTAAATCCTTATTAACTGAATTTCAAATATTTTAGTATAAAACGGAGCCATTTTTTCTTGAACGGCAACCGGGGCAAAAGGCTCCCAAAAGCGGGACCCAATCCTTATCTTTATTTCCCTAAACATTGGTTATGGTAAAATTAGACGCCGGGACAACCCTGAAAAGGCTGCGGAACCGGTACCGGCTGGTGGTGATGAACGATGATACCTATGAGGAAGTGGTGACCTTTAAGTTATCAAGGTTAAGCGTTTATATCATGTTGAGCACAATATTTGTGGTACTGGTGGGACTTACGGTCGCCCTCATCGTTTTCACACCTTTGAAATATTATATTCCCGGGGCCGGTTCTAATTACAAGGCCGTGATGGAATTAAAGCAGCTCAAGTACCGGGTAGACGGACTCGAGAAGCAAAATGCGTATAATGTTCAGTATATTGAGGGGATCAAAAAGGCTTTGGCCGGGAGCGGCACCGTTAAACTTGATACGGTGAAGCTGAACCTGCCCAAAGATGAGATCTCAAACGATTAATAAACATTTCTATGTTTAACGCCAAAAACAAAACCAATATGCAACAGCCCATTCCTTCCGGCAACGGCACCACGCTGATCAGTTCGGGCACTACGCTCAAGGGCGATATCAGCAGCAACGGCGATCTGCGGATCGACGGCACCATCATCGGCAATATCAGCAGTTCGGCCAAGATCATCATCGGCGCCAGCGGTGTGGTGGAAGGCGATATTGCCGGTAACCAGGCCGATATCGTGGGAAAGGTTTCGGGAAATATCCGCGCGAAGGAATTACTGCAGCTGCGCGGCGAATCCGTGGTCACCGGTAACCTTTACGCCGGCAAACTGCAGGTGGAGCCTTCGGCCACTTTTAACGGCCAGTGCCATATGGGCGCCAACGTGGTGGAGATGACAGCTACGGAACAGCAGGCCGCCGTCCGCTGATCATTCCTGTTCGCTTTGCGGCGCGTTACGGCGACAGTTTCCTGTTCCCGTTTGAATCCTAACTTTGCCCTTTCCGGCGGGAATGTATCTTCCCGGAAACACGCAGGCCCAATATGAATAAAAGCATTATTTCTTATATCAGGCCCCTGGTATTCATCTTTGTTTTTGTAACCGCGTTTTGCATTACCGGCAGGAACTGGTTGCTGAAAAAGGGGATCGACCAGGAAGTGCTGATCATGGGTAACCTCGTTCTGTTCGGGGTCTCGATCGCCGCTTTCTTCATCACGCTGCGGGCCATCCGTTCCACGAACCCGCAGGCTTTTGTGCGGGCCATGTACGGCAGTTTCATGATCAAGTTCTTCGTATTGGCGGCGACAGCCTTTGTCTACATCATGCTGGCGAAAAAGAATGTGAACAAACCCGCGCTGGGTATCTGCGCCGGGCTGTATATTATTTATACCATTACCGAGATCGGCGCGCTGACCCGCCTGCTGAAGCGTAAGAAAGAGAATGCCTAAGAAAGAAGTCCCCGTCGGCCAGTTGGCGCAGTTCCTGCCGCCGGGCACAGGACCGGCGGTTACCGCTTACCTGCACCAGTACAAAGTGCATCTAACGGTGGCGCGTGAACGAAAAAGTATTTTGGGCGATTACCGGCACCGCACGCACCACCATCACCACCGTATCAGCGTCAACGGCAACCTGAACCCCTTTGCCTTCCTGATCACCCTGCTGCACGAACTGGCCCACCTGCTCACGTATGAACAGCACGGCAACCGGGTGGCCGCGCATGGCCCGGAATGGAAAACGCTCTACGGCCAGTTGCTGCAGCAGTTCCTGGAACACCGGGTATTTCCGGCCGATATCGAAAAGGAATTAATGAACGCGCTGAAAAATCCCGCGGCCAGCAGCTGCGCGGAAGACGGGTTGCTGCGGGTATTGCGGAGATACGACAATACCTCTTCGCTGCACCGCCTGGTGGAGGAAGTACCGCTGCAGGGTTTGTTTCGGCTCAACGACGGCCGCGTTTTCCGCCGCGGTGAAAAATTAAGAAAGCGGTACAAATGCGTCGAACTGAAAACGGGGAAACTGTATTTGTTCAGCCCGGTATTTGAGGTTGAACTTATGGGTTAATGGGGGTGGGATGCTGGATACTGGATGATAGATGAAAGTTGAAAGATGAAAGATGA
>CAYNSL010000027.1:0-22248 GCA_964399755.1 uncultured Chitinophaga sp. | reverse complement strand
CGACTGCCGACTGCCAGACTGTTTACTGCTAAACCGCCCTGATCATCCACAAACTGCAACCCGTATGCCCGCTGTTTCCCATCGGTCCTTTTAAATAGGAGAAACCGAATTTCTCGTACACTTTCAGCGCCTGTTTCAGCTCGGGCATGGATTCCAGGTACACCTGCTTATATCCTGCTTCTCTGGCGTATGCCAGGCTTTTTTCGATCAGGGTTTTGCCCAGCCCCAGCCCCCTGGCTTTGGGAAGCAGGTACATCTTCACGAATTCGCAGGTGTCTTCCGGCAAGCCCTCGGTGGGATAGACGCCCGCGCCGCCCACGATTTCCCGGTCCATTTCGGCAATATAATAGATGGAGCGTTCTTTTTGAAATTCCTCGAACATCCTGTCGGTGCGGGGATCATAATACACGGTATCCGGATGGTTCGCGCCGAATTCGGCCAGCGTGTCTTTCACGATTTTCGCGATCACCAGGTTGTCGGTTTGTTTAATCAGGCGAATGAAGACATTGTTCATGATTCAAATGTACAAATTGGCGCGGGACCTGCGTACGGGACCGGAGGATTCGCATAGCGAGAGGGATGATTTTGGAAAGTGCAATCGGGAAATTTTGAAATTGTCCGATAGCTTGTATTTTCTTTATTAAGCAATTCGGTTCCGGAAATCATCAAGGAAAATTTGGGGTAAGGAAAATTTTGAAATTTCCGGATCCAAAATCCCAAAATAAGAATCCCCTGTTATCGCCAACATTTTTAAACCTGTTTGATCTTCCGGCGAAGCAGGATATTGCTGAAACAATAAGGGGTTCCGCATAAAGGCAATTCCAAAATTCCAAAATCTTCACTAACATCCGGCTTCACGTATTGTAAGTAATCAAAAAAAGCCACCTTAATCAGGTGGCTTCACCAGGCCGGTGGAGGAGTCGAACTTCCTGTATAATATGCGGCGTGCAATTACCGGCACAGTCAGGTAAACGAATATTTCCGGGCTCTTTCCGTGAGCCGGTTCATATAATCGGATTGTCGCGTTAATATATATTGTACCCGCGCGTTGAACGCGGTTTCGGTTTCCATCCATTTTTGCCGGTTGCGCAGCGCAGGCGGCCGTTTGACCCGGCTGTTAAAGGACTGCCATTTGTCGGTTACCGAACTGTTTAGCGACAGGAGCTGGAGCATCAGTTCATGTAGCCTGAAATTGGTGCTGTTCAGGTTGACGCCCTTCGAATTCTCACAGGCAGGCATAAACGCTTTAGAAAGGGTTTCCGCGGCGGCAGTAAGGTATTCGTCGTTCACCCCGTTCTGCAGGTGCTGCAGCGTGAGGATTTCCAGGATATTCCCCGACTGCGCCCGGTTCAGTCGCACCGGCTCCTGTAATTGGGCCGTCCAGGCCGCAAGGCTGATCTCCTGCAGGTGATTCGGTTTGATCTCATCGTAATAGGTATACAGGCGTGAACTGGGGAAATGCATCACTTTGGTTTGGCTGTTCATCACGAGTCCTTCGTGCGACCATTTCTTACGGGCTTTTTTCACATGCTTCCCGTTTTTGGCGCTGCGGGTGGTATCGGGACCCTTGCCTGCGGGGGAAGATCTTTTATTATTACAGGAAACGTCGGGTAATAAAGTTCCGAGAACGGCCAGTTTGATCGTGTTGCCGATAAAACGGCGGCGGTTAAAGCCTTTGTTTGATTTGGTGTTTTTTCCGGGCATGAGAACCGGGCTTATATCCTAAATTACAGAAATACTCTTATTTATTCAAATAAACATCTTAGCCAGCATGCAGTACAAACCTGTGCGAGGCGCTTTACTGGACGCTATGCGATACGTTATGCGGGACTTATAGTCTCGCATAACCTTACGCTAACTTAAATCTTGATCCGGCGCAAACAGCAGGAAGAATATATTTATTACATTACGTGACGTAACTGAAAACAAACTGCCATGCGAAAATTGATTAGTAGCCTTTCTCTTTTTTTGTGTACGGTATTGGCATCAACTGTATTTACTGCGCTCCCGGCCAGCAGCCAGTGTTCAACCGCCAACCCTGCAGGATGCGCCTGTCCCACACCCGGCGCTACCAACTGCGTATTGCTGCCGGATATCATCGCCGGCAAAAGAACACTAAACAGCAGCTCAGGCTATACGGAATTCGGGCAGCTGATCAGCGGCGTGGATAAAGGTCTGCTCCGGCTGGATATCTCCACACCTAATATCGGCTGGGGCCCGCTGGAAGTGGCGCCCACCAATGATTATGTATGCGGCGGCGACACGCTGCGCAATTTTACGCCTCCCGCCAATTTTCTATGCCCGGATGGTTCCTATCCCAAGCGGCTGATCAAGCAGCGGGTGTACCAGAAAGTGGGCAACAGTTTCCAGTATATTTTACGCGACGCCGGCTGGATGCAGTTCCATCCTTCGCATGGTCATATTCATATTGAAGGATGGGGTTTGTATACGCTGCGCCTGCGTGATCCGTCGATCACGGATACTTTGAAATGGCCGGTTGTGAACAGCGGGATCAAAGTAAGTTTCTGCCTGATCGACCTCACCACCTGCAACGGCGCGCTTGGCGACTGCATCGATGCCAACGGCACGATCCTTACCAATAGCAGTTTTCCCAACTACGGGCTGGGCGGGGGGTATGACTGCGGCCAGGTAAAACAGGGGATCAGTGTGGGCAAAGTGGATATTTATCACCAGTACCTCGATGAAAGTTTTATCCGTATTCCCTACGAAGCCTGCAACGGCGATTACCACGTGGTGATCCAGATCGACCCGGATAACCATTTCCAGGAAGTGAACGAAAACAATAACTGGCTGGAAGCTGCGGTCAGTCTTACCAAACAACGATCCACCGGCACGGGCGCCTATTCCTATATTTTCAGTCCACACGGAAATATCATGTGCACAGGGGAATCATTGGAGCTGCAGGCAGCCGGGGCCAGCAACTATGTGTGGAGCACCGGCGAAACAACGCAGGAGATCACGATAACCGATCCGGGCAAATACTGGGTGCGCTCGACCACGCCCTGCGGCATCGCCACCAGCGATACATTGCTTATTCAAAAAGCCCCGGCGAGTTCAATTCCCACCGTGATCAGGGAGGATACTGTCTGCATCGGCGAAAATGCCAACCTTTATGCCAGCGGGAACGCGCACTGGTTCGACGCGCCGGTGAACGGCAACCTTATTTTTATCGGGAATGATTTTCAAACGGGAAATTTAAACAGCAGCACTACTTTTTACGTGGCCGACCAGCCATCGGAACTAAAGGGAAAAGCCGGTCCCGTTGCCACTAATTTTTCCGGGGCGGGAAACTATTCCACCCTGCGCAGCGAATACCTTATTTTTAACGCCTTCCTCCCTTTCAAACTGAAAAAAGTAAGGCTCGACGCCGCTGCCGCGGGCACCCGGGTTATTGAACTGCGCAGCATGTACGGGAAGGTGATGCTGAGTAAAACGGTCACCCTCGTGGCGGGTGTGCAGGATGTAACACTGGATTTTTTCATTCCCGCGGGACTGAACCTCCAGCTTGGCCTCTCGGGCGGGGGCGTTTCATCAGGAATTTTTACCAGTACCACCGCCAATTCCAATATCGGCTATCCCTTCAGTATGTACAGCGTGGTAAGGATCGTCGGTTCTTCGCTGGGAGATAAATATTATCCCTTCTTTTATAACTGGGATATAGACGTTACGCCCAAGGTCTGCAATTCAGGCGCCCGGAAAGCGGTTACAGCCACCGTTATACCCCGGCCCGTACCGGTGATCAATGGCCTCCAGGCCGGTTATCATTTTACGGATAAGGATGTTCCCTTTACCGTATCACCGCCGGGCGGCGTGTTGACGGTCACGGGGTCAGGGTTTATGAATAACCGGTTTTATCCCAAACTGGCGGGAGTGGGGGTGCATCATATGAACTATAAAATACAGATCGGTCATTGCAGCAATGAGGTTTCAAAAGATATCACCGTTGACGATAATGTGGCCGCGATGCACGACGGATTGTATATCCAGTTGTTCAATAACCCGGGCGGGCGGCAGCAATTGTACGTGGTCACCAGCACCGGTTCCCCGCTGGAAGTCCGTTTGCTGAGTTCCTCCGGGCAGCTGGTCCGTAAAATGAATTTCACCGCGAATGCGGGAAGCAATACCTATCCGCTCGATGTGAGCGACCTGGCGCGGAGCATTTACACGCTGGAAGTACGGCATGTGGCTTCGGGGGTGAAGAAAGTGGTGAAGCTGCTGAATTGATCGGCAAAGACGATAGAATGGAACTGCGGGCCTGCAAGTCACGCAGAGCGAACGAATTTTGAAAAGTGGAATAGGGAAATTGGGAAATTTTCCAAAACGCTCTAATCCCTATTTGATATTAAGAACCTTTATGTTCGGAAAGTGAAATCTGAAATTTAGGAAAATTTCGAAATTCCAAAATTCCAAAATTCCAAAATCCTTTCAACTGTTATTCTTCTAATCCGCGTTATCTATGCAACCGCCCTTTTCACCAGTTCTGCCGCTTCGCTGAGCAGGATGGCCGATTTCACTTTCAGGCCGCTCTCGTCGATCAGTTTTTTTGCTTCAACGGCATTGGTGCCCTGCAGGCGCACGATGATGGGGATGTTGATATTGCCGAGGTTTTTATAGGCGTCGATCACGCCCTGTGCCACGCGGTCGCAGCGCACGATACCGCCGAAGATATTGATGAGGATGGCTTTTACGGCCGGGTCTTTCAGGATGATCTTAAATCCCGCTTCGACGGTCTGCGCATTGGCGGTACCGCCCACGTCGAGGAAATTGGCGGGTTCGCCGCCGCTGAGTTTGATCATGTCCATCGTTGCCATCGCCAGTCCCGCCCCGTTTACCATACAGCCTACATTGCCATCGAGCTTTACGAAATTCAAATTGTATTTACCCGCTTCCACTTCGGTAGGATCTTCTTCGGTGATATCGCGCAGCGAAGCCAGGTCGGCGTGACGCATCAGTGAATTCTCGTCAAGGTTCATTTTGCAGTCCACCGCGATGATTTTCTCATCGGCCGCCTTGAAAAGCGGATTGATCTCGACCATGGAGCAATCCAAACCCGTATAGGCATTATACAGGTTGGTGACGAATTTAATGCAGTTTTTGAACGCTTCTCCGCTCAGCCCGAGGTTAAACGCGATCTTACGGGCCTGGAAGGGTTGCAGGCCGCCGCAGGGATGCACCCATTCTTTAAATATCTTCTCCGGGCTGGCATGCGCCACGTCTTCGATGTTCATGCCTCCTTCGGTGCTGTACATGATCACATTTTGTCCCTTGCTCCGGTCGAGCAGGATAGACAGGTAAAATTCCTTCCGGTTGCCGGGCCCGTCGTAATACATGTCCTGCGCCACGAATATCTTATGTACGGTTCTGCCTGCGGGGCCGGTTTGTACGGTCACCAGGGTTCCGCCCAGTATCTTACTGGCAAAGTCCTGGATATCCTCCAGCGATTTGGCCACTTTCACCCCGTTGATACCGGTTTCCCTGATCTTGCCCTTACCGCGCCCGCCCGCGTGGATCTGGGCCTTCACGACGGCAAATTTGCTCCCGGTCTGCGTTTTGATCTGCCGGTAGGCGTCTTCGGCTTCCTGCACGGTGGAGCAGGCGAATCCTTCCTGTACGGGTACATTATATTTTTTCAGTAATTCCTTGGCCTGGTATTCGTGGAGGTTCATGAAAAACGATTTTTCGCGAAGATAATGAATAGTTCATGGTTCATCGTTCATGGTTCATGGATCGGCACCCGGAAATTGAAAGCAATATTATCCTGGATCTTACCGAATGAGCAGGGTCTTAAGTTCAATAAAGAAATTTGAGATGTAAGGAAATTTCGAAATTTCAAATCCCGATAGCTATCGGGACCAAAATTCCAAAATCAAAATATCCTTAATAATCCTAATTTTCCATTCATGAAATGGTCCCCATTCCTGGTCGTTTTTTTCCTCTCCTGCCAGCCGGTAAAAAAAATGAACTGGCCGGCCCGTGCATCCACGCTTACCGGGAATGCGTTTTACCATGAAGCTTTTGGGATGAAATGGGCCGCGCGGGATTCCTTCGCCCTGCGGGAGGTTTTATCGGGTAATGTGCCGGGGTTCCTGAAAAAATTCATCCCGGTGAAAGTGTCGGTCATTGATTCCGTAACGGGAAAGACATGGCATGCTACTTATTATGCAGCCCCTGATTATCTGAGCATCGGCACGGATGATGACTGGGCGAGGATCAATATCACCCCTTATGCCGCGCAGCGGATCGCCGACAGTTTTCATTGTTTCCTGCCCACCCGTAAAATGGTGGATGATATCTATAAGGCCGCGAAAATAAAACTGGAACCGGTGCCGATGTATGCCTTCCGCGACAGTACGCCCACGATGTGGCAGCATCACCTGATCATCGAAGGACAGCGCAGGGGCAGGAGGGGACTGATCGCGGGGATACAGAAAGACGTGGTCATCAGCGGTAAAATTTCACGCGACCCCAAGCCCGACCGGGTCGCTATCTATGGCTGGCACCAGTTGAACGGGAAACCGATACAGCCACTATACACCGGGCATATTTACTGGTGGGTGGATTACAGCCAGGGCATACGTCTGGTGTACCGGAAAATCAAAGTGGAAGGGAAATGGATGGACTATACCGAAGTGCTGCGCGACCCGATGCTCAGCAAACTGATCTGCGATGAAGCCGACTGCGATTTCTACCGGTATACTTATTAAGCCCTTTTTTTTCTTACGTTTGCGGCTTGCCTGTCGCCAGAAACACAGGCGCATATAACCGGATATTATGGGAAAAAAGGCATTGAAATCTTTTCGCGAAGCGGTAAAATACCTGCAGAAGCAATATAGCGAAACACCTGCGGTTGGGATCGTACTGGGGAGCGGTCTTGGCAAATTCACGGAAGAGATCACGGTGGAAAAGGAAGTGTCGTATGCGGATATCCCGCATTTTCCCGTTTCCACCGTGGAAGGACATAAAAGCAAACTCATCTTCGGCAAACTCAGCGGCAAAACGGTGGTGGCCATGGCCGGGCGCTTTCATTTTTATGAGGGGTATGACGCGCAGGATATCGTGTTCCCAATCCGCGTCATGAAAATGCTGGGGGTACAGACGCTCTTATTATCAAATGCTGCGGGCGGGGTGAACCCCGGTTACAAAGTGGGCGATATCATGATCATCAGCGATCATATCAGTTTCTTCACGCCCAATCCGCTGATCGGTAAAAACATTTCGGAACTGGGACCCCGTTTCCCCGACATGAGTGAACCTTATAAAAAGGACCTGGTTCAAAAGGCAAAAGCCATCGCGCTGGCCAATGATTACGATGTAAAGGAAGGCGTGTATGTGGCGGTGACGGGCCCCACGTTTGAAACGCGCGCTGAATACAAATTCATCCATATCATCGGGGGTGATGTGGTCGGGATGAGCACCGTGCAGGAAGCCATTGCGGCCAACCACATGGGAATGGATGTTTTCGCGATGAGCGTGGTGACCGATATGGGGCTGCACGAAGGTGAATACAAGATCACCCACGAAGAAGTGCTGGAAGCGGCCCGGGCGGCCGAGCCGAAACTGGCGACTATATTCAGGGAACTGGTGGCCGCTATTTAACGCAGCATTTTGAACATGAATGATACCTTTGCCGCTGCACCGCAAGGGTTTTTTTATATCCCGGCGCCCTGCGGGCCAAAAAGATGACCGGTCTGAACCGAAAAATAACATACCTGCTGTTTATCCTGCTGCCGGCCCTTCCGTCGCTGTTACATGCCCAGGAACCCGGGCTGGGTAATTTCGGCCAGAAAATAAAAAATCTCGGGGCTAACCGGCGCCAGATCGGGGCGGGTACGGGAGACAGCCTCCGCCACCGCAACAAACTCGAAGATTCCATCACCATCAGTTTCCGATACCTCGATTCTACCGGCACCTATAAACTGGATTCCGCAATCGGCGATTTCACGCGGCGTTACCCGGTGCCTGCCACCCATATTTACCTTGGCAACAGCGGCACGGCCACCCGTTCACTGCTTTTTTCGCCGGTACTCAGCGCGGGATTTGACCCGGGCTTTCATGCCTTCGATGTCTATGAATGGAAGACCGAAAAAGCGCGGTTCTTCCAGACCACGCGGCCTTATTCCGAAATCAATTATTTGCTCGGGAGCCGGGTGGAACAGATCATCGAGCTGATGCATACGCAGAATATCAAACCCGGCTGGAATGTCGCTTTTCAATACCGCCTGATCAATTCGCCGGGCTATTTCCAGAACCAGAAGACCAACCACAATAATTATTCGCTAACCTCGAAGTTTCAGTCGCGCAACCTGCGTTACAACGCCTGGCTGTTATTGCTGGGTAACAAAATACAGGCATCGGAAAACGGGGGGATCATCGATACCACGAATATTCTTGACAACCCGATCTACAAGGAACGCTTTAATATCAATACGCATATCGGCGGATCGAATCCTTTCTCCGGTAATTTTTTCAGCACCAAAATTACCACGGGTAATAAGTACAGTGAGTTTACGGTGATCCTGCGCCAGCAATATGACCTGGGGCGTAAGGATTCGGTGGTGACGGATTCCACCGTGATCCCGCTATTTTATCCCCGCCTGCGATTTGAACACACGATCCGGCTCGACCAGGATAAATATACCTTCCTCGACTACATCGCGGATTCGATGTATTACAAAAAATATTATGACACCAGCCTGCGCAGGCCGCTCGACAGTTTTATCCTGCGTGAAAGATGGCAGGTACTCAGTAACGATTTTTCCATTTACCAGTTCCCCGACGCGAAAAATCTGCAGCAATTCATCAAACTCGGGGTGTTGCTGCAGAATATTTCGGGGGATCTCTCTTCCGGCAACAAGACCTTTATCAATACGGCGGGACATGCCGAATACCGTAACCGCACGCGCAATCAGCAATGGGATATCGAAGCCAATGGAAAACTGTATTTCACCGGTTTCAACGCCGGGGATTTCGAGGCGCACCTCGGGCTGCAGCGGCAGCTGGGAAAAAAAGCGGGTTACCTGCAACTCGGATTTGAAAATGCCAGCCGCAGACCGGCATTCCGTTTCGATAACCGCAGCAGTTTTTATCTGCTGAAGTATAACGCTGATTTCAAAAAGGAGAACAATACGCACCTGCTCGCATCGTACTTTCTGCCTTCATTCCGTTTCCGGCTCACGGGTCATTATTACCTGGTGAATAATTATACATATGTCAGGGACTATTACAAATTACAGCAGGAGCGATCGCTCTTCAACCTCCTGCAGATCGCCCTGGAAAAGACCATCAAACTGGGCAAGCACTGGAACTGGCATGCGGAATTCTATTTACAGCAGGTAGTGGGTAGCGCGCCGGTGCATGTGCCGGTGTTGTATACCCGGAACCGTTTCGCTTACGAAGGAAATCTCGGGTTCAGGAACCTTGATATCGCCATGGGCGCCGAATTTCGCTACCGGGCGGCCTACAAGGCGGACGACTATTCGCCTGCGCTGGGTATATTTTCTTACCAGGACAGTGTGACCATCCGGAATTCCCTGCCGGATATTTCCGCTTATGTCCATTTCCGCATCCGTCCTTTCAAGGCCTTTATCCGGGTGGAAAACCTGAATACCGCCCGCAACCTGGAAGGGTTTGGCTTTACCAATAATAGCCTGGTGGCCACCGGTTACCCCCTTCCCGGACTCCAGTTCAGGCTGGGCGTATACTGGAGTTTTGTTAATTGATCCTCAATTCGAACCGCCTGACAAAACTCAGCTACCGGGATTAAAAATTGCTGTTATCTTTGTATAACGAATGAAAAAAGGCATTGCTGCCATATCCCTGCTTTTCTATTTCGCGGCAACCTGCGGTATCGTGATCAATTCGCATTACTGCATGAAAAGGCTGGTCGCCGTTCACCTTTTTGAATCAAAGGTGAAGCGATGCGGGAACTGCGGGATGAAAATGCATAAATCGAACCACTGCTGCAAGGACGAAGTGAAAGTGCTGAAAGTGGTGCAGGACCAGAACAAGATACCGGTCACCAAATTTGAACTTCCTTCACCCGAAACCCTGGCGGTGACGGTTTCCGGTTTTATCGCGGCCGCTTTTTACAATATTGACGAAACACGTCATTTTCACAACCATTCCCCGCCACAATTATCCGCGCAGGACACTTACCTGCAAAACGGCGTTTTCAGGATTTGAGATGTTTACCGTACAGGCTGATGGACCCATCGGGCATGGGTGCATTATTTTTTTGTATTTTGAACTATCCATTATAACATCTCAAATCATTATAAAATGAAATCGATGAAAGTATTTTCCCTGGGCGCGCTTTGCCTCGCTTTTTCCGCTTTTGCATCGGGTCAGTCGACCACCGAAACCTTCAAAGTATCGGGCAACTGCGGCATGTGTAAATCGGCTATCGAAAAAGCCGCCAAAAAAGCAGGGGCGGAAGCGGCCACCTGGGACAAGGACACCAAAGTGATCACCGTTACCTACAATACGGCTACCACTAATACGGCGAAGATCCAGCAGCAGATCGCCGGCGCGGGCTATGATAACGTGGGTTTCAAAACCACGACAGCGGCCTATAATAAATTGCATGCCTGCTGTAAATATGAAAGGACGGATCTTACCGCCAAATCTTCCTGCTGCAGCAAGGGCGATATGAAGGACGGAAAATGCGCCGACATGGCTTCCTGCAAGGACAAGGGCTGCAAGGATGAAGCCTCCTGCAGGGAAAAATGCGGTGAGGGCAAGGCGTCCGGTGCGATGGAATGCTGCAAAGACGGCAAGTGCACGAAGGAAGGACATGAAGGCGGCGATTGCTGCAAGAAATCGTAAGTATTGATCCGGGCGCGGCAACGCCTTATAACAAAACAGCATCTTTCCCGTTACTGACGGGAAAGATGCTTTACAAATATTCGTGATGAAATACCGGCGACTCCTGATCATTTTTTCCATTTGCATAGCGGGCGGCTATTCCGCAGCGGCGCAACCCCGGCAGGGGCAGCCGGCTGATGAGATCGCTTTACCCACCGCTGCCGGGGACACCCTGCGTCTCTCCGCGTTCCGGGGCAAAGTGGTGTTGCTGGATTTCTGGGCTTCCTGGTGCGGGCCCTGCCGATCGGCCAACCGGAGCATGCATAAGGTCTATTCCAAATACCACGATAAAGGTTTCGAAATATTCAGCGTATCGCTGGATAAGGAAACGGAAGATTGGGTGCGGGCGATCCGCGAAGACAGGATCAACTGGAACCAGGTGATCTCCCGCGGCGGATGGGAAACCCCCACGGCCCGGCAATGGGGCATCGATGCCCTGCCCACTACCTTCCTGATCAGTAAGGATGGCCGCCTGCTGGCCATGGACCTGGAAGGCAAGCAACTGGAAAAAGCGCTGAAGAGCCTGCTCACGGATTGACGGTATCATTTGATGCATGTGTATGTAACTGTCCGCGGCCCGGTGTAATGAATACGCCGGGAGCCTTCATTCTTATTCAATAAAAAAAGCAATATGAGAAAGTTAACATGGCTGATGACCGCAGCGCTGACGATGTTCGGTTTGTTTGCAAACGCACAGGACCCGAAAAAAGAAAATATAAAAGATCAGAGCGTCAGGACTGTGAAAACAGAGAAGGACAAGGATGATAAATACAGTTGCCCCATGCATCCCGAAGTTAGTGCTGATAAAAAAGGGACCTGCAGCAAATGCGGAATGGATCTCGTAAAAACAGAGAAGGGAAAAAAAGAAAAATTCAGTTGCCCCATGCACCCGGATGTGGTGAGTGATAAGGAAGGCAAGTGCCCGAAATGCGGGATGAACCTGGTAAAAACGGAGAAAGAGAAAAAGGAGAAATACAATTGCCCGATGCACCCGGATATAACCAGTGACAAACCGGGAAAATGCACCCGTTGCGGGATGGACCTGGTGAAAACTAATAAGGCAGATAAATTCAATTGCCCCATGCACCCGGATGTGGTGAGTGATAAGGAAGGCAAGTGCCCGAAATGCGGGATGAACCTGGTAAAAACGGAGAAGGAAATGAAAACCTATTCCTGCCCGATGCATCCGGACGTGACCAGCGATAAACCTGGCAAATGCCTGAAGTGCGGAATGGCCCTGAAAGAAAAAAAGTAGGTCTGGGGTATCGGGTGACGTGAACAGAACCTGGAAACAGATAAATTATCGAAAAGAATCCCGCGGGCAAACGAAGAGTTGCCCGGCGGAATTAAAAATATACCGGTCATGAAAAATTCAGGCAGCCGATGGCTGTACCTATTGTTGTTTTTATCAGGCGTGATTACCGCGAACGCACAGCATCCGGCTGTCATTGACAGCACCGTGAAGTTCCGGGTGAGCGGGGCCTGTGAAATGTGCAAGGAAAGGATCGAACAAACGCTGAAAACCCGGGGGGTGCGCTCCGCGCAATGGGATGTAGACAGTAAAATGCTCACGCTCGTTTACAACCCGGCCCTGATCACCCTTGCCAAAATACACCGGAAAATCGCGGGTGCCGGGCATGATACCGAACGCGAACGCGCCCGGGACGAAGTGTACAATGCCCTCCCGGCCTGCTGTCATTACCGGGAAATGGAAAATACCGCAACGACATTAAACCCTGCCGGAAACCTGCAGGCGGTAGCCGATAGCCTTTCGGCTCACCGCGAAACGAACATGGTAAAGGGAGTCGTGCTCGAAGAGGATAAAAAAGGATCCTTTAAACCGCTCCCGGGCGCTTCGGTAAGCTGGCTGGGAACGGGCCGCGGCGTGATGACCGGCGATAACGGCGTTTTTGCCCTGCCCGTGGCGGCGGGGAGCAGCCGGCTGGTTATCAGTTACGCGGGATACCGGGCCGACACGCTAACGGTGACGGATATACGCGAACTGACGATCGTGCTGGCCGCCGACCAGCAACTCCAGGAAGTGAAGGTCATTTCCCGGCAAAAGTCCACTTATCTTTCCTCGCTGAACCCCGTACGTACGCAGGTTATGACGGAGCGTGAATTGTTCAAGGCCGCCTGCTGCAACCTGAGCGAAAGCTTCGAGACCAATCCTTCCGTGGATGTATCCTATAACGACGCGGTTACCGGGAGCAAACAGATCCAGCTGCTGGGGCTGAGCGGGGTGTACACGCAGCTCACCGTGGAAAATCTTCCCGGTCCCCGGGGCATCGCGGCGCCACTGGGACTGAATTCCATCGCGGGGCCCTGGGTAGAATCGATCCAGCTTAATAAAGGCGTGGGCTCCGTGGCTAACGGGTTTGAAAGTATCGCGGGGCAGATCAATATCGAATTGAAGAAACCGGAAAAAGCGGAAAGGGTATATGCCAATGCCTATATCAACAACATGGGCAAGACCGACCTGAACCTGAACCTGGCGCAGAAGATCGGGAAAAAATGGAGTACGGCGCTTTTGCTGCATGATGATTTCCTGGCTAATTCCGGCATCGATGTCAACCGTGACGGTTTCCGCGATTTGCCCACAGGCAACCTGTTCAGCGCGCTGAACCGCTGGAAATACGATGACGGGAAAGGTTTTCTGACCCAGTTCGGGTTTAAGTATTTATCTGACACAAAAACAGGCGGGGAAACTTCCTTTAACCGGGACAAGGACCAATTCACGACGCGCCACTACGGGCTTGGCATCGACACCCGCCGCTATGAGGGATTTGCGAAAATCGGGTATGTTTTTCCCGGTAAAAAATACAAAAGCGCGGGATTGCAATTGTCGGCCTTTGACCACCGGCAGGACGCTTATTTTGGTTTGCGTTCCTATAACGCCCGGCAAAAAAACTTTTACGCCAACCTGATCTACCAGTCTATCATCGGCAGCACGAAGCATAAGTTCCGCACGGGTCTGAGTTTTGAAGCAGACCATTACAAGGAGGATTTCAATACGGCGCGCTACCAGCGGACCGAATCGGTGCCGGGCGCTTTTTTTGAATATACTTTCAGTCCTGTATCAAAACTGGATATCGTTTCCGGCATCCGGGCCGATCACAACAGTTTGTACGGCTGGTTCGCCACACCGCGTTTGCATATCCGCTATGCGCCGGCAAAGGGAACCACGATCCGTATCAGCGCGGGGAGGGGACAACGGACCGCCAATATTTTCGCGGAGAACAGCAGCGTACTGGTCAGCGCCAGGCAGGTACATATTATGACAGCTTCCAACGGCAAGGCTTACGGGCTCGACCCTGAAGTGGCCTGGAACAAGGGGATCAGCATGGACCAGAAATTCAAACTCTTTCACCATGATGCGCTCTTCAGTATCGATTTCTTCAGGAATGATTTTCAAAAACAGGTGGTGGTGGATCTGGAAGATCCGCGCGAAGTGCGTTTCTATAACCTGCAGGGTAAATCATATTCCAACAGCCTGCAGACGGAACTGACAATGGAACCTGCACAGGGTCTGGAATGGCGGTTGGCTTACCGCTTCTTTGATGTGAAGACTACATACGGAGGAAAATTGCTGGAAAAACCATTTACCGCGAAGCACCGCGCTTTCGCCAATATCGCCTACGAAATCAAAGGATGGAAATTCGATTACACAATTAATTACAACGGTTCAAAAAGAATTCCCGCTACCGACGGCAATCCTGCTGAATACCAGCGGCCTGTCGCTTCCCCGGGGTATGTGCTGATGAACGCGCAGGTAAGCCGGACAATGGGCAAGAAACATCCTTTTGATCTTTACCTTGGCGGGGAGAACCTTACCAATTATTTCCAGCGCCAGGCCATCATCGCGGCCGATCAGCCCTTTGGCGATTATTTCGATGCGTCGCTGATCTGGGGTCCTGTAGGCGGTCGGTTGTTCTATGCGGGCTGGAGGCTCAAATTGAAATAGCGGGTTATTTCTTTGTATTGAAACGAAAGGAAAAACCCAGCGCGTAATAATGATCCGGCGCGGCTTTTGAAATTCCGAATCCGCCCGATACATCCAGTTTTATATCAGGATTGAGATAATAGGCGATACCACCGTCGAGGCTATGCTCCGGCGGCCCGTCTTTCCTGATAAACCCGAATGCTTCGATATAGGCATACCATTTTTCACCAAGGTCGAAACCCGGCGAAAAAGTGTAGAGCCAGGCGGGAGTGGAGGTGAATCCGTCCCATTCTGCCCCAAGATTGTAACTAAGGGATGTATGTTCCGTGAGCGTATGCTGCATGGTGAACCGGAAGGAAGGAAATAGATGATCCGCGCGAAAAGCTTTGGATGCAATGGTGGGCAGTCCCAGGTGAACGATCAGCGAGGTTTTGGGTAATAATTTTTTTTCGGGCCAGAGCGCCGTCTTGAACCCGATCTCCACGGGATCAAGACCGGTGGTCCGTTTTGTTTGCGGGACCGGGTGTTCATAAGCGCTGCGATATGTAAATTCAAGCCGGAACTCCATTTTCTTCAACCCGTATTTCAGCAGCCCGGTAGGGTGAACCAGGTCATAATCTTTCCCCTGCAGGATCTCTCTGTTGAATCCGAATTCTCCCTGGAAATAATGGTTGGGTACAATGCCCGCGCTCTCCGTCTGATCGGGCCTGTCCGTATCGATCTTACCGGTCTGCGCAAACAGCATACCCGCGAGGCATAATAAGGTCAGTAAACATCCGGTTTTCTTCATACAAACAGGCTGCTGGTTTTATTTAGCGGTAATCCTCCCGTACAGGACTGAACGCGTCGATCACTTTGCAATCGGTCCGGGCAACGGCCGAATGCGGCGTGCCGGACGCAATGACATGGTACATGCCGGGCCCCAGGCTGCAGGCATCCCCGCCGATCAGCATGTCGAGCTGTCCTTCGAGGATATAGGTTATTTGTTCATGCAGGTGCTGGTGCAGGGGAATACTGCTGCCGGCTTTCAGTTCCACATAGCCGAAGCTCATGTGTTGGCCGTGCGCATAATGTCCCGTAATGCCGGGCGCCAGTTCGCGCGGAGTAATATTTTTGATTGGTTCCATTTAAAAATGACTGATGATTTAATGAAAGGGTTTAAAATCCTGGTTTACTACCGGAAGGGAAGTTGGGATGGTCACCACGTTAAACCCGTGATCGGTTTCCCGGTGACAGCGGTTGCAGGTACTGGTGAGCGAAGTGAAACAATTTTTAAATTGCACCGCATCTTTCTGCTGTATGGCAAGCGCCAGGCTGTCCAATGGCTGGTTGATCATACCGATGGCCTTTGTCTCGGGCCGGTCGCTGCAGAAATTCCGGATATCTTCCAGCGCTTCCTGTATTTCATGAATTTCAAAACCGGCCAGATCCCAGTTGCCGTTCAGTCCGGCAAACCATAGTTTGGCATGGTGTACCTGTATGCCCGACATGAATTCGCCGAATCCGGGCTTATATGAATGCGCCAGTTCCTGTTGCAGGCTGTCCATCCTTGCCTGCAGCCCGTCAATCTTTTTCCCGGATTGATTACAGGAAATGATCATTAAAACGGCAAGAAAAAATGGTAAGCGTTTCATGATATCAGTATTATATTTCCTGTTCCTGGCTTTTTGAAAATGTGTTTACAAATCTCGGGACATTATTAATATTTCCGGGTTAGCCTAATTAGCCCCCGGGGTTTTAAGGGGCCTCGTTTTCAAAATAACAGAAATTACCGCCCACCCATTCCTTATCCTTGTTATACCGCACCCCGATCATTTTCCCCTTGCTCAGCCGCCCGAGATTATTCGTAGCTACGGGGCGGGGCGTTCCGTCTTTCCAGAAATAAAATATCCGGATTTCGGCCTTGGCGGGTACATCCGGCGTCTGAATGACTTCGGCATATTTCACTTTGCGCTGCAGGATCCAGTTCTCCGGGTCCTTTACTTTATCAATATCTTCCCTTGTCAGGTCGATGATCACGCCCTGGCCCGCGAAGGAAAACAAGGGTTTTAATACATAATTTTCAAGGTCGGCCGGAATTTCCTTTACCGCGCTCAGGTATTCCGTCGGGGGCACGTAGGGGTGCCTGATCAGCGGCAATGTGTATTTACTGATCCGGTAGAACCAGTTGGGATGGGGACACCACTGCACGTCGAGTTCCTCAAACAGCAATTTCCCCTTTTCCTGTACATCAGGCGACTGCTGCTGCAGGTCGTCGAAGATGACGCGGTTATAAATGCGTTTCACTTCCGTTTTCATTCCCTCGTTCATGTAATACAGTTTCTTCCCCTCGCGGATCAGTTCGGTCAGGCAGACCATTTTTATACCGAGGTAATCTTCCGTGCAGTAAAAGTCGATCCTTGTTTTTTGCCGGCGCGGAAAGATCTCCAGCAGGATCACGTTTTCGGGGGGAAGATCACCGATGATGATTTCTTTCAGCAGTTGTATATAGCTGTCGCGGTGATACCCGCCCAGGTAGCAGTCAAAACGCTCGGGTACGGGAAAATGTTTCCGGAACGTATCATCCAGCAGCACTTCATAGGCGAAGAGGGTGGGGAAGCCCTGCATTTCGATCAGTTGCGGCTCGTAATGTCCTTTTTCGTTCACGCAGATGCCGAAGTCGAAGGCGATGAAATGCGAGTGATCGTTTTCACCCGGCACATGCAGGTTGTGCGGGATCGCCTGTTGGGTAAGTTCTTTGAATCCGGGAGTCGTGATGATATCGACGATATGCTCGCAGGCATCCAGCATCTGCCGGGTGAAGTCCCGCGGTACGAATACGGGCGTCTCCGCCACGCGGAATTCAATGGCGCCCGGGTGAACCGCATCCAGGTCTTTTAAAAAAGCCTCGTATTTCTCTTTGGTAAATGCTTTATTGAATGCCTTGCGTATCGCCGGTATCATGTTTCCGTTTTAACGGGAAGTTAGTGAAAAAGAATGCGAAACTGAAAGTTTCGCATAGCGGAATGTTTCGCATAGCGAATCCATTCCAAAAATTCCAAATTCCAAAATGCTATGCCATTACTTCCTGTAACTGTTCGATCGCGTGGTTCAGGAAATTGGGGAGTATATGATCATGGGTCCACATGATCTTGTCGGGGTCGTTGAGGTGTTCGAGCATGCTGTTCAGTTTGTCGAGGCCATGACTTTCGATCACGGTCTTTCTTTTTTCTTCGGTTTGCAGGTACATGCTCATTCCCGGCGCGTCGGCTTCGGGGTGGAACTGCGTGCCGATCATATAATCATTGAAGCGGATCCCCATCACGGCCCTTTCATAGGGTACATGCGGGCGGCTTTTTTCGATACAGAGAATTTTGGCGCCACTTCGATTCAGCAGGTCGTGTCTGGGCTGTATCACCTGGAAATCGCGGCTGTCAACGCCATAAAAGGGATCACGCAATCCTTCGAACACGGGTTCTTCCCTGCCTGCGTCGAGCATGTGAATGGGAAAAACGCCGAAGGCGGTCGACTTCCTTTTACAAACAAGGCCAGCGTTGAAATAACGGCTGGCCAGTTGAAAGGAATGACAAATGAATAATATATGCTTCTTCTGCGATTTGGAAGGGTTATTGTTCCATCGTTCGATTTTGTCGAGCCAGCGGCACCAGGCAATATCCCAGTCTTCAAAACGGCTGACCAGCGGATCACCGGGTCCGCCGGTAGAGATATAGATGTCGAATGAAGTATCGGGAATTTCACCTTTCAGTCGCACATCGAATTCGGTGGATTGCAGATCAATATCATGCCGGGCGGCCCATCCGCCAAGGAGCTCGCGGATACAACGCATGCCCTGGTTGGGTTTGCCTTCATAGAGGTCGAGGATCGCTACTTTCACCTGCCTTTTTTCGTTCCAGTTCATGCAACAAACATAATGAATTTGTAACGTGATTATAACCGCGGGCGTTTGCGGATTTACCCACAAATGTGGATTTAATGATTTCAGTTAACCGGCGAAAGGTAATTTCCCTTATTGCTTACCGTAAACTTTTTTGCCGCCGGAATAGGTGGCGATCACTGAAACGCGGAGCAGATCATTTTCACCGGCGTTTATGAGATCCGTATCGAGGATCACAAAATCGGCGAATTTGCCTTTTTCCAGGCTTCCTTTTTCAGTGTCCTCGAAATTGGCGCGCGCGGCCCAGCTGGTCATACCCCGCAATGCCTGTTCGCGTGTCAGCGCGTTCTCGGTTTGATAACCTTTTTCCGGCCAGCCCTTCGCGTCTTTTCTCAGCACGGCCGCGTAAAAAGTTTTAAAAGGAGAGATATCTTCTACCGGGAAGTCGGTGCCCAGCGGTATCCACCCGTTTTGTTCCAGTAACCGGCGGTAGGCATAGGCTCCTTTTACGCGTTCGGGACCAAGCCTGTCGCCTGCCCAGTACATATCGGAGGTAGCATGCGTGGGTTGTACGGAGGGAATGATGGTATAGCGGCCAAAAGCGTCAAAGTCGGCGGAGTTCACCACCTGCGCGTGTTCGATCCGCCAGCGCAAATCGTTTTTCCCTTTCAGGTATTTGGCATAGATGCCAAGGATAGCCCGGTTGCCGCTGTCGCCGATGGCATGGGTGCAGAGTTGCCAGCCTTTTTGCGCGCAGAGATTCGCCACCGAATCGAAATGGGGGAGGGAACTCAGCAGGAAACCCGACCAGCCGGGTTTATCGGCATAAGGTTGCAGCAAACAGGCGCCCCGTGAACCAAGAGCGCCATCGGCGTACATTTTAATACTTCGCACGTGTAAACGATCTGTTTTGATGATCCCGTTTTTTGAGAGCCAGTTAAAATTCGCGGGGTCATCACTCAACATCACGTATAAGCGCATTTTCAGTGCGCCGCTGTCCTGCATTGCTTTGATATTTTCCACCGCATCAAACCCAAGACCGCAGTCGTCGATGCTGGTTAGTCCCATTGCGAAGCAGTTTTGTTCGGCTTCCTGCAGGGCTTCCCTGAACTGCGCAGCCGACTGAGCGGGTATATGGGAGGAAACCAGATCAACGGCGTTGTCGATCAGCAGGCCCGTCAATGTACCTTCCTGTTCATCGATCTCGCCGCCGGTCAGCGTATCGCCGGCTTTGATACCCGCCAGGTCAAGCGCTTTCTGGTTGGCGATCGCGGCATGTCCGTCGATCCGTGTCAGGAGTACGGGCCGGTCGGGAAATAATTCATTCAGTCTTTCATTGGTCGGGAAATTCTTTTCCGCCCAGTCGTTCTGGTCCCAGCCACGTCCCAGCAGCCAGCCTTCCGGATTTTCACGGGCGAATTGCTGCGTCCTGCTGATCACTTCCTCCCAGCTTCCGGTACCAACAAGGTTCACCCGCTGCAGGCTGTTCCCGTATCCCCAAAAATGCGCATGGGCATCGATAAAACCCGGGTAGATGAATTTTCCTCCCGCGTCCAGTAATGCGGTGGCCGTAAATTTTTTTTCCAGATCGGCGCGCGTCCCGGTGGCGAGGATTTTTCCATCGCGGATCACCATGGCTTCCGTTTTGCTGAACGCGGAATCCACGGTATAGATGGTGGCATTGTACAGCAGCAGGTCGGCCTTCTTTTTCGCGGAGCAGGAAATCAGGACAAGCGGGAATACCGCGGCAATGAATATTTTTTTCAGCATGGGATCAGTTCTGGAATTTTTCAGGATGTTTTTTATTGAAATCGGTTTTGTCCTGGAAGGCTTTCGCGGCCGCTAAGATAGTGGCTTCGTCGTACAGGTTCCCGATCAGCGTAATGCTGAGCGGCGAGCCGTTCCGGTTAAACCCGATGGGCATGACCACCACGGGGTGACCGGTAAGATTGGTGATGGATAATTGCCGGCCGGCAAATGTCGGGACGATCAGCACGTCATAGTCCTTCATAAAATCGTTCATCCGTTTGCAGAGCTGGGAGCGGTAGCGGTTGGCGTTGATATATTCCACCGCGGGGATGGTGCGCGCCGCACGGAAGGAATTGGGCCAGAAGTCGCGGTCCTGCCTTTCGATCAGATCGTCGCGGTTGCTGCGCGTCAGTTCATCAAAAGCCGCTGCGCTCTCGGCATTCAGGATAATACTGATCAGGTTGACCGGGTACATTGCCGAATCGGGAAAGTTCACCGCCCGGATCTGAGCGCCAAGGGAACGGTAAATATCCAGCACTTTTCTTTCTGCTGCATTTGAATCCAGCCGCCTGAAAAAATTTTCGGCATAAGCAACGCGGAGTTTTGTCCAGTCGGTTTTTCCCGTATAATTAAATGTATGCCGGATCGCGGAAGGGTCTTTGCCGTCTGTGCCATGCATAAACGCGTACACGATGGCGGCATCTTCGGCGCTGCGGCAGATGGGTCCCGTTTTATCGAGGCTCCAGCAAAGCACCATGGCGCCATAGCGGCTTACGGTTCCGAATGTGGGCCGCAGTCCCGTAGCCCCGCAGCGCGTGGAAGGCGAGACGATCGAGCCGAGGGTTTCGGTGCCGATCGCAAAGGGTAACAGGCCGGCAACGGTAGCGGCGGCCGATCCCGCGGAGGAACCGCTGGAACCCTGTTTCAGGTTCCAGGGATTTTTGGTTTCACCGCCAAACCATTTGTTGTTATAGGCCAGCGCGCCCAGCGAGAGTTTGGCGCAGAGCACGGCACCCGCTTTTTTCAATTGCGTATATACGTAAGCGTCCACCTCCAGCACCTGGTCTTTATAGGGCGTGCTGCCCCAGGTCGTTTTATATCCTTTTACGGCGAACAGGTCTTTCAGCCCGTATGGAATTCCGTGTAAGGGTCCCCGGTAGATGCCCTGTTTCAGTTCGGCATCGGCCTGCCGCGCCTGTTCCATCGCGAGGTCTTCGGTAAGCGTAATCACGCATTCCAGCGTGTCGCCCCATTTTTTCAGACGGTCGATATAAAATTTCGTCAGCTCCACCGAACTGATCTTTTTGGAAAGGATCAGTCCCGCCAGTTGCGGTATGGAATAAAATGCGAGCTCGTTGCGGTTGGCGGGCAATTCGGTGCGGATGGGAATGTCCCAGAATATTTTTTCCCTTTTGGCGGATATCTTCATCCCGGCGGGGGCGGGGTTAAATGCGAAGGGATAGGGGAGGTCGTTGGCGGGCATGCTGCGGTGCATGCCCTTGTAAAGCTGGTAAAAATTTTCCAGGTTGCCCAGCATGGAATCGGCTTCGGGCTCGGTGAAATCAAGGTCGTACAGCTTCACGGTTTCCCGGGTCAGCCGTATCGAATCGCTGCGGGTCTGCGCCTGCGCGGCGGCAAGGATGGTTACGGTGACAAGCAGAAGAAGGAGCCGCATAACCCTGGTTTTTGTGGAGAATGAAATTAGGAAAATAAAGGCCACGGAAGGCATTTTGTTTGATTGAACCTGCCTGCGGCAGGGTGGGCCACAGATGAACGCAAATGGGCGCAGATAATTTAT
>CAYNSL010000026.1:14801-30220 GCA_964399755.1 uncultured Chitinophaga sp. | reverse complement strand
CCCGGCAAAAGTCCGGGACGAGAAGTTTGGTCCTCCTAAAAGACCGAATTGCTTATTCTTATTCCAGCTTCACATAATTGAGATTCTCAATTAATTTTCATGAGGGAGGCAGGCACGTAAATAATATCCTTCAACCTAAAGAAAAGTTTTTTCTTTTTACCGGCTGCAAATAAACCGTTTCTGAATATCCGGTGTTTGTACAGTTAAAGGTTATTGAATGCCAGAAAAAAATAATTATTTTATTACAGAATTTTGTTATATTTAGTTAGACCAACCAGAACAGATATTCTACTCCGCACTTTGAAACCTGCTTCATCCGTCAAGATATATGTCTGATTGGATTTTAAATCGAAGACAGGATTAGTTAATCACATGCATAGCTTTTAGCAATGGCCCGTGTACGGCAGTCATTGTATTTATACATGTTTTCATTAAAATAAATGGTTATGAAACGAACAATATTGTTTCTTCACATCATTTATGCCATCGCGATCCCTGCCAGGGGAGGATTGGGTGAACCTGTGAAACAAATCGAAACGATCCGCGACGTTCCCGGTAAAATGTACTTGTTCACACTCGGTGCCGATAACCAGGTTTACTACGCCCGTCAGTATGACCGGAATGCGGAATGGACAAGCGGAATGCCCCTGAGCAAAAATCAAAGTGCTTATACCTTTTTGCAAATTGGTCTTACCCTGGCCCCGGAAGGAACGGTTGTTGTATACGCTCTGGGCCGGGGTGGCGCACTTTTTTTCTGCAGCCAGTCCGTCAACAACCCCGACCAGTGGAGCGTCTGGGCTACGGTACCGGGCTTTGATTTCTTACAGATCAGCTGTATCAAAAACAATAAACAGCAATTGTTCGTCCTGAACGGGAAAGACAAATCGGTTTCCTTCAATTACATGAAAGTTACAAGTTACCGGCCAGCCGAAGGATCGCGAAACTGGAATGGATGGGAAAACCTGGGTGGCTGGAACCTGAAACAAATCGTAAGCGGCAGTAACAGCAGTGGTACAAACGTCGTGCTGGCCTTAAGTAACGATGGATCGGTGTACCAGAACCGGGGCGGCAGCGGAAACTGGCAGGGATGGAATTCGCTGGGAGGATCTCAGATAAAAAAGATTGACCTGGGTGAAAATTACCGGGGGCTGCTGATCTGTTACGCGATCGGGGGCGACGGAGCCTTGTATGAAACCCATGAAACCGATGCCGCGGGCAACTGGAGCGGCTGGCAATTGCTCGGAAATTCCACCGTGGCAGATATCTGCAGCGGCCTGAGCGTATCCGGCCGGGCCACCGCCTGCGTGCTGCACAATAACGGGACCATCGAAATGGTGGAGCAAAACGACCCGGGGGGCACTGCATGGGGTTTCTGGGCCAGCATGGGGAACCCGAACGCACGCCTGATAAAATGCGGAACCAATGCCGATGGCAGACTGGAATTATTCGCTGTCGGGAATAACGGGCGGGTTTATCACCGCTGGGAAATATTCGATAGTAACGCCTGGTTCGCATGGGTTGAAATGAATTGATTTCCGGCATGCTTCGAACAACACAATGTGAACTATTTAAAACATGAAATATGAAAATCAAAACATTGCTTAAAAAAGTTTCCCTGGTTATCCTTTTCGCCTGGGCACTGCCACCCGCTATATATGCCGGCCTGGGTGAACCGGTTAAACAAATTGAAACCATCCGCGACGGATCGGGTACGCTATACCTGTTTACGCTGGGCTCCGACGGTGGGGTATATTTTGCCCGGCAGGCCGGTCCCAATGCCAGCTGGTTGCCGGGTAAAGCGATGCGCATGCATGAAGATACCAAGGGTGATTACCCGGATGGTGGCCCGAAATTGGTTTTTATACAAATCGCGACTACGATTTCGGCTGGTGGAAATATTAATGTCTTTGGATTGCAAAATACCGGTCGCGTATTTTTTGCCATCCGGAGTACCAGCAATATCGATAACTGGTCAGACTGGATAAACGTGGGAAATTTTAATGGCTCAGCTGTGTCGACAGATTTTGCACAGATCATCACCATAAAATCTTCCAACCAGCAGGTTTTTGGGCTAAAAAGAAATGCAGGGTCTGTTTCAGTTAATTTCATGCGTACGGAACAACAGAATATCGGTAGCAAGCAAGTGGATATAACCAGTTGGAACGGCTGGACCGACCTTTATGGCACCGGGCTCAATCAACTCGTAGGAGAGGAAGATGTCCCCTCCAATCAAAGTGTATTACTCGCGCTGAGCAACGACGGTTCCGTGTACCAGATAAGAGGTCGCCTGAACAGCTGGCAGAACTGGTCAAGCCTTTACGGCAGTGAAATAAGAAAAATCGCCATCGGCAAAAACAATATATATGGTCACCTGATCACTTTCGCGATTGGCGGCGACCGGGCCATTTATGAACGGCACGAAATCAACAACCAAGGTGGCTGGTCCGAATGGGCCTTTATGGGCGGAACCGATTTTAAAGACCTCACGAGCGGCGTCAACGCGGTGGGAAGGGTAACCTTTTTCGGGCTGCACCAGAACGGCTCTGTTGACTGCACCTGGCAAAACGACGCGGGATGGGATGTATGGAGTAGCTGGAAAACACTTGGCGGTCCGGGTATGGCCTCTATTCAATGCAGCAATAACCAGGACGGGCGCCTCGAATTATTCGGCCGCGGCAGCGACGGGAGCGTATACCATATCTGGCAAACATCAGGAAGCAGCCTCGACGGCAGCTGGAATACATGGGTAAGATTGTACTAAAAAATATACGCCACCCGCATTGTTTAATTATGAAGTTAACTGATTAAGCATGTATTCCGGTAATCCATTCGTTGAATAATAGCGGCATCGGTGCAGATACGGGGATTCCTGATCCGGCTTTAATCTGATTAATAGGCGCTACGATCCTGCCTGGCCATTTGTTCCCTTTTCATTGCAGAAAAAAACAACATATCAACTGATTTTATAAAAATTATTATGAAACGTTATGTATTCATCCTGGCGGCCTCCGCCCTATCATTTGTTTCCGCCGCCCAGATTAAGCGCAACACCGTGCCGCTGCAAAAAAATCAACCAGATACTTCGGGAAAAGGAATAATACCGGGAAACAAGGTTCCGGTACAACCACCCCCGGTATCACCCGCAGATTCCCTCCGGAACAAAATTCAAAACCTTGAAGAAAGGTTGCTTGCCCTTGAAGCCAAAACGCCCTATAGTGGTATGAACATAGCGGAAGTTGAAGCCACGGCAGCGAACCTGTTGGCCCGGGTTTCAGGCACCACGAATTTCACGACGCTGAAAATTGACAACCCCCTGTGTAACGGCAATCCCTCTGCAGAAATTTTCGTGAAAGCAACCATCTTCAATCCCGTAGAATCGGTTTATTACGAAAACGGCTATTGGTATATCCGGTTTTTATGCATCAAGATCTATAAAATGGAAAACCTGAGAGTGGAGGAATATAAAAATAACCTGGGTAATATGGATTTCACCGTTTTTAAACGTGATAATAACATTGGCTTTGTATCAGCCCCTGTATTCGGTCAATGGCATTACCTCAAACCGGGCGATAAATTTACCATATTGATCTTTACGCGATTCCCTTCGAAAGCCGTGCAGGTGGGGGGCAAAATTTAAAAACTGTTTTGCCTGGGCTGGTAATTAAAATATCTCATCTGATCTTAAAAATTAATGTATGAGACTTCTTTTAACGTTTCTTACTATGCATCTACTGGCTTTTTCAACCATTGCCCAGATTACCCCGGCTGCCGGTTTACCCTACAAGGGAACAAAAGAAAAAGAGAAGGGCGTAGCCGATACCAGCGGTAAAGCCAATATTCCCGGAAATAAAGTTCCCTATACCCCCAAACCGGAATTATCGCTCGAATCCCTGAATGAACGAATCAATAACCTGGAAGGCACTTTGGAAAACAGGGCCCCATATGCGGGGATGGATATACTCGAAATCACTTTTTCTTCGGATAGTTATCCCCCGTTCTCCTCTTTGTTAACACCGGGAGCTTATGGAGTAGTAAGAGAGGTTACCCCCAATGATAACAAACGAAGCCGCGTCATCAGGCTCGATCACAGCCTCACGAACGGAAACCCGACCGCTTCCATATTCGTAAGTTTTAAAAACAAAACAGAGCCCACGATCGAAAGGTTCAGCCGGGCTTATTATGTATCCGGTTCCTGGTATGTCGAAATTTCCAGTATCAGTGTGGAAGTCCAGCCCTATAAAATCACGCCATCCCCGAAAATCCTGGCAACACCCAATATTTATGTACTCCGGCGTCTCAGCGACAAGGAAGAACAGGGCTATGAATCCCAGTTAGGGGGCCCGGCAGTCATTCGGTGGTCACCTATATCTGTGGGAGAAAAAATCGAGCTGCTGATCTTTGCCAAAAAGCCATCCCTTAAAGAAAGTATCAAAGGGGTCCCCGTCAAAAAAGAGCAATCGCCGTTGCTAAAGCCAAAACAATAAACCTGGACAGTCCCGGTTTCATCAACCCCGGCACAAGCCGCTTTCCGGCTATTCTTTGTGTATATCCGCCTTACTGCCGGAATACCGGATTTTGAAGTATTTTGTGTCATTAATTTTTTACATGACACCTTATTTCAGAAATAAAGTGGTCGCCGTTACCGGCGGCACCGAAGGGATCGGCAGGGCGCTGGTGGAAGCCCTGATCAACGAAGGAGCCAAAGTGGCTACCTGCGGCCGTCACCACGACAAACTCTACCGCCTGCAATCCGAATTCCCCTCGGCCAACCTGCATACCACCGTAACGGATGTCAGCATCGAGAACGATTGCCGCCGTTTCATCGAATCCACGGTCAAGGTTTTCGGCGGGATCGACGTCCTGATCAATAACGCCGGTATTTCCATGCGCGCCCTGCTGAAAGACGCGCAGGTGGACGTGATCAAAAAAGTGATGGACATCAATTTCTACGGCACCGTGTACTGCACCAAGTACGCGCTTCCTTCACTCATTGAAAGAAAAGGAACAATCGTGGGCGTATCCTCCATCGCCGGCTACCGGGGGCTGCCCGGCCGCAGCGGCTATTCCGCCAGCAAATTCGCGGTGCAGGGCTGGCTGGAAGCCATTAAAACGGAACTGATGGCCGACGGCGTGCACGTAATGTGGGTCTGCCCCGGGTTCACCACGTCCAATATCCGCAATGCCGCGCTGAACAAGGAAGGCGAATCGCACGGCGAAACACCGATGGACGAAAGCAAAATGATGACCGCCGCCGACTGCGCACGGCATATCCTGAAAGCCGTCCGCAAAAAGAAAAGGACCCTGGTACTAACGTTTACGGGTAAGCGAACCGTTTTTATGCAGAAATTTTTTCCCAAACTGGCGGATAAATTCGCTTACCGGTTTTTCTTCAAAGACGGCAAGCTCATCAAGTGACGGAACCACCAACTATAAACTACAAACTATAAACTAATTTGCCGTTACTCACCCTCACCTCCGACATTGGCCACCCCGATTACCTCGTGGGGGCGGTTAAGGCGCAGCTGCTGCAGGTGAACCCCGGTTTTACCATAATCGATATCACCCATAATATTCCGCCGTTCAACCACCCGCAGGCGGCCTACGTGTGCCGCTCGGCCATAAAGAATTTTCCCGCTTTTACCTATCACCTCATCCTGGTCAACCTGTTTGAGAAAAAACCCGATCAACTGCTGCTCGCCTTTCACAACAACCAGTACCTGCTCTGCGCCGACAACGGGCTGATCACCATGATCCTTGAAGAAACACCCGAAATCGTGATCGGTATCCCGCTGGATAAAAACGCCATCAAGAACACTATTTACCTTACTTCGGTCATGGGCCGGGTGGTCAACCAGCTGGTCAACGGCGAATCCATCAAAAATATCGGCAACCCCGATCCGGTCTATACCGAAAAAAGACATCTCCGCCCCACACTCGACAACCACATGATCGAAGGACAGATCATCTTTATCGACAATTTCGAAAACGTGATCGTCAATATCACCCGCGAACAATTCGAGGAACAACGAAAGGGCCGCGGGTTCCGGATCGTTTTCAAAAGAGATGAGATTATCGACCGGATCAGCGAGAGCTATGCCGACGTACCCGAAGGCGAAAAACTGGCCCTGTTCAACAGTTCGGGTTATCTCGAGATCGCCATCAACAAGGGCAATGCGGCCGGGCTCTTCGGGCTGAAAGGTTTTTCCGAAAAGCTGCGGGAAGGCCAGCTCTCCTACCAAACCGTTAAAATTTTCTTCGATTAGCCGGAGGAACGGCAATCCGACGGTGACCGGCGGGTCTGAGAAAGGCCGGTGGCAGGATCCGGATACAGGCCTATGCCGGATAGGCTGCAGGCTGTCTACCGTGTACCGATTTACCCTATTTTTGCTGACTCCCAAAGCCATAGGGAAAAAATCAACGCTTTATGAATTTCAGAAGAGTCAATAACATTACCGGCTGGCTGGTTTTCCTGGTCGCCTTCGGTACTTATTTTTTAACCCGTGAAGCCCGGGGCAGCCTCTGGGATTGCGGTGAGTTCGTGTCCTGTGCCGATAAAATGCAATTGCCCCACCCTCCCGGCGCCCCCATGTTCGTATTGCTGGGCCGTTTTTTTATCATCCTCTTTGGCGATAATAAAATGACTGCGGCCAACGCGGTGAATTTTATGAGCGCCCTGGCCAGCGCCGCCACGATCTTATTCCTGTTCTGGAGCATCACCCATTTCGCGCGTAAAATGTTCGTGAATGTGGGTGAACAACTTAACGGCAGCCAACTGTTTACCACGATGGCAGCCGGCGTAGTGGGCGGTCTTGCCTATACTTTCAGCGATTCATTCTGGTTCAGCGCCGTGGAGGGCGAAGTATATGCCTTATCCTCCTTCTTTACCGCCCTTGTATTCTGGGCCATGCTCAAATGGGAACACGCGGATGAACACGCGGGCATCGACCAGGCGGCACGCGCCAAAAGCGACCGCTGGATCATCTTCCTGTTTTTCATGATGGGGCTTTCCATCGGGGTGCACCTGCTCAACCTGCTGAGCATCCCGGCGATCGTGATGATCTATTTCTTCCGCAGGAATTATAAACATGAAGCCTCCAAAGCCGAATACCGCGAACTGAAAAAAGACGTTTTCCTGATGTGGACCGTACTCATCAGTATCCTGCTCAGCCTGGTGCTCGTCGTGGCCGGGATGGGGAACCGCGAATCGGATCCGACCAAGTTCGCATACGTGATCGGCGGCGCCGGGTTTATTGTGGCGCTGATCCGCCTCTATATGAAATATCCGGAATTGCGGAAGATCGCCACCGCTTTCTTTGTAGGATGCCTGATCACAGGATTGACCCAACTGGGCGTTATCCAGTATTCGATGAAAGCGGCCGGTGAATTCGATGTATTCTTCGTTAATACCCTGCACCTGCCCTTCTTCACAGGATTTGCCTTTTATTTTCTCGCAGTAGCTTCGGTGATCGCCTGGGCCCTGCGGATCGATATGAAAAAAGTGAACCAGGTTACCATGATCATCTGGTTCAATCTCTTCGTGATCCTGGTCGCCTTCCCCTTCTTTGCGGCGAAAGGATCCGGGCTTTTCGGTTCAGCCGTCCCCAATTTCCTATTACTCGCCGCCATCGCCACGGTGGCCGGTTATTTTTTCAAACCAGGGGGACTGCGCGTACTCAGGTTATGTCTCTGGTCTTACGGTTTCATGATGCTCGGTTATATGCTTTACCTCACCGCCATCATCCGTTCCAATTCCAATCCGTCCATCGATATGAACAACGTGGACAACCCCATCAACCTCGTTTATTACCTGAGCCGTGAACAATACGGCGACGCGCCGCATATCATCGGGCCCCATTTCGCCGCCGAATACGATTACGGCGACGATGGCTATGTGAAACTGAAAGAGGGTGAAATGAAATACGTAAAGGGAAATCACAAATACATTCCCATCGGCCGCGATAGAAAACCATTATATAAATCCAGCGATATGCAGATCTTCCCGCGGATCTGGGATGCTAGTAACGACCAGTACCACGCGGAATTCTATGCAGACTGGCTCGACCTGAAAGACCTGCAGACGGGAAAATACATCGCCCCTTCCTATGGCGATAATGTGAACTGGTTCTTTACCTATCAGATGGGACTGATGTACTGGCGTTATTTCATGTGGAATTTCGCGGGCAAACAAAACGATATACAGGGCCTCGGCAATAAACGTGACGGCAACTGGATCAGCGGCTTCTCCTTTATCGACAACGCGCGGCTGGGCGACCAGGATAAACTGCCCGACAGTATCAAACACAACAAGGCGCATAATAAACTTTTCCTGCTGCCCTTCCTGCTGGGTATGCTGGGTTGCGTATACCAATTCCTGCGGAACCGGAAAGACTGGGTGGTAAATTTCCTGCTCTTCTTTATGACGGGCATCGCCGTGGTGATCTACCTGAACCAGCCGGGCAACCAGCCCCGTGAACGGGACTATGCCTATGTGGGATCCTTTTATGTATTTGCCATCTGGATCGGTCTTGCCGTTACCGCTTTTGTGAAAATGGCCAGAGAACTTGCCAATCCGCAGCACCTGCGCCAGGTACTGATCGCCGGCAGCATACTTACCTTCCTTGTTACATTAATGAGTTGCGCCAACGACGTAAAGAACGGCGCCTTCCTGACTGCCGTATTTATTACCGCGCTGTTCGCCGCCTTTACGGCCGCCATTACTTATTTGCTGCGCGCCGTTTCGGGCGGGAAGAATGAAGGAATCATGAATATCGTCACCGCCGTGGTATGCATGGCCGCGCCCCTGATCATGGCGCAGCAGGAATGGGACGACCACGACCGCAGCAAGAAAACAACGGCCCCGGATATGGCAAGGGATTACCTGGAGAGCTGTGCCCCGAATGCGGTGCTCTTCACATTTGGCGACAACGATACCTACCCGCTCTGGTATGCGCAGGAAGTGGAGGGCGTGCGTCCCGATATCCGCGTTATCAATAACAGCCTGCTGGGTATCGACTGGTATATCAACCAGCTCCGGTACAAGGTAAACAATGCCGATTCGCTGGATGTGCTCTGGAGTCCCGAACAGATAGAAGGACATAACCGGGAATTCCTTCGATACAAGGCACAGGGCGATCCCAATGAATACTATGATCTCTATGATGTGATGAAAAACGTGCTGGGCAAACCCAATATCGATGAGGAAACCGGCCGCGACGTGGGATACGGCAGTTTCCCCGTGTCCAAATTCAGGGTGCCCGTCGACACCGCGCTCGTGCGGAGCAACGGTACCGTGAACCCCGATGACAGCGTACTTTCCGAGATACGATTTGAGATCCCGAAAAATAAACTGGACGACGGACTGGTGCGCAGCGATTTCATCATTCTGAACTTTATCGCATCCAACAAGTGGAAAAGACCTGTTTATTTCACTTCGCCCTTCGGCGAACTGGGATTCGGTCCCTACCTGCGCAAAGACGGGCTTTCCTACCGCCTCGTGCCGGTGCTCTCCAAATCACCCCAGGAACAATGGGTGGTGCACCAGACCATGCGTAAAGTGGGTCTCGGCGGCACGCAGATCAAGGATAATAACAACGACGTTATTTTTGATAACCTGATAAACAAATTCGCCTTTGGGGCAAAACCCGGCACTTCCGTTTATTTCGATGAAGAGAACCGCCGTCATTTATTAAGCCTCCGCGAACTGTACGGTGAAGCCGCGGGCAACCTCGCCGATGCGGGCAAAATAGATGAAGCCAAAAAAGTGCTGGAAAAAGCCGAAGCGGGTATCAGCCCGGAGAACCTGCCCTATGCCATGGTGAGCCGCTTTGGCAGCCATAACCAGAACAGCCTCATCTACCTTGAAGCCTGTTATAAAGCGGGTAAGACCGACCTGGCCGAGAAATACCGGCTGGCCATCCGTAAAGACCTCGAACAGCAAAAGGCTTATTATATCGCTATGAATGGAGGGAATGTACCCAACCTGACCAGTTTCGGGGCGGATGATAACACGGCCCTGTTCAAATCGCTGATGACCGAATACCAGATCAACGAGGCCCTGATGGAGGTGCTGAACGAAGTGGAAAAGAAATATGCGCCGCAGACACAGGTGAAACCAGCGGTGGAAACCCCCAACCCTACGATCACCAATACGGTGAAACCCGATTCGCTGAAACCGGGCGACACCAATAAGCAGAAATAATTATTTTTGATAAAAGCGTGCCGCAACCCTGTTGCGGCACGCTTTTTTTTGAACCATTCCCTTCCTTTCCTGTTGTTAAATGGATCCGGCGGCCCGGTATTTGTCGTAAATTGTGTAAAAGAAACAACGACCGGCCATTCAGCGACCTAAAATCAATTTTCAACCAAAAAACCCGGTATCCCGGCCTCAGATCTCCGACTTCTGACTTCAGACTTCAGACCTCCGACTTCCGACCTCTGACCTCTGACCTCAGTCTTCCGGCCTCTGACCACCGGCCCCGCATCGGCTATGAAAGGATTTCATTTCACCCGTTTTGATCCCAACAGCGAGGGCAAAAGCCGTTTTGAGCAATTGCTGGATATTTTCATGCAGTTGCTCACCTACACCAGCGGCGATGTGGGCGAAGCCCTGCAGTGGATGAACGAACTGGATAAACAATACCAGCTTACCGACGACGAATACGGCATGGGAGATTTTATCGACGAACTCCGGGAAAAAGGATATATCACGGGAGATAACGAACAGGGACAGATCAGGATCACCCCCAGGACTGAACAGGGTATCCGCAAAAAAAGCCTCGAAGAGATTTTCGGGAAACTGAAGAAAACCAAACAGGGCGATCACCATTCCTTTAAACCCGGCCAGGGCGATGAAGTGAACCCCGAAACCAGACAGTTCCAGTTTGGCGATATGCTGGAGCAGATCGATTTCACCGAATCGATCCGCAACGCGCAGATCAACCATGGCATCGAAAGTTTCCATATGCAGGAAGACGATCTGAGTATCCGTGAAACTGATTTCAAGGCCCAGACTTCCACGGTATTGATGATCGATATCTCTCATTCCATGATCTTATACGGGGAAGACCGGATCACTCCTGCAAAGAAAGTGGCGATGGCGCTCAGCGAACTGATCACCACCAGGTATCCCAAAGATACCCTCGATATCGTTGTCTTCGGAAACGACGCCTGGCCGATCGAAGTAAAAGACCTGCCCTACCTGCAGGTGGGACCCTATCATACCAATACCGTGGCGGGGCTTGAACTGGCGATGGATATCCTGCGCAGGAGGAAGAACCCGAATAAACAGATCTTCATGATCACCGACGGAAAACCCACCTGCCTGAAGATCGGGAAACGGTATTACAAGAACAGTTTCGGCCTCGACCGGAAAGTAGTGAACCGCTGCCTCAGCCTGGCGGCGCAATGCAAAAAACTAAGGATCCCCATCACCACTTTCATGATCGCCACCGATCCCTACCTGCAGCGCTTCGTGCAGGAGTTTACCGAGATGAACCAGGGCAAGGCCTTCTTCGCCTCGCTGGATAAACTGGGAGCTTTTATTTTTAAGGATTTTGAGAGCGGAAAACGAAAAACAGTGTATTGAATTAGCCTGGAAGACGGGAAGGCGGGAAAAAAACATTTTAAATGGGTAAAACAACATGGCTGAGTAATTAATATATCTGAGGTTAGTGTTATAATACATCATTCGCATGTATACAATAACCCAACAGGAAGAATGGCTTTGCCGGCAAATCGTTGATTGCGCTTTCAAAGTACATAACCAATTAGGGCCCGGCCTTTTGGAAAAAATATATGAAGTTTGTTTTTGTCATGAGCTGGCAAAAAAAAGGCATCTCGTTTATCAGGCAGGTATATTTGCCAATCCACTATGATGGTTTGATTTTCGATGAAGGATTGCGGATGGATGTCTTTGTTGATGACCTTATTATTTGTGAATTGAAAGCAGTTGAAATGGTAAACCCGGTTTGGGAAGCGCAAATAATCAGTCATTTGAAATTAACCGGCAGACATGTAGGCTTTTTAATCAATTTTAATGTCGCAAAAATTAAAGACGGGATTCGAAGATATTGTGTGAAATAAAAAGCATGTATTACCGCATTACCGCCTTCCCGTCTTCCCGGCCATTAATTATAGAATTTCACACAGTACTGAATGATGGAAATGACGAACATGAATATTTTAAACCCTGCCCCGTAGGGGCAATAGATCGGCAGCATCCCATAATTGTTTGATACAACCGCCCCGCAGGGGCGGAAGAATATGTAGAAACAACATCATTGTCAGATTATCAAAACACCGCAGACACAAATGAACATTAAAAAAATAAAGACCCTCGGCGAGCTGAAAGCATCGGGCTATCAATACCGCGGCATCAAAGAAGAGATCCGGCAGAACCTGGTTAGCCGGCTGCAGAAAAAAGAGCCCAGTTTTACGGGTATCGTTGGTTATGAAGACAGCGTGATACCCGATGTGGAGCGGGCCCTGCTGAGCAAACACAATATCATTTTCCTGGGACTGCGCGGGCAGGCCAAGACACGCATGGCGCGGCAAATGACCGAATTGCTGGATGAATACATCCCCTGCATCGCGGGCAGCGATATCAACGACGATCCGCTGCACCCCATATCGAGGTACGCGCAGGAACAGATCAGCACCTATGGCGACGACACCCCGATACACTGGATCCACCGCAGCGAGCGGTACGGTGAAAAACTCGCCACCCCCGAT
Organism: uncultured Chitinophaga sp.; assembly: GCA_964399755.1. Lineage (GTDB taxonomy): Bacteria > Bacteroidota > Bacteroidia > Chitinophagales > Chitinophagaceae > JJ008. Next base: position 17,491 of record CAYNSL010000026.1, on the reverse strand, counting down.
GTAAGCGTGGCCGACCTGATCGGCGATATCGATCCGATCAAGGCCGCCAACCTCAAACTCAGTTTCGCCGACGACCGGGTGATCCATTACGGCATTATTCCCCGCAGCAACCGGGGAATCTTTGTCATCAACGAATTACCCGATCTGCAGGCGCGCATTCAGGTGGCGCTATTCAATATACTGGAAGAGGGTGATGTGCAGATCCGGGGTTTCAAACTCCGTTTACCGCTGGATATCCTGTTTGTATTTACGGCCAACCCCGAAGATTATACGAACCGCGGGTCGATCGTTACCCCGCTCAAGGATCGTATCGAGAGCCAGATCCTGACCCATTATCCCAAATCGCTGGAGAACGCGCTGGAAATAACAGAACAGGAAGCGGAGATCAGCGAGGAACAGAAAAGCAAGGTGAGAATAAGCGACCTCGTGAAACGACTGATCGAACAGGTGGCTTTTGAAGCTAGGACCAGTGAATTCGTCGACAAAAAAAGCGGCGTCAGCGCCCGGCTTACTATTTCGGCTTTTGAAAATGCCATCAGCGCTGCGGAGAGAAGGGCCATCATCAACGGGGAAAAACAAACCCAGGTCTGGATCAGCGACCTGTCCGGTATCATTCCCTCGATCACCGGGAAAGTGGAACTGGTATATGAAGGTGAACAGGAAGGGCCCTACCAGGTGGCGATGAACCTGGTCGATAAAGCTATCCGCACACAGTTTATCCAGTATTTCCCCAATCCCGAAACCCTGAAAAAAAGAAGGAACACGGGCAAACCCTCGCTGGAAGAAAAAGCAGAGGAGAATCCCTATCGCCCCATTACCGCCTGGTTCGACAAGGGCAATCACCTGAACATCTCATTCAATACGCCCGATAAGGACAAGATCCTGCTGCTCTACAAAGTGGACGGCCTGCATTCCCTGGTAAAAAAATATTTTCCCAAAGCCGGCGAGGAACAATCCGCCCTGCTGATGGAATTCGTACTCCACGGCCTCGCTTCCTATTCAATGATCAGCAAGAAAATATTCGAAGGCAAGGTTGAATTCAAAGACCTTATCGGTAGTATGATGAACCTGGGCGGGAAGGAGGATGAGTTTGAGTTTGATGAAGAAGCTTGATATGAATTTTAAATGTTAAATGCTGGATGTTAAATACAAACATGCCGGATTTAACATTTAAAATTTAGCATTTAGCACTAAACAATATTCACCTCCCGCTCCAGCTCCACCCCAAACTTATCTTTCACCGACAGCCGGATCTCTTCACTGAGCTGAAGGATTTCGCTTCCGGAAGCCTTACCGTAATTCACAAGCACCAGGGCCTGCCGGTCATGCACCCCGGCCTCGCCTCTCCGGAATCCTTTCCAGCCGCATTGTTCGATCAGCCAGGCGGCTGACAGTTTGATGTTTCCATTGGCCAGCGTATGACCCGCAATGGGGGGAAACCGGGACTGCAGTGCGGAGAATGTACCGGCGGGGACCTCCGGGTTTTTAAAGAAACTGCCTGCGTTACCGATTTGTTGGGGATCGGGAAGTTTGGAGCGACGGATACTGATCACCGCATCCGATATGGCACGGATGGAAAGCTCCTTCACCCCCATCTTTTCCAGTTCCTGTTCGATAGCGCCGTAACTTGTATTAAAAACGGGCCGCTTGCGCAGCCGGTAGGTAACATTCAGGATCACGAACCGGCCCCTGTATTTTCCTTTGAACACGCTTTCGCGGTAACCGAATGCGCAGTCGGATGCCGTAAAAGTGACAATTTTCCTGTCACCGATATGCCAGGCCTCCAGGCTCCAGAAAACTTCTTCGATCTCTACCCCGTAGGCCCCGATATTCTGCATGGGGGTGGCGCCAACATTCCCGGGGATCAGTGAAAGATTTTCCACCCCGGCCCAGTTCCGCTGAATGCAATACAGCACGAAGCGGTGCCAGTTCTCCCCCGCTCCCGCTTTTACATATACATATTCGCTGTCTTCATGCATTTCGGATATACCGGAGAGCTCATTCTTTAAAACCAGGCCATCGTAATCTTTAGTGAAAAGAATATTGCTGCCGCCGCCGAGGATAAGAGCCGGGAGCCGGGAGGCGGAAGTTCGGAGTCCGGAGTCAGATGTCAGGAGTCCCGATAATTCTTCGACGTCCCTGAATGCGGCGAACTGCCTGGCTTTTACATCAATGCCGAATGTATTAAAGGCTTTGAGTGAAACATGCTCCTGGATCTGCATGCTGCAAAAGTCCTGAATTTTAAATTAATTTATAACTTCATTATCACTCTATGCCTACGTACCAGTTTATATAAAACCTTAAAACTCGTGTTATGATAAAAGGTGTACATACTATGTTCTACAGCTCTGATCCCGACGGTCTGCGGGCTTTCCTGCGGGATAAACTGGGATTTAAAGCCAACGATATCGGGCACGGCTGGCTGATCTTCGACTTGCCGGAAGCCGATATGGGCTGCCATCCCGCCGATGCGGAAAACGGCGCCCCATCGGGTACCCATGATATCTCCTTTTATTGCGACGATATTCACCAAACAGTAAGGGAGTTGAAAGAAAAGGGAGTGAAATTTAAAGGAGATATTGAAGACCATGGATATGGATTCGTCACCCATTTTGAAATGCCGGGCGATATGGAAGTACAGCTTTACCAGCCGAAATATAAGAAGGGGTGATTGGGGAGTGGCTAGTGGC
>CAYNSL010000026.1:3353-14701 GCA_964399755.1 uncultured Chitinophaga sp. | reverse complement strand
AGTGGCGAGTGGCTAGTGGCGAGTGGCTAGTAAGGTCGCTCCAGTTTTACGGGTGTTGATTCTTGCCTCTGGGAAACTGGATTAGAGAGGTCTACAAAGAGTGTTTTACTTTTTCATCCGTTGCATTAATCTATAAGGAATTTCCAATACAATAAATGGCCCGGGCAATTCACGCCCAACTTAACATTTAACAATTAACATTTAAAATTCGGTCAAACCGCATCCACATCCGCCACCACCGTCACGCTCCTGAAACTTTTATCCTGGTGCAGGATGGCGACCTGTTCGAGCAGGTCTTTTTTACAGCGGCTGATGGTTTTACTGTCGCGGGGCAGTTTGAGCAGGAGTTCCATCAGGTATTGATTGCGGATCCGGCCGATAACGGGTTCGGCGGGGCCTACGAGGTAATTGCCGTATTTATTTTTCAGGGCATTGGCATAATGATAGGCCGCCCTTTCCACCACTTCCTTGAATTTGTGCCGGAAGGTCAGGTGAATGATCCGCGTAAACGGCGGATAGGAAAACTGTTTCCGGCTTTCCAGTTCCTGTTTGAAAAAAGTTTTAAAGTCGTGCTGCTGCACCAGCTGCAATACCGGGTGACCGGGCTGCGTGGTCTGCACCAGCACTTTCCCCGTCTCCTCCTTCCTTCCGGCACGGCCGCTCACCTGTTCCATCAGTTGAAAAGCCCGCTCATTCACCCGGAAATCGGCAAAATGCAATAAACCGTCGGCATCGAGTATGCCCACGAGGTCAACATTGTCGAAGTCAAGCCCCTTGACCACCATTTGCGTACCCACGAGGATATCGATCCTCCTTTGTTCAAACTGCTGGATCAGTACATCGTGCGCGTTCTTGCCCCGCACGGTATCGATATCCATCCGCGCCACTTTCGCGCCGGGAAAAGTTTCCTGTAATTGCTCCTCGATCTTTTCGGTCCCGAAATTCCGCTGTGCGAATTTATCGCTCCCGCAGCGTGCGCAACTGTGAACAGTCGGATACTGGGTGCCGCAGTAATGACAAACCAGTTTGTTCGAAAGCTTGTGATACGTGAGCGACACATCGCAATACCTGCACTGGGGGATCCAGCCGCAAACCAGGCATACCTGGTAGGGTGAATAACCGCGCCGGTTCTGGAAAAGTATGACCTGCTTGTTTCGGGACACCACTTCGTTTACCGCTTCCACGAGCGGCGGTGATAAAATGATCTTCGACCGGTCCTTCTGCACGATTTTCGCAGTATTGATAAATTCAATCGGTGGCAGTTTGAGATCGCCGAAACGCTGCAGTAATTCCACCAGCCCGTATTTACCTGTGCTGGCATTATAATAACTCTCTATGGAAGGCGTTCCGCTGCCCAGCAGGGTTTTGGCGCCGAACAGTGATGCGAAATAAATGGCGGCGTCACGCCCGTTATAACGGGGCGCGGGATCCTGCTGCTTATATGAACTATCATGCTCTTCGTCGCAGATCACCAGTCCCGGGTTCCGGAAAGGAAGAAAAACCGATGACCGGGCGCCGAGGATCACCCGCAACTCCCCGCTCCTCACTTTATTCCATATCTCCACACGCTCATTCTGCGAGAATTTGGAATGATATACCCCGATATAACCGCCAAAATGCTTTTGCAGTCTTCGTATAACCTGCGAGGTCAGCGCGATCTCCGGGAGCATATACAATACCTGTTTCCCCTGTTTGATATACTCCCCGATGAGTTTGATATAAATATTCGTCTTCCCGCTGGAAGTAACCCCATGCAGGAGACAGACCGCTTTTGATTGCAGCTGCGTCTTAACTTCTCCAAGGGCCTTTTCCTGTACAGGCGTCAGTTCAAAATCGATCTCGACGTTTTTGGGCAGGTACGAGATGCGGTCGACCACTCTTTTTTCCGTTCTGAGAATCTTTTTCTCCGTCAATCCCTTTAACTGCGCATCCGTTGCGCCGGATTTTTTCAGCAGGGCGGATTTGGTGACTTCCCCCTCCGTCTTCAACAGGTGCAGGTAACCCAGCAGCAATTCCATCTGCCGGGGGGCGCGCGACCAGTTATTCAGCAGTTCCGATAATTTCTCTTCATCACTGTATTCCGGCTCCAGCAGCACATAGGTTTCTTTCTTGGGGGAATAGGTCTGTTTCAGGGCCTCCCAGACAAAACAGGCTTTTTTCTGTATCAACCGGTTGATGACGGGATACACATGCGAAGAATCCAGCAACTGCTGAACTTCGGACAGTTTCAGTTCTTTTTTCAGCAGCAGGGCTTCGGCCACGATGAATTCGTCGTGGTCCAGCGCGGAAAAATCATCCCCGTATTCTTCGTTGTACACCAGCACCGTTTCACTCGATAATTTAAAATGCGCAGGCAGGGCCGCCGCCATCACTTCCCCCTCGCTGCACATATAATAGGATGCGATCCATTCCCAGAGCGAAAGCTGTTCTTCGTACACTACGGGTTCCGTGTCCAGCACATTGAGTATATCCTTGGTTTCGAATAACTCCGGTTTCTCTTCCCCCAGTCTTTTCACGATACCTGCGTATTTCTTGTTCCGGCCCAGGTTCACTTCCACGCGGCAACCGGGTTTTACGGCCTCCTGCAAATGGGCGGGCACGGACCATGTATAATTCATGGGAAGCGCGGCGGGTATGATGATCTCGGCGAACAAAACTGATAAATGTTAGGTGTTAAGTTTTAGGTGTTAAGTTTTAAGTGTTAGGTTTTAAGTGAAGGGAGAATATTCCGGGAGTTAAAAGTAAACAGAAAGGAGCAATCATTTTTTCCGCCAGGCGGCATCGTATTCCACCAGTTTTTTTTCCATCAATGCATACACTTCCTCTTTCAGCCGGCCTATGTCCGAAAGGGTATAACCGGCGACCGGGATCTCGTTCATGTAGAGCAACCGGTTACGGCCCGGGGTCATCAAGAACAGGCTTTCATAAGGCAATCTCCGGTAGGCGTCGAGGAAGAGCACCGGTTTTATCGGGGTTTGCGTTTCGATGGCGATCCGGAACGCGCCGTCATAGAATTCCTTGAGCGGGCGGGTGCCCATATTGAACGTGCCTTCCGGAAAGACCAGCACGGAAATCCCCTTGTTCAGCAGCGATTTCAGCACCCGCACGCTGTTGGCGCGGTTGGCGGCGCTGCTCCGGTCGACGGTAACGATCGCGTTGCGGTAAATAAAGCCGAAAACCGGCACTTTGCTCATCTCCACTTTTCCCAACGGGCGGATGGGCTGACGGTAGGCTTTGGGAATGATCGCGGCATCGAGATAGGAAATATGGTTGCTCAGGAAAATATAGGAACGGTTTTTATCGTGGGGCGATTCATAAATTTTTTTATGAAAGATCAGAATAAGCGGGAACCAGCAATCGGCCCAGAACATGCAAAGCCGGAAGATAAAATTTCCGCCCCGGATCCGTCCGAAAAAACTGGCGATGATCGCGAAGGGGAAAATGAGCAGCATGATGGCCACGAAAGTGATGAAAGCGTAAATACAATAGATCCATTGCAGGGGTTTCAGCAACCGCTTCATCAATTCCTGTTTTTATACTTATTGTCATCGCCAGGGCAATCGCAGCTCCATTCGGTCTCCAGGTCGATCACCGTGACCACTTCCGTTTTTTCGTCGCACTGGGCGTACACGATCCGCACCCGCTGGTTGTCCCGCGTGATCCCTTCCACGGCGTACCGTGGACAACGCGCATTGCGCAGGTCGCTTTTATTATAATTAATCTTTCCGTCCCGCATGATCTCCTCCACTTCCGACTTGCTGATATGCCTGCATTGCATCCGGCAAATAGCGTGGTTGCTGTATTCGAGATAGGAAACGCGGCGGTCAAAACCCCGGTTGCGGTCAACCGAAGCCGGGTCCTTTCCCCGGTTATCCGAAACCTTCGGTTTGGGGTTCGGCGCCTTACTGTTCCTGCAGGTCCTGATGAGGAAAATGGCGGCCACCATCAGGGCCATCAGGATATAGGGCAGCCATTTTTTGTTCACGATCAGCAATTTGGCTAAAAATAGGGAAAAGTTGACAGGTTGAAAAGTTGACAGATCAACTTTTCAACTGTTCAACCTGAAAACATATAAACGATCCGCGTACCTTTGCAGCCCTATGGCCGAATCCAGGACCGTGGCTTTTCATACCCTCGGTTGCAAGCTCAATTTCTCCGAAACCTCATCGCTTTCCCGCCTGCTGGAAAACGAAGGTTTTGAAAAAAAAGAGTTTGACGACCTGGCCGACGTGTATGTCATCAATACCTGCTCGGTAACGGATAACGCCGACAAAGAATGCCGCCAGCTTGTGCGCCGCATCCAGCGCAAGTCGCCCGAAAGCCTCGTGGTGATCACCGGATGTTATGCCCAACTCAAACCCAAAGAAATTTCGGAGATACCTGGAGTCGACCTGGTACTGGGCGCCGCCGAAAAATTCAATATCGCACGTCATATCCGGGAACTGGCCAAGGGCGATCCCGCGAAGATCTGCAGTTGCGATATCGAAGAAGTGTCGGGGTTCCATAGCTCCTGGTCGATGAACGACCGTACCCGCAGTTTTTTAAAAGTGCAGGACGGCTGCGATTATAATTGCTCCTTCTGCACCATCCCCCTGGCAAGGGGGAAAAGCCGGAGCGACAGTATTGATAATGTGCTGAAGCATGCCCGTCAACTGGCTGACGAAGGTGCCCGCGAAATCGTGCTGACCGGCGTAAACCTCGGCGATTTCGGGAAAGGATCTAACGGTGGCGGTCACACGATAGGTGCAGGCGAAGGAGTAGAGGATTTCTTCTCGCTGGTGAACGCGCTCGACAAAGTGGAAGGCATCCGGCGTTACCGCATCTCCTCCATCGAACCCAACCTGCTCACAAACGGTATCATCGAATTCGTGGCCAACAGCGATAAATTCATGCCGCATTTTCATATCCCCCTGCAAAGCGGAAGCAATAAACTGCTGGGACTAATGCGCCGCCGCTACAAAAGGGAATTATACGCCGAAAGGGTGAACCTGATCAAAACGCTGATGCCCCACTGCGCCATCGGGGTGGATGTGATCGTGGGATTCCCGGGCGAAACGGACCAGGAATTCAAAGAGACATTCGATTTCCTGCACGGGCTCGATATCTCTTACCTGCATGTCTTTACCTATTCCGAAAGGGACAATACCCACGCCCTATCCATCAAACCCGTCGTGCCCATGAAAACAAGACACGAACGGAACAAGGTCCTGCGGAACCTCTCTTACATGAAAATGCAGTACTTCATCGGCCTGCACGCGGGACAAACCCGCAAAGTGCTGTTCGAAAGCCAGGACAAGCACGGCATGATGGAAGGATATACCGATAACTATATCCGCGTGAGTACGCCTTTCCGCGCTGAATGGGTAAACAGTATCGTTGATTGGAAACTATAATTTAAAAACCTAATAAATATTTATAAAAAAAGCTGTTCCACCCGGAACAGCTTTTTTTATTTTTCTTCAGATTTATTAATTCAATTTCAGGAATTTCCCGATCAGGTATTCAGGTTTATTGGCCGTTGACACTTTCAGCGTATACAATCCCAGGCTCAGGAACCTTACATTCAGCGTGGTCTGGCTGAGTCCGGATGACAGGTTTACCTGCGTCTTCCTCACCAGTCTTCCGATCGCATCATAGATGGAGAAAGTAACCGGTCCGGCATTGGGCAGGTCGAGTACGACATTCAGATCCGTCCTGGCCGGGTTGGGATAAATGCCCGTGGCCGGCCTTGGAATGGGTGTTGTCTTTACCGCAAACGGTGAAAACGAAGTAACCCCCGTCCTTGTTTGCGTATACGGATCGGTACCCGTGGCGGCAGTTGCCGAACCGGTTAGCCAGGCGCCTCCGCTGTACTGCATCACATAACAACGGCTCCGGTCAAAACCGGTCAGTTCTTCCGATCCCTTCCATTGCAGGGTTACATTTACATTGCTACCGCCGGCTACCGCTTCATTGATCGTCCATTGGCGATTCACTACAAAGTCGGGGTAGTATGGACCGGGACCGCTGCCACTGACATATACACCCGGTTGTACCGACACGGTGAAATTATCCGTTACATGCGTCGCATTGGCCGTCAGTAAAACGGGATTATAGCTGGTTGCATCCGGGGCCACCGGTACCAGTCGCGCCGTGGAGGCCGCCAGTCCGGGAACCTGTACCACGCCTGTTCCGTTAGTAATGATATGCGAAACGGCGGAACCTGTACTGCTGTTGGAAAGCGAGAGATTATTCGATCCCAGCGTGAAATTCCCGTTCGTTAATGTAAGCACGCCGGTAATGGAAGAATTGCCTCCCGAAAGAACCCCGCCTGTTCCGTTCATCAGTACATTGATCGTGGTAAAGGAAGGAATGGATTGCGCGGCGCTGCCCCTGAACCCGAGGTTTCCGGCGGCGGCATTGAAGATCCCGTTATTGACAAGATTACCATAAATATCCAGCGTTCCTCCCGCTCCCACCGTAATGGACGCGCCGGTATTGATCGTGATATTCCGCGCGGTTCCGTTTCCTCCGCTCAGCAGGGGCATGTTCGGCGCCGTGGCCGGGATGATGATATCCGATGTTGGCGTGGGAATGCCGCCGCACCAGTTGCCCGCGGTATTCCAGTTGGTGCTCACCACCCCGATCCAGGTGCCTGCAGCTGAAATGGATAATGTAGCCGATGCCGAGGTTAGGGTTCCGCAGGCGCCTGTAACCACCACATCATAATTGCCCGCATCCGCGGCCGTAACATTATTCAGCGTTAAAGTAGACGTGGTGGCGCCGGTAATATTGACGGTATTTTTTCTCCACTGATAGGTCAGCCCCGTTCCTGTTGCCGTTACCGTAAACGAAACGGTAGAACCGGCGCAGACAACCTGTGATGCAGGCTGCGAAGTAATCGTTGTTACCGGGTTGACCGTTAATGTAGCCGTATTCGAAGTGACCGGCCCACCGCAGGCACCGCTTACCACCACATCATAATTAGCCGCATCGCCCGCCGTAACGCCATTGATCGTATAGGACGCATTGGTGGCGCCGCCGATATTGGTACTGTTTTTCCGCCATTGATAGGTCAGCGAAGTACCGGTAGCCGTAACCGAAAATGTAACATTGCCTCCTGCGCAAACCACCTGGCTCAGCGGTTGTACGGTAATAGCCGTGGCGGCATTGACGATTAAGATCGCCGGGTTGGAAGTCAGCGGACCGCAGGTGCCCGTCACTACTACATCATAGGTCCCGGCATCTCCCGCCGTTACGCCGGTGATCGTATAGGAAGCGTTGGTGGCGCCGCCGATATTGGAACTGTTCTTCCGCCATTGGTAAGTTAGCCCGGTTCCCGTGGCCGCCACGGTGAATGTAACATTGGCTCCCGCGCAAACGGTTTGCGAGACGGGCTGCGTGGTGATCACAACAGGCTGGTTAACGGTGATGACCACAATATTGGAATAGGCCGTTACCGGGCCGGTGGTACAAGTCACTTTCAACCGGTAATAAGTAGTGGCAGTGATCGTACCGGTAGAAGCGCTGGCCGGGTTGGTCTGCCCCGCAAGGTCATTGATATTGGTCACAAAATTATCATTGGAATACTGCCACTGGTAGCTCGTCCCCGGGCCGGAAGAATAACCTGTTGCCGTGATGGTGCCCGAACCCGAACTGCAGAAGGGTCCGGAAGCCGTACTTGCCGTTCCGCCGTTGGCGCCCGTGCATTGGATGGGCACGAATTCAAAAGCGCCGGGGTCGGGATTGGCGGCCCTGACGATGTTCAAGATATCATCCAACACCCCGACGGAAGTGGTTCCCATCACGCCGCCATCGACCACGGCATTGGTGGGCGCGAAATTGCCGCTGCCGGGATTGGCAAATACCGGATCGGCATGAACGGAATTAAGGTCCTTGCCCGTTTGCGTTTGCCAGTCGGTAAATGTGATATAGTTGGTGCTGCCGATCTGCCCGTAGGTTTGTGTACCGCCGGGGGCGTTCAGGTAAACGGCGTTATAATTGGAGACAAACGTGGTGGAAGACGTTTCGATATCAATAATTCTTTTCACGCCCGTACCGCCGCGGGTCACCACGAAGATATTATTGCGCATGTCGATCCCCGTTTGTGCGCTGAAATTCGACAGGTTGATCGCGTTGGTATTGGAAGTGCTGGCTCCCGTGGCGTTATTCAGCACGATGGTATTATGGTAAATATTCACGGGCCCGTTCACCGAATTGTTCTGGATGCCGTACTGCGCGCCGTCGTTGTTCATGCCGTAGATCAGGTTGTTCTGGATCGTTCCCGAAGTGGGGGCGGTGGAAGTGCCGCTCATGTAAACGCCGCGGCTGATGGTGGAGCTACCGGGCATGCTCACATGTAAATCGAATATCCTGTTCTTTTCGAGCAGGAAGCCCAGCGATCCCGCCGGAATCGTGATCCCCGCGGGCGTCACCGCGTCGCTGCCCGAATTGGTGCGCAGGGGACGGCGGATGATATTCTGCGATACCAGCGCGTTATTCGTGTATGAAAGATATACGCCGAAACCGTACCAGTCGAGGATGGTATTATTCGTCACTTTGATCCGCGTCAGCGGCTGCGTCCAGTGCACCCCCGATAACTGGATGCCCGAATAACCGCCCGACACCGTGTTGCCGCTGATCACGACGCTGTCGGAGAGCGAACCGTCAAGCAGCCAGTTGGCCCCGGAGATGATGATCCCGAATGCGGACGAGGTATTGTTCGTAAGCGATACGTTAACGGTATTGTTCTGCACCACGATCTTTGAAGAACCGTTGGTGATATGGATGCCCCTGCCCTGCGTGGCGTGCAGGCTGTTCACGGTCAGGTTCTGCACGGTCATATAATTCACGCCGTTCAGCTGGAGAATATGGTCATTGTTGGCGTCGTTGGGATTGAACTGCAGCACCTGGCTGTTACCGTTCAGTATAACCCGGTTCACCGCGCTGGTGCCCGGTATGGAATGAAATACGACCTGCTCCGTGTATGGCCCGTTCATCACGTTGATGGTAACCGGCGTGCAGACCCCATATTGTGATAACGCGTCGGCGATTGACTGGAAGGTCTGGAAATTGGTACCCGATACCGGCGCGCCGCCATTGATCGTAAAGACGCCCTCGAGGCCGCGGCGGAAACCATTGTAGGTATAGGAATCATTCCCGGGGTTGGGATCGGGGTTTCCATTGGGATTGGAACAGGTAGCCGAGAAATTATAAATATTGGAACCCGTTACCGGTACGGTACCGAGCGTAACAGGCGTGGATGCGCCGGAAGCAAGCGGCGGGCCGCTCCAGTTTACCACCGGCTGGGGAACACCGTTTACCGTCCAGTTGATGGTAACAGTGTTCAGCGGAATTCCTCCCGCGTTGGTCAGCTCAAACTGCACCGCCAGCGTGGTGGCGCAATGCGGTACCGGCGGCAGGATAAAATTCGTGATCGCCGCATCCGAACCCGGTGGCGTAAACTCATAACAACCGGGATCGGGCGGATTGGAGCGAACCGCGTTCAGAATATCCGTTGTGATACCCGCGATCGTGATACCATGTCCATTGATCACGCCGCTTTGCGGGATGGCGGTGCCGGGCTGGAACACCGGGTCAGTCTGGAAACTGCTTGCGTCCTGCGTGCTGGCGGCCTGCCAGACCGGGAGCGTGGAATAAATATTATTGGGCGGATTGGTGCTGACGATTCCTTTTCGTACCGCGACATTCGCACCATTGGCGGTAAAAAACACGTTATAATTCGAGTTGATCGTAGTGGTAACCGTGCTGGTGCTCGCGAGCGCGATGGCTGCACCGTAGTTGGATGAATTGCGCGTGATATAAAAAATATTGTTGCGCAGCATGGAACCCAGGTTGGAAAGATCCTCATCAAATCCAAGGGTTACGGTTCCGCTGGCTCCCGCCTGGTCGAGAACGATGGTATTAAAATAAAACTCCGCGCCGCTGGTCCGGTTGGTGATACCAATTACCGATGCGAGCGGGGCATTCATATTCCGGATCAGGTTATTGACGATCTTGTTGGGGGTGGCCGGCGTGCTTCCGAATACATAAATACCGCGGAGCGTATTGGTGATCGTGGGATTGGTGCAGCTGATAAAATTCTTTTCCACCAGCGAATTGATATTACCGGGCCCGGCCAGCTGAATGCCGTTGCTGGCGGCGAAATTCACCGTATTCCCGCTCACCAGCACGCCGCCGTTGTTATAAATATAAATACCGTTGGTATTGGTGCCGCTGAAATTGTTATTGCTGACAACATTATTGATCGTGCTGGCATTCGACAGCCCGTAAATATCCGCCCCGTAGCCGCCCGCCATCGAGGTATTGCCCGTTATGCTGATATTATCAAAATTCCCTCCCACCAGCAGGCTGGATGCGCTGCCGGTAGCGGCGATGGCCCCCAGTAAGGTGGAAGTTCCGCTGCCCATATTCACCACGCAGTTGCTGATGGTGATATGACTCCCGCTGTTCAGCATATGTATCCCGATAAATCCCGTGGAACCCGGGAACATATCCACGTGCAGGTTATTGATCGTGAAATATTGCAGGTCGATCAGCCGGATAATATGCCGGTTGGGATTGGAACCTGTTTGCAGAATGGCCGTATCCGATGTTATCGTTTCACCGCTTCCCTGTATGGTAACCGTGGCGCCGGATCCGATTCCGCCAATACCCTGAAAGATCACCTGTTCGGTATAGGGGCCCGACCCGGGCGTTACCGTAGCCGTTACATGCCCGCTAACGCCATTCGCAGTAAGGGCCGCAGCAAAATCGGTGAAGCTGTTGAAATTCGTACCCGCGGTAGGCAATCCCTGGTTGATTGTATATGCGCCGACCAAAGGGGCATAAAGAATTTTTTTCCCGGTATATTTTTCCGTCCCGTTTTTCTTACCAGGTTCCTTCGCGGCAACCTGGATAACGGAGCACACGGACACCAGCAGCATCAGGGTTACCAGCAGACCCTTAAACATGACATTCCTGTTTTCAACATTGTTGAGTGTACATGCAGCGTTCATAATAATATAAATTATCAATAATTGGCCCGGTAAGAGTAAACACCGGTTTTAATTGGAATTACAGCGTGAAAAAGCCTCGTGATTGTTGAAAGCCTAACCATTTTTCAGAGCGTGGCAATTTATGACTTTTTTTATAATACAGGTCACGTATTTGATCAGGGCAAAACTTCATCCATAAGTGGCGGGTGTACCGGGAACACGGTGCAGTCAAATTGGTATTCGGGTGATCATTCTTTTGAAAATCACTTTATCTTATTTCTACCAGTCAGGCTTTATCCTCCTACGGGGAATGCCGCTAAATAGGTTGAGGGGAACAATGGGCAATGAGCAATGAGCAATGGGCAATGGGCA
>CAYNSL010000026.1:0-3253 GCA_964399755.1 uncultured Chitinophaga sp. | reverse complement strand
GCAATGGGCAATGGGCAATAGGCAATGAGCAATCGGCACCAGGCAATTTTCAGTCGCGGACAAACAATATGCCTTGCACTCATGCACGCCTATTTATCATTTAAAATTTAGCATTTAAAATTTAAAATTCAACATGTATCATTCCTAACTTAACACCTAACACTTAACCCTCCTACCCTCGTCACGGTATTGAAATCAGCCCGCCGCTTCGTATTTTCATCGCAAAAAAAAGATGCGTCCGGCCCTGCTGACCTGCCTGATTTTCCTGTCCTGCGCAATCGTTCAGCCTTCCTCCGCACAAAACGGTGATCAGCTAACCGCCCTGATTGACCGTGCCGATTCATTGTACAAGGCGAAGAATTATGATTCGGCCCTCGTGGTAAATTTCCGCGCCCTGCTCTGGCTGAAAGAAAATAAGCCCGACCGTTACCAGTTTATCGAAGCCGCCCGGGTGATGCTGAACACGGGGAAATGTTACTGGGCCCTGAATAATTTTGCCGGCGCGCACAAATATTTCAATTACTCGCTTCAGCAATCAAGGGCTAATAAATCGGACGCGGCCATCGCCGAGGCCTTTACCGAACTGAACCGCCTGCACCGGTATATCCGTGACAATAACCTGCCTTTCAGCTACCCGGCCCTAAACCTGACCGAAGAAACCGATATGTTCTTTTCCATCCGTAAAGTGGAACCTGTATCCAAAGACTCTCTCCGCATCACGATCGGCGCGGGAAGATATGACGGGCTGAGCGACTCGGTGACGCGGGGCGCTATCATTTCGCGCTTTAATGATAAAGAACCCGAAAGACCCTTTGGGCTGGTGAACTGTTACATACGCGGGATCTCGGATAATTCCTGTATCGCCATGGCCGTTAATAACCCCGCATACCCGGTAAAAGAAGGCGATATCGTTGAATTAAAGGCGCGGGTACCCCTGTCGTGGCAAAAACTGGCGGTGAGCAAAACACTCCGCTATGGTATTGGTTTCAGCACCAATTACCGCGAACCCGTTTTCGATCCGCGTTACCTGTATTATTATACCGACAGCCTGACCAACCGGGAGATCGCGTTGGTGATGAAGTACCAGATCGACGAGATCGTGGAAGTGCTCGGCGAAGACACCCTGCAGGACGGTTACGCGAAAATGAAAGGCAGCAAGGGAATTTTTGCGGATGAGAATATCATGAAAGCCATGTCGCGCAGCACCGGGGAACACCTGGCGCTCTTCCTCGGTTTCGTAAATGCCTATCCCCGCAAATACATCGGGAATAATTACAAATTCGCGGAAGTCTATGCAACCTGGGTGGTGAACAATACCCCGCTCGCGCTGCCGGATGTACGCGGCTTCCTGCTGGGCATACCGCACCGTGACGAACGGCAGCGGATGGCGAAAAATCTCGCTGAGGAAATCAGCGGTAATAACCTCACCGATCAATGGTTCGACGAGGGCATGCTGATGGCCAATGGCGATAACCTCGATTCGGCGATGTATATCGCCGGGCTGATCCGCGATGCCGGCATCGCCCTGCTCGACAGCAGCCGGATGGGATGGGCGGATTACCTCGAGGGCTTTATCGGGAAAAAATTAAGTAACCGCAAAAAGGCCGACAGCCTCTACCATTCCGCCCTCCGTATCTTCCGGAATGCGCGGAACAAAGAAGGCGAAACCTGGGCCCTGAACGCGATCGATAACCTGGCCAAAAGCGAAAAGATCAGGGTCAACCTGCAAACAGGTCACCTCTTTCCCTATATCATGGCGCCATCCCCCAATTCGCGTTACCTCGCAACGGGCGGCGTATATGACAAATATATCAAGATATGGGATCTGATACTCGGGAAAGAGATATTCTCCTTTGCCGCGCACGAAGATGATATCAACTCCCTTCATTACAGTCCCAACGGGCGCTACCTCGTCAGCGCTTCCGAAGACCGGACGATCAAAATCTGGAACGCCTACGACTTCACCCTGCTGAAAACCATCAAAACAAAGCGGGCCGAACTGGATGTGATATTCAGTCCCGACAGCAAACAACTGGTAGCGGGCGGCAGGGATTCGCTGGTGAAATTCTATGATCCTAACAGCGGGGCTATAACGCGCACCCTTGCCCTGCACAAAGCCGCGATTACGGGTCTCCGTTATCTACCATCCGATACGCAGTACCTGTTCTCGTCGGGACTCGACAGCATGATCTACAAATGGGACCTGGCCACCGGGAAAATGGACCACTGGTATAAAGAAAAAGGGAAAGTGCTGGGACTGTCCGTCTCCAATAACGGTAAATACATGCTCAGCGTTTCCACCGACAGCGTGATGAATGTCTGGGACCTCGACCATCAGAAATTCTTTTTCAAAACAAGGGTCAATACTTTCGTCAATGGCGATTATGCTGCCTATGCGATGCCCGGTTTTAGTCCCGACAGCAAATTAATTGCCTTCGCCCGCACCCGCGACAGCCTCACTGTTTTCAATATATCCACCTACCAGTATATCACTTACGGTAAAAAGAAGGACGACTATTCCTTTTTCGATGTCACCTTCAGTCCCGACGGCAATTACCTCGCCGTTCGCCAGGATATCGGCGGGCCGCTGCGCCTCTATAATTTTTCCGACTGGGACTTTTTCCGGAACAGCGGCACGCTCAGGGCCAGGGATATCAAAAGCTATTACAACCTGCCCACCACCGTGCAGTTTACCCGCGACGATAACGGGCTGGTGATCGTCAGCGACGGGATCTCGAAGATCGACCTCCGCAACGGGAGCACTAATTTCCTTTACCACGGATACCTCGCATTCCGGAATAATTATATCCTGCTCAACGATGAAAAGACGGGCATTTACCAGAGCATGGCCACGGCTTCGCTTGATTTCTGGGATTATGCCGGCATGAAAGTGCTGAAAAGCTTCGGGCTTCCCGATACAAAGGAGACCCTGAAGCAATTTGAATTGTCGGGCGACAATCAATACCTGTTCCTCGCCGGGGCGGGCGGCACGATCGTCGCCTTTGACATACCGGCCTGGAAAAAAATCTTTGCCGGGCATTACCGGTTCGGCACCGACAGCGGATTTAACGCACTGCGCTACGACAGCCTGCGGCAAAAACTTTACGTGGTCGGACAGGACAACCGTATCGGTGTACTGGATGCGCGAAGCGGGAAGATCATCGACAGCCTTATCGCCAATAAACCGCAAACCATCGAAGTAAGCGACCGTTTTCTCTATGTGACCTGCGCCAACAGCGAAGTATATAAATAT
>CAYNSL010000025.1:3916-30256 GCA_964399755.1 uncultured Chitinophaga sp. | reverse complement strand
TTATGTCAACCGCTCCCGCCATCTTCTGGCCCCACAGCGAACACTGGTCTGTAAAAATTCCACTGCAAACCCCGCATTACCGGATGCCGGTTATGGAGAAGGGCTACGTGATCATGAAAACACTTGATATTTCGCATATCCCTTCCCGGGAATGGGAAAGCCTGACCTATATGGACTGGAAAAGCGGGGGCGATACCAATTTTGCACCGCTGGCATCCTGCGACGGCACCATCGAATGCAAGGGATTCTGGGAAAACGGGAAGCCTGACAAGGACGCGAAATTCACACCCAATGCGGAGCTGGCGCCCAACCTGATGAAATACATCCGTTCGATCCCGGCCAATTTCGGAAGGGTGCGCATCATCAAACTGGAACCACAGACCCATGACCAGGCCCTGCGTTCCGTGCACCGCGATGACAATAACCGTTTGAACCCGGATGATGAAGGCTGGGTGGTGCGCATGTGGATCGAGCTGACGGATAACCCCGACAGCTACATGCTGCTGTACGATAGTGATGAAAATAATCTTCCCATTAAGGAATCGGAAGTGCATGTACCTATGCCCAGGGGCGCGCACTTCGTGGTCGACTCCCAGCGGATGTGGCATGTAGGCGTGCACAATGGCAGCAAGCCCCGGTATGCGGTGATCATCAGTTGCGAGAGCACCCCGGAACTGAATGAATGGATCAAATCAAAAATGTAAGAACGTTATAAATAACAAATGGTGCACGAAATCACATCCGTGCACCATTTTTATTTTTATAAAGACCGGTTAATTCAATACGCTTTTCTCTTTGACTACCGGCGCTTTGTCAACTTTTTTGATCCGCGACCAGCCACCCACCACGTTCCGGATATTATGGATTCCCTGTCTTTTCAGCAGTGAAGCGGCGATCACACTGCGGTAGCCTCCCCCGCAATGCACGTAAATATTCTGGTTCTCTTCGAGGTTGGCCATGGACGCGGGATCGTTCATTTCATTTAAAGCGATATTGACGGCGTCCTTCAAATGGCCGTCGGCGAATTCGGTATGCCGGCGCACATCCAGTACCAGGAGGTTCTCATCGTGCGGGATATCCAGCACCAGTTCTTCGGGCTCCACATCGATGATGAGGTCGACCGGTTCGCCGGCTTTTTTCCAGGCCTCAAAACCGCCATCGAGGTAACCGATTACTTTGTCAAAACCAACCCTGGCAAGGCGGACAATGCTGTCTTTTTCCATACCCGGCTCTGTGACCAGGAGCATCGGCGCGCTAAAGGGCAACAGGCTGCCGGCCCATTCGGCAAAACGTCCTTCCAGTCCGATACTGACGGAACCGGGAATAAAACCCCGGGTAAATATGCTGGCATGACGTGTATCCAGGATGATCGTTTGGTCGTCGGCCAGTTTTTTGAATTCCTCAACCGTCAATCCTTTCAGTCCTTTTACCAGCACCTCATCGATGCTGTCGTATCCTTCCTTGTTTATTTTGGCATTGATCGGGAAATACTGCGGCGGGGCGGCGATGCCATCGGTAACCTGTTTGATGAAATCTTCTTTCGTGGGCGCCTTCATGGCGTAATTAAATTGTTTCTCCTCGCCGATGGTGCTGTGGGTATGGGGTCCCAGGTTTTTTCCGCAGGCGCTGCCGGGCCCGTGCGCGGGGTATACGATCACATCGTCTGCAAGGGGGAAAAGTTTGTTGTGCAGGCTTTCATACATCATGCCGGCCAGATCATTCATGGTAATTTCGTTGCCTTTCTGCGCCAGGTCGGGCCGGCCCACATCGCCCACAAACAAAGTATCGCCGGTAAATACACAATAGTCTTTTCCTTTTTCATCCTTCAGCAGGAAACAACTTGATTCAAGCGTATGACCGGGTGTGTGCATGACTTCGATCGTCAGGTCGCCGATTTTGAACTGCTCCCCGTCTGTTGCAATATGCACCGGTAATTTGGTTTGGGTATCCGGGCCGTATACGATGGGGGCGCCGGTAACCTTGCTGAGATCGATATGCCCGCTGACGAAATCTGCATGAAAATGGGTTTCAAATATGTATTTGATCTTCGTCTTTCTTTCGTTGGCCAGTTCGAGGTAAGCGTCGATATCGCGCAATGGGTCGATCACGGCGGCTTCACCATTACTTTCAATATAATATGCCGCTTCGCTCAGGCAGCCGGTGTATAATTGTTTAATGAACATAATCTGTTTGTAGTTTGAAAGGCAAATTTAGCTCTTATTAATTGAATATCCGTTCCCTGTAATGGAGGAAGCCAGCGCGGAAAATTGTGAAAGTCAGCTTAAAAGATCCGCGACGATGCGGTTTAATTCCTGCAGTCTTTTGGTATTCACCGAGTAGTAGATGAATTTGCCGTCCCTTTCGGTTTTTACAAAACCGGCTTTTCTTAAAATGGCGAGGTGCTGCGAAGCCACTGATTGCTCCAGGCGCAGCTTAACGTAAAGGTCAGTAACCGTGATCTTTCCCTGCTCATCGATTTGTTTCAGGATCTGCTGGCGCAGTTTATGATTCACCGCCCGCAGTACCAGGGCGGCTTTTTTTATGTTGAGCAGGTCCACTTTCAACGGTTGATTATTTTCGACGGCGGTATTCAGCATTAACGAATAATTGTTCATGGTCGCACTATTGAGCATAAAAGAATATCAGACCTTGTTTAAAAAGCTTTAACATCTAATAAGACGAAGTAATATGTCAATTCTTTCGGGCGGGGGTATAAAATTCTTTGCCGTAATAGGGTTCGGAATAGGCGGGATCGGCAAATTCGCCCCGTTTAAAGCAATTATATGACAATTGGGAAAGAGAATAAGTGGTTCCACTGATGGCGGTAAAACGGGCGCCGGGGTGACTGAGCAAGCCCTGTAATTTCAGACTCCCGCTTCCGCAAAAAAGAACCGGCCCCGTCTCGAGCAGCGACTCAAAACTTGAGGGTTGCAGGATCATCGCCTGCGGCGCCAGGATCTGCTGCAGGTTTTTATCATAAACGGCCGTAAACACTTCCATTCGGCGCGCATCGATCAGGGGGCAGATCAGGTTTTCCGCCTGGTCTATTACTGCGTTGGCCATAACGGGAAGCGTACCGATTGTGATCAGCGGGATACCAAGCGCGAAACAAATTCCTTTCGCGGATGCAAGCCCCACGCGCAAACCGGTATAAGAACCCGGTCCGTTACTTACCGCCACCGCCGAAATTTCTTTCAGGCTCCGCCCGCTTTTTTTCAGCATTTCCGCAATAGCGGGTTGCAGCCAGGCGGCATGGTCCTTTGTCTCCGGATTGGTCAGCGATTCCGAAACGGTTCCATTTTCGGAGAGACTCACGGAAGCTGCTGCAAGGGCGGTATCGATATTCAGGATCAGGCTCATTCCGCCGATGCTTCTTGTTTTAAGCGTGATGATGGTTGATAGCGGGGGTTCGAACGGCTCAGGTTTTCAAGCAGGGCAACGATATTTTGCAGACCGATCAGCCTCCCCCATTCAAAGGGGCCGTAGGGATAATTCGTACCCAGTTTCATGGCCGTATCGATCTCGTTTTTTCCGCTTACATTTTCTTCCAGCGCAAAAAAAGCTTCATTGATGATCATGCTGATTACCCGGGCGGTTACCAGGCCTGGGATATCGGGAACCCATTCGGTTTTTTTGCCCAGGGCCGCGAATACCGATTCGGCCATTGATTTTGCAGTCTCATCAGAACCCGCCGCTTCGGCAAGCGTCCTGCCGATAAAACCGGGCCACCCGTTGAACCGGATAAATCCCGCGGGCAGCTGATCAAGGGTGGTATTCACGGCATTGACGATGATACCGGCAGGCTGCAACTGCTGCAGGGATTTTATTCTTTCCGCACCGGGTGTAAACAAAAGATCAATATAGGCCATGGCCCCTGTTACGGGAACGGGTTGCGGGATCCATTCCACCTGCAAATCTTCTTCGTGTCCCGGTAACGCAAAAACAGGCTTATGCCTTTCATCCCCAACCACAGCGATCCGCATCATTCCATACTATTTTTTGCAAAGAAAACGTATAAAGCTAAATTCGCCCCACTGAATTTCAATAGCAGCACCATGGAAAAAACCATCGTCAATACCCCCCAGGCGCCCGCGCCGATCGGACCCTATAACCAGGCCATTCAATCGGGTCCCATGCTGTTCATTTCCGGGCAGGTCTGTATCGACCCATCTACCGGGGATTTAAAGAATAAAGACATACAGGAAGAGACCCACCAGGTGATGCATAACCTGAAAGCCATCCTGCAGGCGGCCGGGATGAACTTCAGTCATGTGGTAAAGACCACCATTTTTATTACCGACATGCACCGTTTTGCGGAGATCAATGAGATCTATGGGAAATACTTTGAAAATGGATTCCCTGCCCGGGAAACCGTACAGGTATCCGCCCTTCCCAAATTTGTGAATGTAGAAATCAGCATGATCGCCGTAAAATAACGATTAAATGGGCGGGTTTTTCCCCGATTCGGGCAACTGCCTGCTGTTTAACCTATTGGCTCTGCCGTCATTTTTCTATATTTCGCACGTAAATTCCAGATAAATTTGCTACCGTCCAATTCTACACAACTATGAAGAATACCAGCTTACCCCGTTTAGCGGTCCTCTGTATGACCGCGTTTATTTTTATTGCTGTAACCGGCTGTTCCACCCGGGAACAAAAAGAATCCGAAGCGGAAGAAAACGATCTGTATGATGGCCCCGATAAGGCCATGGAATTTGAATGGGAACGCACCCATGAACTTTCCTCCGGGAAAGTGCCGATGGCCAAACTGCTGATGGCCATACAGGAAACCGAATCGGTAAAGACATCGCTCCGCAACAGCCCGACTACGGTAGCTTCGCTGGGCTGGACAGAACGCGGCCCGAATGGAGATTTCAGTGGTCCGCAGGGAAACAGCCGCCCTAATTTAGATCAAACAGCCGGCCGTATCCGCGCAGCCATGGTGGATTCCACAGATCCCACACATAAAACGGTTTGGGCAGGAGGCGTCGACGGCGGATTATGGAAGACCACGGATATCACCGCGTCTCCCGCGACATGGATACTCATCAATGATTTCATGAGCAATCTCGCGATCTCGGCGATCTGCCAGGATCCGCGTCCCGGTTTCCAGAACATCCTGTACGTCTGCACGGGAGAATCATTCCGCAATGCGGATGCCGTAAGAGGTGTCGGCGTTTTCAAAAGCACAGACGGCGGCGCGAACTGGAACTATCTCGCCAGTACAAGCGGGTACCCGCTTTGCACCCGTATCCTCTGCGATTACCAGGGTAATGTTTATCTCGCTACGCGCAATACAGGGCTACTGCGTTCTTCCGATGGCGGTTCAACCTGGACCGTCATCACCCCCAGCGGCGTAAGCGCGAGCATCTGCGATCTCGAGATCAGTTCCACTTCAGGCCCGGCCAGGCTGCACATGACTACGGGTATCGGCACCACGCAAACCTATCGTTATACCGATAATCCCGCGACGGTGACTTCCGGCTCGGGATGGAATGCGGCGGCCACTCCATTTCCTTCTTATAATGAAAGGGCGGAGATGGCCTGCAGCGGGAACGTATTGTATGCGCTGCCCTGCGACCCCTCGACGTATAATGTGCCGACCATTTATAAATCGACAGACGGCGGCGTTAACTGGAATCCCACCAATAGCCAGCCGGGCGGCGGTACCTGGGCAAACGGACAGGGATGGTATTCGCTTTCCGCGGGGATCAACCCGGCCAATTCAAATGAATTTATCTGCGGCGGACTGGATTGTTATAAAACCACGGATGGCGGCGGCAGCTGGACGAAAATCTCCACCTGGGTCGGTAGTTCGGGTCAGTACGTGCACGCCGACCAGCACAATATCCAATGGTGGGATGGCGGCAATAAATTATTATTCGCCTGCGACGGAGGAATACATTTTTCCTCCAATGGTGGCACCACCATCCGCGACCGCAACAAGGGATTGCGCCTGAAACAATTTTATTCAATCGCGCTGCATCCCAATTATCCCAACTATTTTCTGGCCGGCGCGCAGGATAACGGGGTGCACCGTTTGAACCATCCGGGTCTCGACAGTTCTATCGAAGTGTACGGAGGTGATGGCTGTTATGTAGCCATCGACCAGGATCAGCCGCAATACCAGTTTGGTTCCTATGTATACAACGTCTATCGCCGGAGTACCAATAACGGCGCTACCTGGTCCACCCCCGTTTCCGACCAGAGCAGCGGGCGATTTGTGAACCCCTGGGATTACGACAATAACGCCAATATCATTTATGCCTGCTATAACGCCAATAATTTCCTGCGCTGGAATAATCCGCAAACCGGGACCTCCACCACCGTTGTTTCCATGCCGGCATTCGCGGGCGGAAATGTATCCGCCGTCCACGCCTCGCCTTATTTATTAAACCGTGTTTACTTCGGTACGGGGATCGGCGGGATTATCCGCGTGGATAACGCCAACGGCGCTTCCCCGACGGGTACAATGATCAACAGCGGAGCGGGTATGCCGGCGGGTTATGTTAACTGCGTTGTCACCGGGTCGTCCGACCAGAACCTGATCGCCTGCTTTACCAATTACGGGGTGATGAATGTATGGGTGACTAACGACGGGGGCACTACCTGGACGGGTATCGACGGTAACCTTCCTGATATGCCGGTACGCTGGGCGCTCTTTCATCCCGATACGGATACCAAGGCCTATATCGCCACCGAAACCGGTGTTTGGGAAACAGACCTGATCAATGGCGCCAGCACGGTGTGGACTCCTAATTCCACTTTCCCCACGGTGCGTACAGATATGATCAAATACCGGTCATCAGACCGGACGATCGCCGCAGGTACACACGGACGCGGCATCTGGACAGCTGTTATTCCCGCCGCCGCCAGCTTTGACCTGACTACACCGGCCCCTGTATCGACCAATTGCCCCGCGCCGGCTTCCATGGATATTACGCTGGGTACAATTTCCAACGGCGGTTTCTCCAATCCCATTACACTTTCCGCTACCGGTAACCCCGGCGGCACCACGGTTAGTTTTTCCGCTAACCCTGTCATTCCCGGAAACAATACCATCGTAACGCTGAACGGAACCAATACCCTTGCGCCCGGAAACTATGTGATTGCCGTAACGGGAACGGCAACGGGTTCGCCACCCGTTACCCGGAACCTTACTTATATAATTAACCCGGGTACCGGTCCCGCGATTACGGAACATCCGAACAGCCAGACGATCTGCGCCGGCAGCAATGCTACTTTTGCTATTTCCTCCGCGCAGGCCACTTCTTTCCAGTGGCAGCTCAGTACCGATGGCGGAACCACCTGGAATAATATCGGCGGCGCGACCCTTTCCTCCTATACGGTTACCGGCGCTACGGCCGGTATGAATGGTTACCGCTACCGCTGTGTCGCCACAAATATTTGCGGCAATAACGCTTCAAACGCGGCCATCCTGACTGTCAATACGGCGCCATCATTTACCGGGCAGCCATCCGACGCTTCCGTATGTACGGGCGGCGGCACCAGTTTTAGTGTGAGCGCCACCGGTAGTAACATCACATACCAGTGGCAGTTAAGCACCGATGGCGGATCCACCTGGAATAATATCGGCGGCGCGACGCTATCATCCTATACGGTTTCGGGCGCTACGGCCGGTATGAACGGTTACCGGTACCGTTGTATGCTCACGGGCGTATGTCCGCCTTCACCCATTTATTCAAACGGGGCTATCCTGACCGTTGTTGACGCGGCTTCCATCACGGGTCAACCCGCCGACCAGGTGGTATGCGCGGGCAGCAATGCCAGCTTTACCGTAACGGCTTCGGGTACCAGTGTTAACTATCAATGGCAATTGAGCACCGATGGCGGCGCCACCTGGAATAATATCGGCGGGGCCACCAACCCCACCTATACGATTACCGGAACTACTACGGGCATGAACGGCTACCGGTACCGTTGTATCGTGGGTAATGCCTGCGGTAACCTGACGTCGACGGTCGTTTTACTGACCGTAAACAGCCTGCCCGCCATCTCCGCGCATCCGCAGGATATTACTTTATGCGCCGGGGCCAATAATACTTTTTCGGTAACGGCATCCGGAACGGGGATCGGTTACCAATGGCAGCTGAGCACCGATGGCGGCGCTACCTATAATAATATTCCGGGCGCGAATACGACCTCTTATACCGTTTCAGGGATTACCGCCGGCATGAACGGGTACAAATACCGTTGTGTGGTAACGGGTACCTGCAATCCGCCGGTTACTTCCAATGCGGCCACGCTTACGGTGGTTACATCTGTAACCATCACAAGCCAGCCTGCCGATCAAACGGTTTGCGCCGGGGCCAATACGAGCTTTACCGTAGCGGGCAGCGGAACCGGTATCCTGTATCAATGGCAATTGAGTACGGATGGGGGCGCTACCTGGAATAATATTGCCGGGGCCAATGCGGCCACTTACAATATTACCGGCGCCACTGCCGGTATGAACGGTTACAAGTACCGCTGCCAGTTATCCAATGCTACCTGTACCACGCCGGGTATTTCCAATCCCGCGACCCTTACCGTGAATACAGGCCCTTCCATTACCGCGCAACCTTCGGATGCGACAGTATGTGCGGGAAATAATAATCAGTTTTGCGTAACCGCATCTGGCACCGGGCCCATCACTTATCAATGGCAGACTGCGCCATCCTGCGCGGGTCCATGGACCAATATCGCCGGACCGGCCGCGCTTAATCCCTGTTATACGGCTACCAATACACCGGGAACATTCTATTACCGTTGCGTGGTAACAAATACCTGCGGTACGGTTAATTCCAATTGTGCCACATTCACGGTTTTGCCGGCCCTGCAGATAACCACTCAGCCGGCAGATATTACTGTATGCGCGGGCAGCAATGCAAACTTCAGTGTAACTGCAACCGGCGCCAGTATCACGTATCAATGGCAATTAAGTACCGACGGCGGCGTCACCTGGAATAATATCGGCGGCGCCACGAACCCGGCCTATACCGCCGCTTCCGTTACGGCCGGTATGAATGGATATCGTTTCCGCTGCGTGCTTAGCAGCGCCTGCGGCAACCAGACATCCAACGCGGCCATCCTGACCGTCAATACCCTGCCCGCGATAACCGCATCGCCGCAGGATGTGACGCTTTGCGCCGGGTCCGGCAATACCTTTAACGTGTCGGCTACCGGATCGGGAATCGGTTACCAATGGCAACTGAGTACCGATGGCGGGGCTACCTGGAATAATATTGCGGGTGCAACCTCTTCATCCTATACCGTATCCGGGGTAACGGCCGGCATGAACGGTTACCGCTACCGTTGTGTAGTAACCGGGCTCTGCCCGCCGTCTGCTACATCCGGCGCGGCGATACTGACAGTGATCAGTGCGGTCAGTATTACCAGCCAGCCTGCGAATGCGTCGGTTTGTGCCGGCGGCAATACCGGGTTCAGCGTTGCGGGAAGCAGTGTGCAAACGATCCTCTACCAATGGCAGCTGAGCACCGACGGCGGCGCCACCTGGAATAATATTGCCGGCGCAACAACGGCTAATTATAATATCAGCGGCGCCACCCTGGCCATGAACAATAACCGCTACCGCTGTTTATTATCGAGCGCAACCTGTACGGTTCCGACGGTATCCAATGCCGCGGTACTTACGGTGAATGCGTTGCCGGGGGTAACGTGGACGAACACACTAAATGATCAGTGCAGCAACAACGCATCCTATACGCTTACGGGCGGCACACCGGCCGGAGGCACATACAGCGGAACCGGCGTAACCGGTACCAACTTCAACGCTTCCGTAGCGGGGGTGGGCACTTTTACGTTAACCTATACCTATACCAACGCGAATGGTTGTACCAGTTCAGCCACCAATACCATCCGCGTGCGCCAGCAACCGGCGATCGGGCTGACCGCCGCGCCGCTGACCAGCCTCCTGCCGGGTCAAACCACCATGCTGACGGCTACACCCAGCGCTTCCACCGGCGGCGTGATCAGCACGGCCTGGACATTTAACAGTAACCCGTTAAGTGTAACCGGCAACAGCTATGTTGTGAATGTGGAAAAGATCGGGTCGTACCAGGCAAGGGTACTCGAAACCTGGCCCGGTGGCCTGGTTTGTTCCAACCAGTCGGCCGTTGTAACGATCACTGCGCTTCCGAGTAATAAACTGTTCATTTTCCCGAGTCCCAACGACGGAAGGTTTACCATTTCCTATTACAATAATGGCGGGAGCAATACGTCACGCACGGTTGTTGTGCTGGATTCGAAAGGCGCCAGGGTCTATGAATCGAAATTCTCGATAACGGGACCCTATACACTGCTGTCGGTTGACCTGCGTCCCGCGGCACGCGGTGTCTACTATGCCATCATCTATGATGCGGCGGGCAAACGCCTCGCGGAAGGGAAAGTGATGGTGAACTGGTAAAATTTAATAGTCAGCATATAAAAAAGCCCCTTCAAAATCGAAGGGGCTTTTTTATTAAAAGGCTTTTTTCTTCCAGTTGTTATTGTCCCGGTTCCATTCGGGGAGTTTCTTATCCGGGTCAAGGATCACTTCCTTGATCTCGCTGGTGGTGGGTACCGAGAAAGTCCATTCTGAACCACGCTGCCAGATTTCAACAGGCAGGTTTATCTTCATTTCGTTCCCATTCGTTTCTTTTACCAGCACGGTAACAGGCATCGCCATTTTTTCCAGGTTGAGGATTGTGATATCGGCGCCATTGACCGGATCTTCCTTTATATATTTCACTGTTTTCACCGATTGGTCCAGTTTCCACGTATTCAGCACCCAGGCCCGCCAGAACCATCCCAGGTCTTCACCCGATACATTTTCCATGGTATGGAAAAAATCCCAGGGTGTAGGATGTTTGAAAGCCCAGCGGTTGATGTATTCCCGGAAAGCCGCTTCAAAACGTTCTTTGCCGAGCACCACATCACGCAGCGCCGTCAGCATCTGTCCCGGTTTCAGATAAGCGGCGATACCGAGGTTATCCTGCTGGATCACATCGGGGATATTATAGAGCCCGTCCATCTTGTCGCCAAACGTATACTTCACCATGAACGAAGAATTCGGGTCGCCAAAGAAACTCTGTTGTTTAAACTCTGGATTGTTCTTGCTGAAGTTTTCTGTAGACCCGTCGTTGATGAATGTATTAAATCCTTCGTCCATCCAGGCGTATTTTCTTTCGTTGCTGCCCACGATCATCGGGAACCAGGTATGACCGAATTCATGATCCGTTACGCCCCAGAGTCCCGTACCGGATTCGTTATGGCTGCAGAATACAATGCCGGGGTATTCCATACCGCCCACGATACCCGCCACATTGGTGGCGGCGGGATAAGGAAACTCAAACCACTGTTTGGAATAAAATTCAATGGAGCTTTTTACCATCTCAGTGGAACGTTGCCAGCCGTTTTTCTTCATCCCGCTTTCGGCGGGGTACACGCTGATGGCCATTGATTTTTTCCCGCTGGGCAGGTTGATCCTGGCCGCGTCCTGAACAAAGGCCCTGGAAGCCGCCCAGGCGACGTCGCGCGCATTGCTGATTTTAAAATGCCAGGTGCAGTTCGCCTGTTTGGGGCGGGAAGCCGGGTCGGTTACTTCCCTGTCGCCGCGGATGATCACCGTTTTGTCGCTGTTCTTCGCCGCTTCCCATCTTTTCATCTGTTCGGCGGTATAACATTCCTGGGGATTCTGCAATTCACCGGAGCCCACTACGATCAGGTCGGCGGGCGCGGTTACCGTAAAATCAATATCTCCGTATTCGAGATAAAATTCTCCCTGGCCGAGGTAGGGTAAGGTATTCCATCCCTGCACATCGTCGTACACGCAGATCCGGGGGTACCATTGCGCGATCTCGTAGACCCAGCCGTTTTTTGTTTTGATCCGGCCCATCC
Source organism: uncultured Chitinophaga sp. (assembly GCA_964399755.1). Lineage (GTDB taxonomy): Bacteria > Bacteroidota > Bacteroidia > Chitinophagales > Chitinophagaceae > JJ008. The sequence continues at coordinate 18,358 of CAYNSL010000025.1, read as the reverse complement.
GGTCGGTGCCGTATTCGGGAATGAAGAACTCAAAGCTGACCGTAATTTTTATTTTGCCACCGGTGTTTTTCAGGGCATCGTTCAGCCATACCTGCATGCGGGTGTCGCTGGTGATGAATTTAGGCGTATAGGTCTTGCCGTTATACTCCGCTGTTATCGATTTGATGATATCACCCTCGGTGAATTTACCGTTGGCCCAGCGGCCCCCGGCTTCGGTGGTGGTGGCAGAAGCGCGCGAATCTTTCTTATAAATATTCTGGTCGAGCTGCAGCCAAAGGAATTTCAGGTTATCCGGGCTGTTATTGGTATAGTAAATCTCCACATTCCCGCTCACCACATGTTTCCCCGTGTCGAGACTGGCCACCACTTTATAATCGGCGCGGTTTTGCCAGTACCGCGGACCGGGTTCGCCGCTGGCACTGCGGAAATCATTGCCGGGATAAGGGTAAAACTGGGGATTGAATGCTTCCCGGTGATCAAAAACAGAAACGGGGGTGGTTTGTGCAAACAACCCGGTGAAGAGGAAAAAACTAACCAGGATCAGCGCAAATTTCTTCATAACGTACTCATGTTGATTAGGGCCGAAAGATAGGGCAAAACGGGGCAAGTCATCTACCGCTGAAAGGGTATTTGCAATACTTTAAATAAAAGTGACAGGGGATTTCAGTTCTTCAGGGAAAAAGCGATTCTGCCAGGGCCACCGATTCGGGCCTTCCCACATCCACCAGCCGGTCGCCGCTGTGATCAAAACCCATGATGGCGTGATCGGCGGCCAGCCGCAGGTACACATCGATCAGGGAAAATTTTCCGGTGAAACCCGCCGCTTCCATGAGGCGGAAAATATCATATTCAAAAACCACCACGCAGCTATACGCCTTTTGCTGCAGTATGTCGCTGCCGCGGCTGATCTTTTCGTTGCCCGTATTTATATTTCTCCACCCGCAAAGCCGGTTTTTTTCATCCAGCAAAAGATAACGTGAGCTGGTCCGGGTGGTTACGCCGAAACTGGTCAGGGCATGTTGTTCTTCATGAAAAGCGACCAGCCGGCTGATGTCGAGATCGGTAAGGATATCCACGTTGCAGGTAATAAATCGTTCGCCGGGGTTAAACAGCGGTTTGGCTTTTAATAACCCGCCGCCGGTGTCGAGCAGGGCTTCACGCTCATCGCTGATCCGGTACCGGCTTCCCCAGCCCTGGTTTTTTTCCAGGGCGCTAATGACCTGGCCGGCGAAATGATGTACGTTAATGATAATTTCGGTTATGTCATACCGTTGCAGGTATTCAATGTTCCGCTGCAGCAGGGTTTTGCCATTCACGAGGGCCAGGGCCTTGGGGTGCCGGTCGGTCCAGGGTTTGAACCGCGTGCCCAGTCCTGCCGAAAAGATCATGGCCTTCACGGTTTTTTTTCCTCCAGGGGGTTTTGCCAGTTTTTTTCTTCCTGCACCAGGTGTTTCAGGTCGATTCTCACTTTGAATTTATTTTTCAGGTGACGCGCCAGCGCATCCGCCGCGTACACGCTGCGGTGCTGACCGCCCGTACAGCCAAAGCTGATCACCAGGCTCTCAAACCCGCGGTTGATGTATTCCTCCACCGTGATGTCGACGATATCAAACACGCTGTTCAGGAACTCCGGCATCTTGGTTTGTTGTTCGAGAAAATCGCGGACTGGTTTGTCGCGGCCCGTCAGCGTTTTCATGCTCTCGATCCTTCCGGGGTTCAGCAGTCCCCGGCAATCAAATACAAAACCGCCGCCGTTGCCGCTTTCGTCCCCCGGGATCTGCTTTCGATAGGAGAAACTGTGGATCCTCACCAGCAGGGGCGTTTGTTCCGTGGCCTGGGTGGGGGTAAACCGGCGAATGATCTCGCCGGAAACGCAAAGGTTGAGCACTTTCATGAATTCGGGGACCGCAATACCCAGCCGCTGGTTTTCAAAAAATCCTTTCAGGTTCTGCAGGGCTAAAGGGATGCTGGTCAGGAACTGCGCTTTGCGTTCAAATAGTCCCCGGAAACCGTAAGCGCCCAGCACCTGCAGCAGCCGGATGAGCACGTAGCCGTTATACTGGCTGCGGAAGATGGACCGGTCGATTTTATCCCCGGTTATTTTTTCAAACGCGTCCATGTAATCTTCCAGCAACTGTTCCTTCCACCTATCCGGCAATCCCGCGCGGGCCTGCCAGAGCAGCGAAGCCACGTCGTATTGCGGGGCGCCCTTCATCCCGCCCTGGTAATCGATGAAATGAACGGCATCGTCATCCGTGATCATGATATTGCGGCTCTGGAAATCGCGGAACATGAAATATTTGTACTCGGTATGCGTGAGGTAATGGCTCAGCGCTTCAAAGTCGTCGATCAGTTTCTGTTTATCGTAGGGTTTCCGCAACGCATCGAGGAAATAGTATTTAAAATAGAGCAGGTCGGCCATGATGGCCTGGCGGCCGAATTCGCGGTTGGTAAGGCACCGGGAATAATCCATGCCCTCATCGCCTTTTACCTGCAGCGCGGCGAGCGCTTCCAGGCTTTTCCGGAAAAGCGCATATACATCATCGGTATATCCGCCCGCTTCCAGCCGGTTGAGCAGTGACAGGTCCCCGAAATCCTCCTGCAGGTAATAAAGTCCGTCCGCGCTAACAGCGAATATTTCGGGAACGGCCAGGTTTTTTTTGCGGAAATGCCGTGAAAAATAAATAAAGCTTTCGTTTTCCTTCAGGTTCTCCCCGTAGGTGCCGATCACCGTTTCCCCCGAACCGTGTAACCGGAAGTAACGCCGTTCACTTCCGCTCTGGGGCAGCATATCGATACTGTCGGGCTCAACGCCTTTCCATTTTTTATAGAGTGAAACTACCTGCCCGGTCAACTGCTGCATGCCGCAAAAGTAATCAACCCCTGCATTCCGTCCCATACCGGAGCTAACAGTCATTAGTTTTTTGGTTAATTTTACGGATTCAAACAGTATATGGCCTATACCCCCGTTCATAAAGTACGTATTGTTACGGCCGCCAGCCTGTTCGACGGTCATGATGCCGCCATCAATATCATGCGCCGCATCCTCCAGAGCAAGGGCGCCGAGATCATCCACCTCGGGCATAACCGTTCGGTAAAGGAGATCGTGGAAACCGCCATTGAGGAAGATGTGCAGGGGATCGCCATCACCAGTTACCAGGGCGGGCACATGGAGTTTTTTAAGTATATGAAAGACCTGCTGGACGAAAACGGTTGCGGTCATATCAAAATATTCGGCGGCGGGGGCGGCACCATCCTTCCCGGGGAGATCGAGGACCTGCACCGTTACGGGATCGCCCGGATCTATTCACCCGACGACGGACGGAAAATGGGCCTGGAAGGGATGATCGAGGATGTGATCCGGCAGTGCGATATGCAACTGAACGGGAAAGCGGATTATAAAACGGCCCTGAAGCTGGATGAGGCAAGGGATGTGCGGGTGATTGCAAGACAGATCACGAATGCGGAAAACGGGGTTGTGCCGGCAAAGGGACATACACAGCACGCTGCTAAACGAACACAACCGGCTACCATCATACCTGTTCTGGGTATCACCGGTACCGGTGGCGCCGGCAAGAGCAGCGTAACGGATGAGATCGTCAGGCGTTTTCTGGTCAATTTTACCGATAAGACCATTGCCGTTATTTCAGTCGACCCTTCGAAGAAAAAAACCGGCGGCGCACTCCTGGGCGACCGGATCCGCATGAATGCGATCTCGCATCCGCGGGCCTATATGCGCAGCCTGGCCACGCGTGACGACAATACCGCCCTGAGCGGAGCGGTGCAGGACGCAATCGATGTTTGCAAGGCGGCCGCTTATGATTTCATCATCCTGGAAAGTGCGGGGGTGGGACAAAGCGACGCCTCCATCCTGGATTACTGCGATGTAAGCATGTATGTGATGACGCCCGAATACGGCGCGGCATCACAACTGGAGAAGATCAACATGCTTGACTATGCCGATCTCGTTTGTATCAATAAATTCGACAAGGCTGGGGCGCTGGATGCGCTGGCCGATGTGCGGAAACAATATAAAAGGAACCACCAGCTGTTTACGGCAAAAGACAGCGAGCTCCCCATCGTGGGCACGATGGCCAGCAAGTTTAACGACGACGGAGTGAATCATTTGTTTGAAATGATGCTGAAAAAGATCCGGGAGAAGACCAACGTGTCTTTCGGTGAATTCCATTTTGCGGAAACGGCGAAAGTGGGCCAGTCCGTGATTCCTTCGGGCCGCGTGCGGTATCTGTCGGAGATATCCGAGAATAACAGGAGCTATGATCAGCTGGTCACGGACCAGGCCGCGATCGCTTCCAAACTCTACCAGCTCCACGGCGCGTTACATACCCTCCGGTCCGCTTCCGCTAAAAGTTCCGCAGTGGCCGAAGCGGAAAGCGCCCTGCAGCAACAAATCGATTTTTATACCGAACAGCTTACGCCGGTCAGCCGGAAACTGATCACGAACTGGGAAGGAAAAATAAAGGAATACGGAAAAGATTATTATGAATATACGGTCAGGGAAAAGACGATAAAACAACCCATGACCACTACCAGTCTCAGCGGGACGCGGATACCCAAAGTCGTGTTGCCCAAATACCGCGACTGGGGCGATATCCTGAAATGGCAGGCCCAGGAAAACGTGCCGGGTCATTTTCCCTTTACGGCGGGCGTCTTCCCGCTGAAAAGGGAAGGAGAAGATCCCACGCGGATGTTCGCCGGCGAAGGCGGCCCCGAACGGACCAATAAGCGCTTTCACTATGTAAGCCTTGATCAGCCGGCCAAAAGATTGTCAACGGCATTCGACAGCGTAACCCTGTACGGCGAAGATCCTGATCACCGTCCCGATATATATGGAAAAGTGGGCAACAGCGGCGTGAGCATCGCAACCGTGGATGATGCGAAAAAACTGTACAGCGGTTTTGACCTCTGCGATCCCCGCACATCGGTTTCCATGACCATCAACGGGCCCGCCCCGATGATCCTTGCCTTTTTTATGAACGCAGCGATCGACCAGCAATGTGAAAAATGGCTGGAAGAGCATGGAAAACTCTCTATGATCAATGACGCGCTCGGGAAAAAATTCAAATCTATTCCCGCCCCGGCATATAATAACACTTCTTCTCCCGGAACATTACCGGAAGGCAATAACGGGCTGGGATTAAAACTGCTGGGATTATCGGGAGATGAAATATTGCCCGCAGATGTTTACGAGCAATGCAAACAAAAAGCGCTGCAGCAGGTGAGGGGTACCGTGCAGGCGGATATCCTGAAAGAAGACCAGGCCCAAAACACCTGCATCTTCTCCACCGAGTTCGCCCTGAAACTGATGGGTGATGTGCAGGAATATTTTATTCAAAACAGGATCCGGAATTTTTACTCGGTTTCCATCAGCGGTTATCATATTGCCGAAGCCGGGGCCAACCCGATTACCCAGCTCGCTTTTACCCTGGCCAACGGGTTTACCTATGTGGAATATTACCTGAGCCGGGGCATGGCGATCGACGATTTCGCCCCCAATCTTTCCTTCTTTTTCAGCAATGGCATGGACCCCGAATACAGCGTGATCGGCCGGGTGGCGCGGCGAATCTGGTCCAAGGCCATGAAATATAAATACAAGGCCAACAAACGCAGCCAGATGCTGAAATACCATATCCAGACATCGGGTCGCAGCCTGCACGCGCAGGAGATCGATTTCAACGATATCCGCACCACGCTCCAGGCGCTCTACGCTATATACGACAACTGCAATTCACTTCACACCAATGCCTATGATGAAGCGATCACCACGCCCACCGAAGAAAGCGTGCGCCGCGCGATGGCGATTCAGCTGATCATCAACCGCGAGCTGGGGAGCGCCAAATCGGAAAATTATATCCAGGGTTCCTTTGCCGTTGAAGAACTTACCGACCTTGTCGAAGAGGCCGTGCTCGCCGAATTTGACCGCATCACCGAAAGGGGCGGCGTGCTGGGCGCTATGGAACGGATGTACCAGCGTAATAAAATCCAGGAAGAAAGTCTTTTTTACGAACACCAGAAACATACAGGAGAACTGCCCCTGATCGGCGTGAACACATTCCTGAATAAAAAAGGCTCGCCGACCATTATCCCGGCTGAAGTCATCCGCAGCACCACGGAGGAAAAAGAACAACAGATCCGGAACCTGCAATTATTCCGGCAGCGGAATGAACATGTTTCGGGGGACAGGCTCAACAGGCTGAAGTCAGTCGCGATTAACAACGGCAACCTGTTTGCCGAATTGATGGAAACGGTTAAATACTGCTCGCTTGGCCAGATCACCCACGCCTTGTACGAAGTGGGCGGCCAGTACCGGAGAAATATGTAATGAATTTGCCGGGCAGGCTATTGTTCCACGTCGTTTATTTTTTTACCCGATTTGTCGATCATGATCCACTTGCTGTCCTTCAGTACTTTGGCCATGCCTTCATCAAAACTTCCCGCGAAACTGTATTTAAAGGGGATCACTTCTTTGCCGTTCTTGTTGATATATCCCCAGGAACCGTTCTTATTAGCGGCAGCCAGGTCGTCAGAAAAACTGAGTGCGAATTCAAACTGGAACGGAATGATGGTCTTGCCCCCGGTATCGATAAACCCGTAATTACGCCCGTTGCTCACCGCGGCCAGCCCGTTATGAAATGACATCACGTCGGTATACTGAAGCGGAATGGCTACTTTACCCAGGCTGTCGATAAAACCCCATTTGCCATCCTGTTTTACCGCCGCGAATCCTTCGGAAAAACTCAGCGCTTCGTCATAGATCAGGGGTACCACCAGTTTCCCGTCTTTGTCGGCGAAACCGTGTTTTTCACCCTTGCCTACAACCGATAAACCGCAGATACACTGGTCAACATGGTCATATTGTTTGGTCCAGGCCTGGCTCCCCGCGGGAAGGGTAGAGGCCATTGCCAGCAAAAAGGCGATGTATTTCATAGCTGTAGTATTTAAGTTTTGGAAAAAGTTTGGGCTAATCTACTCAACAAGATCCCGGGAAAGGATGACCCCGCGCAGGGTCGCGCTTGATTTTAAACAAGCCGGTAAGGATAAAACCGGATTGAAACAGCGGCAACCCCCTAAATCTCATACCTTCGCATCTTTCTAAAACACCACTATTTTGCGTTTTTCCGAATTCAATTTTCTCCCCGGTCTGCTGGAAGGCATCGAGGCCTCCAATTATGAAACCGCCACCCCCGTGCAGGAAAAGGTTATACCGCCGATCATGGCGGGCAGGGATGTGATTGCTTCCGCCCAGACCGGCACGGGTAAAACGGCGGCTTTCTTATTACCCGTGATGAACCGGTTACTGCAAAACCATGTTGACGGGCAGGTTGGCGCCCTGATCGTTGTGCCCACCCGTGAACTGGCCATCCAGATCGCGCAGCACGTGGAAGGGCTCTCTTATTTCACGCATCTCAGTTCCATTGCCGTTTACGGCGGCAACGACGCGCAGAATTTTGTGGCGGAGAAAAAAGCCCTGCAAATGGGCGCGGATATCATTGTGTGCACGCCCGGCAGGATGATCGCCCACCTGAACATGGGTTATGTCAATATGAAAGGCCTGCAGTTCCTCGTGCTCGACGAAGCCGACCGGATGCTCGACATGGGATTCCAGGACGATATCAACAAGATCATTAAAACGCTGCCGGAAAAAAGACAGACCCTTTTATTCTCGGCTACCATGCCTGATAAAATAAGGCAACTGGCGCGCAGGATCCTGAAAGACCCGGCCGAGATCAATATCGCCATTTCCAAACCGCCGGAGAAGATCGTACAGAAAGCGTTTGTGGTATATGACCCCCAGAAACTGCCGCTGATCAAATTCCTGCTGAAGCAGCTCCATGTTAAAAACACCCTTATGTTTTGCAGCCGCAAACAAACGGTGAAACAGGTGACCCGGGAATTGAAGAAAGCAGGGTTTAATATTGCCGAAATACACAGCGATCTCGAGCAGGCGCAGCGGGAGAATACATTAAGCGCTTTTGCAGGAGGTCGTGTGCCGATGCTGGTCGCTACCGATATCCTCAGCCGCGGCATCGATATCGATACGATCGACCTGGTGATCAACTATGATGTACCCGGTGATGCCGAAGATTATGTGCACCGTATCGGCCGCACCGCCCGGGCCGAATCGGAGGGGATGGCCATCACGTTGATCGGTGAAAAGGAACAAAACAAGTTTGCACAGATCGAAAGACTGCTGGAAAAGGAAGTGGAAAAAGCCGCCGTACCGGAAACACTGGGGCCGGTGCCCGCTTATGCGCCAAGACAACGCGGCGGGGGCGGGGGAAAACATCGCCCGAAACGCCGATTCAACCAGGGTGCGCCGCGGCGCAGGTAATGCGGTTCTTATTTATTTTGTGTTCCGTCTGAAGGCTTATATATGCAAAAACGCTTTTTCGTTTTTTCTTTGGCGATCCTGGCCCTGGTGATTTTCAGCTGCTCACAGGGAAAATACGCTGCTACCAATAAAAGTTATAAAAAGCAGGTAAAGGCTTTCGCGAAACTACTCAGGGAATACCCTGTTAAAGATTCCGCGGGGATCCCCTATGCCGGCGACTGGGTGGGCACCACCAACCTTTCAATGCGCCGGCCCAATTACGTGATCATTCATCATACCGCGCAGAACAGCTGTGAACAAACCCTGCAGACCTTTACGCAAACGAAGAACCCGGTCAGTGCCCATTACGTGATCTGCCGCGACGGTACCGTACATCATATGCTGAATGATCTTTTGCGCGCCCACCACGCGGGGGTAAGCAGGTGGGGGAATACTACCGACCTGAATTCTTCATCCATCGGGATCGAACTGGACAATAACGGGTTTGAGCCTTTTTCGGAAGCGCAGATCAGCAGCCTGCTGCTCCTGCTCGACCGGCTGAAAAAAGCATACAGCATACCCGCTCCGAATTTTATCGGTCATGGAGATATCGCTCCAACACGTAAAAACGATCCCAACTGGCGCTTTCCCTGGAAAATGTTAAGCGAGAAAGGTTTTGGTCTCTGGTGGGGCGATACCACGCAGGTGCAGGTGCCCGCCGGTTTTGATTACCTGACCGCTATCCGGATCGTGGGCTTTGATGTAAAAGACTCGACCGCGGCGATCGTGGCCTTCAAACGGCATTTCCTCCAGGATACGACAAAAAAGATGACGCCCGCCGCGGAGAAAGTATTGTTCAGCATTTTTAAGAAATACCAGTAATCAATGTAAATCACCGGCCGCTTCGTGATCATCGTACTGGTTCCTTAATTTCAGCAGCTCCGCTTTCATCTGTAGTAATATTTTCCGGTAACCCGGTGAACGGACCAGGTTCTTTTGTTCCTGCGGATCCTTTTTCAGGTCGTAGAGTTCCCATTCATTTACGGGGTAAAAATAGATCAGCTTATACCGTTCGCCGCGAACACCCAGGTGTTGCAACACGGTGTGGTCGGCCTTGTATTCATAAAAGTGATAGTACAGGTTGTGCCGCGGAATGATTTTCTGTTTTCCGGTCAGGCTGGGTACCAGGCTAATTCCCTGCATGAAATCGGGAACTTTTATCCCCGCCGCGTCGAGCATCGTGGGCGCGTAGTCGATGGTCTGCGTCATATTGGTATTGACGGAACGGGGTTTGATATGTCCCGGCCAGCGCATGAGCAGGGGCGCCTGCATCGATACATCGTACATCCATCTTTTGTCAAACCAGCCGTTTTCACCGAGGTACATGCCCTGGTCGCCGGTATAGATCAGCAGGGTGTTTGCCGTAAGCCCGTTTTTATCCATGTAATCGAGTATTCTTCCCACATTCTCATCCACGGAGGCCACGCAGGCCAGGTAGTCCTGCATATACCATTGGTATTTGTAATGGAGAAGTTCTTTTCCTTTCGGGCGCAAACCCCGCAGCAGTTTTCCGCGCTCTTCATATATTTTTTTGATCCCGCTTCGCTCCGGTTCGGGGATCCGGTTGAATATGGCGTTATAATAGGCGATCTCCGCCGAATCGGGTTTGAATTCCGGCAGGTCCATGATCGATTTCGGGTCCACTTTCAGGTCGCTGCAGAGTTTCATGTCGTGCAAAATGCTCATGGTCTGCAGGCGCCAGGCCGTACCGTGACCGGCCGTATCGACATATAAAGTGGTCGGTTCTGGAAAAGTTTTACCATGGTATTGTTCGATATATTTCAGCGGCGCCAGGAAATAACGGTGCGGGGCTTTGTGGTGAATATGCAATACGAATGGTTTGTTCCGGTCGCGGCCGTCCAGCCATTTGATGGCTTCGTCGGTGATCACATCCGTGGCATAACCGTGTAAGGTGCTGGTATCGCCTTTCATTGAGATAAAGCGCGGTTCAAAATAAAAACCCTGTCCCGGTAAAATTTTCCAGTAATCAAAACCGGTGGGATAAGAGATCAGGTGCCATTTGCCGACGATAGCCGTCTGGTAACCGTTCTGCTGAAAAATTTTGGGCATGGTGAGGCGGGATGAATCAAAACGGGTGCGGTTATCCTTCATTCCGTTCTTGTGCGAGTGCTGCCCGGTAAGCAGGGTGGCCCGTACGGGACCGCAAATGGAATTGCCCACAAAATTGCGGGTAAACAATACGCCTTCCTTTGCGATCCTGTCGAGGCTGGGCGTTTGGATGAATTGTTTATTGTAGGCGCTGATGGCGTCGGCATCATGATCGTCGCTCATGATATAAATGATATTGGGCTGTTGCTGCCCCCACGCATTCATGCCGGTAAGCAGCAAAAGGACAAGCAATCGCATGGCAGAGGTTTAGGATAACAAGATACAATTTTGGATGCATGCGTTTTGTCCCCGCGGATAAATAATAAGGGCAATCAGTCAACCCGTTTACCGCACTTCATACAATTCATTCCAGCGGGTGGTATACCGGGGGCTGCGCAGTTCCTGCCGCATTTTCCAGTCGCGCTGCGTACCCGAGGCCGCGAATTTCAGCACATCATCACGCTGGCTGAAATTGACGTTATCGATCATGTCCATCAGTTTCCGTTCGCAGTTTTTATGATCGGGGATAAACAGGTTCCCCTGGATGGACCGGTCGGGTACGATACCGCTGAGCATCACACCTGCTTTTTTGTAAACGGTTCCTTTTTTATAGAGTGTTTCCACCAGGGAGAGCGCCGGTTTGATCAGTGCATTGGTAAAAGAGGTGGCTTCCGGCAGCACGGTATAATTGCTGTGGGTGGCCCCGCGGTTAAACCCCACCTGGTGATTTTCTTCTTTCGATACCACGAATACGCTGATGATCGTCGCCGCTCCCTGCTGGCGACGCAGTTTCTCCGCCGCGCGTGACGTATAGGTGGCTACGGCTTCCCGGATATCCCGGATTTCGGTGACGGGGCTGCCGAACATGCGGGTGGTGGCGATCATTTTTTTCTGTACCAGTTCTTCTTCCATTTCCCGGGAGGGGATGCCCCTGAGTTCCCGGACCAGGCGCACGCCCACTACCCCGCCAAGCCGGGTGCGCGCGAATTCTTCGCTGAGGTTCCGTAACTGCCAGGCATCATAAATACCCCAGTATTCTTTTAATTTATAGGCGTACTGACCGCCCACACCCCAGATATCGCCCACCGGTGTTTTGAGCAGGGCCTCGCGTATCTTTTCTTCCGTATCGAGCAGTATAACACAGCCGGTACGCTGTTTATCTTTTTTGGCCAGCCTGTTCGCGAGCTTGGCCAGCACTTTTGTCGGCGCTACGCCCACCGAAACTTTGATCCCCGTCCATTGCTCCACCGTTTCCCGGATCCATTTTGCAACGGACTGCAGTTCTTCGGGTCGGAACATGTCAAGGTCAAGAAAAGCTTCGTCGACCGAGTATACTTCAACGTTTTTCTTTCCGAGTATCATGCGAAGTGTCTCCATCACGCGCCAGCTGAGGTCGCCGTATAAATTATAATTGGAGGAAAAAACGCTGACACCGTGTTTTTCGATCAGGGGTTTGGCCATGAAATAGGGGCCGGCCATTTCCACACCCAGTTTTTTGGCCTCATCGCTGCGGGAAATGATACAGCCGTCGTTGTTGCTGAGTACCACGACCGGTTTACCCTCGAGTCCCGGTTTAAATAACCGCTCGCAGGAACAGTAGAAGTTGTTGCAGTCGACGATCGCTTTCATAACCCAATGTCAGGAAGTTTTCAAACCGGATGAATACTATACACCACCACTCCCCAGACGGCGAAATCGCTGAACTCCGCCAGGTTGATGGATTTATACCGGTTGTTTTCCGGCACCAGGAAGGCCGATGAAAAATTCTGGTGAAAACGGCGCACCAGGAGTTCGCCGTTCAGTACCGCGACGATGATCTTTCCGTTCACCGGTTTTACCGAACGGTCCACGATCAGGATATCCCCGTCAAACAGGCCCGCGTCGCGCATGGCATCGCCTTTCATCCTGAAAAAATAAGTGGCGGGTTTATTGCGGATCAGTTGTTCGTTCAGGTCGATGCCCCGCTCCATATAATCATCGGCCGCCGCGCCGAAACCGGTGGCATTGGCCGATTTAACCTGCTGCTGCGTGAATTGTTTCGTGCCTTTGTAGGCCGCCCCGTAAAATTCTTCCCCCTCCATAACATCATTTTTGGGCCCCGCTCCGGCCCCTGCCCGGGAGGGGCGGAGGGGGACTTGTTAAAAAATAGATTTCAAGTGATAAAGGTGTAAAAAATATTTGGAATAACTAAATAATTTAGTAAATTAGTGCTAAGAAAATAAGTAACAAACCGGAACCGTTAACAGGTTAAATAAAGTGTATGAAGACAAATGTGGCTTCCCTGCCCGGCTACAGGGTGTATGAGTACCTGCTGGTCATGGACCTGCCTGCAGAACTGGGCAACAGGATCAGGAAAGTGAAGGAGGATTTTTCTGAAAAATTTAAAACCGATCTCGCGAAATGGGGCAAACCCTATATCGCGCTGGTCAGTTTTTCGCAGTATGCCATGCTGGAAGACCGTATCGTAAACAGGTTGAAAACGCTGGCCATGGGGTTTCCGCCCTTTAAAGTGGAACTGAAAGACTTTAGCAGTTTCCCATCGCATACCATTTATATTAATGTCATTTCCAAATTACCGGTGCAGGGGCTGGTGAAAGCGATCCGCCACGAAGCGCAGCGCCTGATGAAACTGAATGATGACAACAAACCTCATTTCATCCTCGAGCCGCATATCACGATCGGCCGGAAGCTGGTGCCCTGGCAGTATGAAAAAGGGTGGCTGGAATACAGCCACAGTCATTTTACCGGGAGGTTTATCGCGTCGGGCATGACCTTGCTGCGGAGACCGGAAGGTGAACTGAAATACCAGACGGTGCAGCATTTTGAATTTAAAAATTTACCTGTCGTAACCAAACAGGGTGATTTGTTCCGATAAGCTGTTATCCGCCACGGCGGGTAAAGTGGGATGGGTAAGTGTGCAAAGGAGAATAAAGGGTGAGGACAGTGCGAATGAACGGAAGGGAAAACTCTTTGTTCTCCTTTTTTATTACAGAAACAGCCAAAACCGATTACATGCCGGAAAAACTGAAACAGGACCATTACCGGGTCATCCCGAAGAAAAGGGAAACTCCGGATGACACGCTAAAAGATGACACGGAGAAAAAAGAGGGAAATACGCAATACCTTGCCGGACGCGGCGCCCAGTTCAATACGAAGAACCGTTTTCTTAAAAACGAGTCAACCCGGGAGCATATAGAAGGGATCGACGACTGGGAAGAGGCCAATACCCGCACGCAATACCTCGAACAGGAATCGAAGACCATCGTAAATAAGGTGGAAAGCCCCGACGTCGGCATGTCGTACAGCATGAACCCCTACGCCGGCTGCGAACACGGCTGTATTTATTGCTATGCCCGCAATGTGCACGAATACTGGGGCTACAGCGCGGGACTGGATTTTGAAAGAAAGATCATCGTAAAGAAAAACGCCCCGCAGCTTTTGCGCAAATTCCTGCTGAATAAAAAATGGGATGCCACCCCGATCATGCTCAGCGGGAATACAGATTGTTACCAGCCTGCCGAACAGGTGTACCGGCTCACCAGGGGATTGCTCGAAGTGTGCAATGAATTCAACCAGCCCGTGGGCATCCTCACTAAAAATTCCTGGATACTGAAAGACAAGGACGTATTGCAGGAAATGGCAAAGAAAAATATCGTTTCCGCCATGGTATCGATCACCTCTTTTAATGAAGACCTGCGCCGCGTGATGGAACCGCGCACCACCACCGCCCGGCAGAAACTGAAAGTCATCAGCGAACTCAGCCGGGCCGGCGTACGGATGGGGATCATGATGGGACCGATGATCCCGGGCCTGAACGAGCACGAAATGCAGCGCATCATGAAAGCGGCGCGTGACAACGGCGCCACATTTACCGCGTATACTTTTATCCGGCTGAACGGGGCGATCAAATTTTTATTCCACGACTGGCTCTATAAGAATTT